>JBIITW010000090.1:0-17912 GCA_044340265.1 Burkholderiales bacterium | reverse complement strand
GCTTCCGGTTCGGACAGGCTGCTTCGTCCGTCGCTGCGTGCCTGCGCGAGCAGGCCTTCGAAATCGATCTTCGCCATGATGGTCAGAAGCTCGTCGGCCAGGTGCGCATCAGGTGCTGGCCGATGCCGCCGGTGCGCCGCCGACGATAGACGTCGAGCATGCCGATCAGGTGGTCGCGCGTCTCCTGCGGCTGCACCACGTTCTGCACTGCGTACATCGACGCCATGTCCCACACCTCGCTGTCCTGCGAGATGTGCGCGAACGCCTCGTCCCATCCGGGCTGCCCGGGCGACACGCCGTGCACGATCTGGGTCGAGGCGGCCGGGTCCATGAAGCTGATCTCGGCCGTGGGCCAGGCGATCAGCTCGTCGTTGTTGCGCCCGCCGCCCATCGCGACATAGGCGCGCCCGTAGGCCTTGCGCACCAGCACGGTGATCGTCGGCACGCTCACCAGCGAGGTGGCGTTCATGAAGTTCATGATGAAGCCGGGCGCGCCGCGGCGCTCTGCCTCCAGCCCGACGACGAAGCCGGGCGTGTCCATGAAGCGCACCATCGGGATGTTGAACGAATCGCACATCACGGTGAAGTCGAGGATCTTGCGGATGGCATCGACGGTGAGCGCACCGCCCGAGGCGGCCGGGTTGTTCGCGATCAGGCCGACCACCTTGCCGCCGAGCCGGGCCAGCGCGACCACCGCCGACTTGCCGAAGCGCGGCTTGAGTTCGAACATCGAGCCCTGGTCGGCGATCACCTCGAGGATCTTGCGGATGTCGTAGACCTGGGTTCGCTTTTCCGGCAACAGACCAAGGATCCGGTCCTGGCCTTCGCCGGAACCGGGCGACACCTCGGCCACCGGCGGCAGTTCACCATTGTGGCTGGGCATGTAGGAAAGGAAGCGCTTGATCGCGTCCATCGCCTCGGCATCGGTGTCGACCACGCGGTCGATCAGCCCGGTGGTCTCGGCATGCAGCCGCCAGCCACCGAGCGCTTCCAGGTCGACCTTCTCGCCGATGGCGATCGACACCAGCTTCGGGCTGGATACCGCCATGATCGAACCCTTGCGCATCACCGCGAAATCCGCGCAGCAGCACATCCAGGCCGAAGACCCGAACGCAGTGTCGAGCGCCGCAGCCGCCCACGGATTGTCGCGGGTGCGCCGGAACTGGTGCGGATCGTTGCCGAGCAGGTTGCCCATGCCCTTCGAACCCATCGTGTCGGGCATGCGCGCGCCGGTCGACTCGCCGATGTGGATGAAGGGCATGCCGCACTCGATGGTGGTGCGGCGGACATGGCCCATCTTCTTCGAGTTGGTGGACGAAGTCGACGAACCCTTGACCGTGAAGTCGTTGATCACCACCCCGCACTCGCGCCCGCCGACCTTGCCGAAGCCGACCACCTTGCCGTCGCGCGGCGTCTTGCCGCGGTCGGATTCGAACACGCCCGATTCACCGAGCAGGCCCGACTCGCGGAACGTGCCTTCATCGACCAGCAGCGCAAGCCGCTCCTCGGCATTGAGCTGGCCGGAGGCCTTGCGCTTGGCGAGCTTGGCCGGGCCGCCCATGGCACGGGCCTTTTCGCGGCGGCGTTCGAGTTCTTCCAGGGCAGTGGATGGCAGGGTCATGTGTGCAGGGTCCTGTGGGTCAATCGAAACGGTATTCGGCCATCTTGTCGGCATCGAGTTCGACGCCGAGTCCCGGTCCGCCGGGCAGCGGGATCGAACCGGCGGTGAGGTCGAGCTTGCAGGTGACGATGTCGTCGGCGGTCTTCAGCGGACCGACGCACTCCAGGCCATCGATCACCGCGTCGCTGGTGGCGGCCATCATGATCTCGGCGACGGTGTTCACGCCCAGGCCGAAGCCGTGGCCGATCACCACGCGCAGCCCGGCCGCAGATGCCGTCTCGAGCATCCTGCGCGCGCGCAGGAAACCGCCCTGCTTCATCACCTTGAGTTTCACCAGGTCGGCCGCATCGGCGCGGATGATCGCCAGCAGGCTGGCATGGTCGAGCACCGACTCGTCGGCCATCACCGGGACGCCGCCGCCTTCGCGCCGCACCCGCGCCATGCCGGCGAGGTCGTCGGCCGGCACCGGCTGCTCGAACAGCTGCAGCTTCGCACCGGCGACCATGTGCGCGAGGCGGATCGATTCGTCGGCCGTGTAGCCGGCATTGGCGTCGATGCGCAGCTGCATGCCGTCGCCGACGGCCGCGCGCACCGCGAGCACCCGGTCGCGGTCGGCCTCGATGCCGCCCCCGACCTTGATCTTCGCCGAACGGAAGCCGCGGTCGTACCAGCGCTTGGCCTCGGCGGCCGCCTCGTCCGGTGGCAGGATGCCGATCCAGGCGTTGAACGACACCCGGTCGCGCACCGCACCGCCGAGCCAGGTGTGCACCGGCAGCCCGCAGGCGCGGGCGACCAGGTCGGTGCAGGCCATCTCGATCGCTGCCTTGGCATCGAGGAAGGCCGGTTGCACCGCGTCCATCCGGTCGAGCAGTACATGCACGTTGGACGCATCCGTGCCGGTCGCGGCCGGCGCCAGCACGTTGCGGATCACCGCCAGCGACGCCTCGACCGTCTCCTCGGAATAGCCCGGCGACGGATCGATGTTGCCCAGGCCGATCGCGCCACCGGCCGAGGTCATGCGCACGATCACGCTCTTCTGCACCTTCTTGGTGGTGTAGGCATTCTTGAAGCCCTCGCCCACCAGCGGCACCGCGACGCCGAAGGCCTCGATGCGCTCGATGCGGAAATCGCGGCCGCGGCCCGCGGTGGCGGATGCTGCAGTTGCAGCCTTCGAAGCTTCACGGGTCATCGCGTCCTCCCTTGCTGTCGTCGTGTCATGGGTCACCGGTCTGCTGCCGGGCTTGCCCTGGTCTTGCTGCTGCAGGCCTGCGCTCAGGCAGCGGCCCTGAGCACCGCGCCCTTGATCTGGGTGCGATGCATCCGGCGCCGGCTGGCGGCATCGAACGAATCGCGCCGGTGCAACGTCGACCGGTTGTCCCAGAGGATCACGTCGCCCACCTTCCACTCCTGGCGGAAGGCGAACTGCGGCTGGCAGGCGTGCGCCCAGAGCTCGTCGAGCAGGGCTTCGCTTTCGGCCAGCGACAGGCCAAGGATATATCCGTTCCGGCGCCGGCCGAGCAGCAACGTCTCGCGGCCGGTGTCGGGGTGGATCACGACCAGCGGGTGGCGCGCACCGGGTGCCTCGCGCGGATCGGTCACCTCCTTCATGCCGCGCCGCATGATGCCCGCGCTGTTGAAGGTCGAGTCGTGCACCGCGCTGCGGCCCTCGATCCGGCGCCGCAGCGGCACCGGCATCGTCTCCAGCGCGAGGTGCAGGTTCGCCCAGTAGGTATCGCCGCCGCTTGGCGGCACTTCGAGCGCGTACAGCATCGAGGCCATCGGCGGCTGCTCGATGTAGGTCATGTCCTGGTGCCACACCGCCTCGCCGTCGCCGAGGTTGCCCAGCGGCCGGTCGCCATCTCGAATGTTCGAGATCACGTTGATCTCCGGATGCGCCGGGTTGAACGGCGCGCCGTACGGGTTGGGACCCGGCGGGTCGAGTTCGCCCAGGTGGCACGACACCGCGAGCAGTTGCGGATCGGAGAGCACCTGGCCACGGAAGCGCAGCACCAGGTGGTCGAGCCAGGCCGCGCGCAGTTCGGCGACGGTGGCGGCATCGAGCGGCGCGGACAGATCCAGGCCCGACACTTCAGCGCCGAGGGCGGTGGACAGCGGGCGCAGGGTGAACGAGCGATAGGCGCCGTCGCCTTTCACGGGACGCACGCCCGGGACGTCGGCGGCGAGGGTGTCGCCGGCAGGGGTGGCGATGGACATGGTGGGCGGTCCTGTCATGCAGTTTTCGGGATGCGCAAGGCTAGTCGAAGCGATAGATAAGGTAAATAATCACATTTTACGATCCAATGAACCGTCAGCCTTATCCTAATGCCATGACCACCGGAAACCTCGACCTGCGCCGCGCGACCAGCCAGCTGTCGGTGCGGCAACTGCGGCTGATCGAGGCCGTCGCCCGCCACGGCTCGGTCCACCGGGCAGCGCGCTCGCTGGGCGTGAGCCAGCCGGCCGCTTCGATGCTGCTGCGTGCCTCCGAGAACGCGATCGGACAGCCACTGTTCTCGCGCGACCGGCGCGGTGCACTACCCACCGGCTTCGGCCGGCTGTTCATCCAGCGCTTGTCGATCGCACTGGCGGAGATCGATGCGATCGACGACAGCGCCGCCGACGAAGGGCGGCCCCTGCTGCGCCTGGGGACGATCCCGCGCGCGATGCAGGCGCTGCTGCCCAGGGTGCTGGCACGGCTGCTGGCCGACGAGCCCTCGCTGCGCGTCAGCGTCCAGGAGGCGCCTGCGGCGCAACTGCTCGCCTCGGTGGCCGAGGGCACGCTGGATGCCGCGATCGGGCGCGAGGTGCTGCAACCGGGCGGGCCGGGATCGGCGCGCATCGCCGACCTCGTGTTCGAGCGCCTGTTCGACGAGGGCACGGTCATCGTCGAGCGTGCGGCACCGGTCCGCGGTCGGCGCACGCCTCCGGCTTCGACGGCGCAGCCGGTGCCGCTGGCTTCCCTGCATGCGCGCGACTGGGCGCTTCCGGCCCGCGGCAGCTTCGCCCGCGAGCTGATCGACAGCGCGTTCACCGCAGCCGGCCTGCTGCCGCCGCTGCCGCGCGTGGAATCGGCGGTGTATGCGTCCAACATCGAGCTGGCCGCCGAAGGTTCGCTGCTCACCCTGGCACCGGCGACCGCGGCCGAGGCGATGTGCAGGGCAGGCCGCATCCGCATCGTCGAGGTCGACCCGCCGCTGCCGGCGAGCCCGGTGTTCCTGATTCACCGCGGCCGCAGCCGCCCGCTTGCAGCACTGGCGGCGCTGCGCACTGCCCTGCTCGGGGTGGCGCCCGCAGCGGTGGCCGAAGACGCCAGGCGCCGGTCCTAGACTTCCTCTTCGCTGACCGCCCCCGACCATGGCGACAGCACGTCGGTCGCGCCGAAGTGGTTGCCGGTGACCGGGTCCTTGAGCACCGCGCTCGGGCAGGCGAAATTGGTCGGATACACCACGAGTTCGGTCATCTTCACCGGGAAGCGCGCCGCCAGCGCCTTGCGCACGCCGGCCGGCAGTCGCGGATCGACCCCGACATGGTCGTTGCCGCTGGCGTCGATGCGCGGTTGGTGGAACGCCTTCTCGAGGTCGAGCCCGTGGTCGACCATCAACGAGGTGAGCTGCATCACGGCCGGCATGATCTTGCGGCCACCCGAGGCGCCGATCGCGAACCACGGCTTGCCGTTCTTGCGCGCGATCACCGGGCACATGTTGGTCAGCGCGCGCTTGTTCGGCGCCAGCGAGTTCGGCTTGCCCGGCCGCGGGTCGAACCAGTTGATGCCGTTGTTCATCAGGATGCCGCTGGTCGGCAGCACCACGCGGCTGCCGAACACCGACAGCAGCGTCTGCGTCAGCGCGACCATGTTGCCGTCCCGGTCGACCACGTTCAGGTGCGTGGTGCAAGAGGGCGACCGCGCCTCGGCCTGCTCGACGATATCCACCGTCGCCTCGCCCATGGTCGCGAGACGGTCGCTGTAGGCCTCGCGCAGGGCCTGTGCATAGGCGACGAAGCTGTCGGCGGTCGGCGGCCCCTTGACGAACTTCTGGTCGACCAGTTGCTGCAGCACGCGCGCCATCGAAGGACCGGCGGTGAGTCCGGGCGCGAGCGCCAGGCGCGCACCGCGGTAGTCGATCTCGAGCGGCTCGAGGAAGCGCGCATGGAAGCCGGCCAGGTCATCGGCATCGAGGATGCCGCCCAGCTGGCGCGTATCGGCCGCGATCGAGCGGGCGATCTCCCCCTCGTAGAAATCGCGGCGGCCATTCTTCGCCAGCGTGCGCATCGTCTCGGCCAGCCCGGTGAGCTTCAGCCGGGCCAGGTCGGAACCCGCCGGGGTGACCGGGGGCAGGCCGTCGGGCATCCAGATCGCACGCGTCGACGGATAGCGCTGCAGGTCGCGCGCGGCGGTCGCGATCTTCAGCGTGAGGTACCAGTCCACCGCGATGCCCTGCTCGGCGACTTCGATCGCCGGCGCCATCATCGCGGCAAAGCTGCGGGTGCCGAACTTCTCGAGCGCCAGCCCGAGGCCGTCGACATGGCCGGGAATCGCGAACGACCACGGACCATGCACGTTGCGATCGTCCTTGACCGCCGGCCAGGTGAACAGGTCGGTGGTGGTGCCACCGGTCAGCGGGTAGTCGGCGAGGTCGACGCGGCCGGGCGACTTCGGCCCGAAGTCGATCACGTACACCCGGTCTTCCGCCGCGATGTACACCATCATGAAGCCGATGCCACCCAGGCCGCTGTTCCACGGCTCGCAGGCGGCCAGCGAGAAGCCGGTGGCGACCGCCGCATCGACCGCGTTGCCGCCGTCGGCCAGCACGCGCGCGCCGACCTGCGCGGCGATGCGATTCTGGGACGCGACGATGCCGCCGCGCGAGCGCGCAAGGGGCTTCTTCACGGTCCAGTTCTGGACGAGATGTTCGGCTGCAGGCAGTTTCGTGGACATCGTGGCTATCACAGTCGGATCACGCAGAGGGGACGGATGATAACCGAGCAAGGCGGCGCTCGACGTCACAGGCACCCCGGACGCAGCGCGGGCCGTACGCGTGGCGCGGACGATTCGGTATGCTCCCCACCATGCAGATCCCAGCGCCCCGCCGTGTGATGCTTGCGCAGCCCGATTCCCGGGGCATCGGTGCGGCTGCGCCCCTGCTCGGCGTGCTGGGCGGCATGGGCCCGCTCGCCGGCGTCGACTTCGTGGCCAAGCTCGTCCGGGCCACGCCCGCCACCCGCGACGAGGACCACATCCCGGTGCTGCTCTGGTCGGTGCCCCAGGTGCCTGACCGGCTGGCGGCGATGGAACGTCGTGGCGACTCTCCGCTGCCGATGCTGGCCGATGCGGTGCGCCGGATGGCCGGCTGCGGCGTCGACCGGGTGGCGATCGCCTGCAACACCGCGCACTACTGGTACGACGAACTGGTCGAGGCCGGCGGCCTGCCGATCCTGCATATCGCAGACGCCGCCGCCGAGGCCGTGGCCGAAGCCATGACATCGTCCGGCAGCACCGTCGGGCAGGCAGCACGCAACGCGCGCGTGGCGCTGCTCGCCACGCGCGGCACCCATCGCGCCGGTTTCTACGCGCCCCGTCTCGCCGCGGCAGGGTACCGCGTGCTGCCGCATGATGAAGACCTCCAGCGCCGCTGCATCGACCCGGCGATCGAGGCAGTGAAGGCGTTCCGACTCGACGCCGCGGGAGAACTCATCGGCGCCGCGATCGACGCACTGGCTTCGTCGGCCGCCTGCGCCGCGCGGGAGGGTCGCGATGATGAGATCATCGACTGCGTGCTGCTGGGCTGCACCGAACTGCCCCTGGCCCATGCGGCAATGCGCCGACCCGATCCACTGCCGGTGGTCGATGCAACGCAGGCACTCGCGCTGGCCTGCGTCCGTTCATGGTTCGGCCCGGCGCGCGATCGGCCAGCCGCCTACTGACACCCACGGAGTCCATCCACAGAATGAACGACACGGCGATGACCCCACCCGGGATGCAGGTGACCACGCTCGGAGGCGGATGCTTCTGGTGCCTCGAAGCCGTCTTCGACGACCTGATCGGTGTCGAATCGGTCGAATCAGGATACATGGGCGGGCATGTCGACCGGCCCACCTATGCCCAGGTATGCGGCGCAGGCACTGGCCATGCCGAAGTGATCCAGGTCACCTTCGATCCGGCAAAGGTCGGCTTCCGGGACATCCTCGCGGTGTTCTTCACCATCCACGACCCGACGACGAAGGACCGCCAGGGCAATGATGTCGGCCCGCAGTACCGCTCTGCGATCTTCCACCATGACGATGAACAGAAGCGCGAGTCCGAGGCCTTCATCGCCGAACTCGCCCGGAAGAAGATCTTCCCGGCACCGATCGTCACCGAGGTCAGCCCGGCTTCGAAGTTCTGGATCGCCGAGGACTACCACCAGGAATACTTCGTGCAGCACGGGCACGAGCCCTACTGCCAGTACGTGGTGGCGCCCAAGGTCGCCAAGTTCCGGAAGGTGTTCGCCGACCGGCGAAAGACCGCCTAGCGCAACGCGGCGTTGATCGCCGCCAGCGTCGCCGCGCCCGGAGACAGCTCCGCCGCGCCCAGCGTGAACAGCGGCGCCTCCACCGTGTTCAGGTGGCGATGAAGGTCCTCCGGGTCCGGATCGACATAGAGCAGTCCGGTCACCACCTCGCCCTGGGCCGACCGCGTCTGGATCAGGTTCATCGCCCGCACCCGGTCGGTCGGGTCGTAGCCGGCATCGAGCTTGCGCAGGCGCATCACCGATCCGTCGTGCTGGGTGATGTCGATCGCCTCGCCCGGCGGATAGTCGGCGGTGATCGCCTCGCGCGACGGCCAGAAGTCGAGCCGGTTCACCGCTTCGTTGTGCTCACGCACGAAGTCGTAGCTGCGCGTGCTGCCGGCGTGGTTGTTGAACGCAACACACGGACTGACCACGTCGATGAACGCGGCACCCTGGTGCGCCATGGCCGCCTTGATCAGCGGCACCAGCTGTGCCTTGTCGCCCGAGAAACTGCGGCCGACGAAGGTGGCGCCCAGTTGCAGCGCCAGGCTGGCCATGTCGATCGGGGAGTCGGTGTTGGCCACGCCGCGCTTGGATTTCGACCCCTGGTCGGCGGTGGCCGAGAACTGGCCCTTGGTCAGCCCGTACACGCCGTTGTTCTCGACGATGTAGGTCATGTTGACCCCGCGTCGCATCACGTGCGCGAACTGGCCCAGGCCGATCGAAGCGGAATCGCCGTCACCCGACACGCCGAGGTACAGCAGGTCGCCGTTGGCGAGGTTGGCGCCGGTCAGTACCGAAGGCATCCGGCCGTGCACGGTGTTGAAGCCGTGCGAGTTGCCGAGGAAGTAGTCGGGCGTCTTCGACGAGCAACCGATGCCGGACAGCTTGGCCACCCGGTGCGGCTCGATGTCGAGCTCCCAGCAGGCCTGGATGATCGCCGCCGAGATGGAATCATGGCCGCAGCCGGCGCACAGCGTCGAGATCTTTCCCTCGTAGTCGCGGCGCAGGTAGCCGACACGGTTTCGCTCGAGCGATGGATGGTGCAGTTTCGGCTTCGCGAGATAGGTCATGGAAGTCTCCTCAGGCGCGGGCGGCAGGGGCCGACGGTACAGGGGCCGGCCGGCCGCCGATCGCACGCAGGTGGTCGCCGATCGCTCGGGTGATGAAGCGCGCGGTGATCGGCGTGCCGTCGTAGTGCAGCACGCGCATCAGCTTCGCAGGGTCGATGTCGAGTTCATTCACGAGCAGCGTGCGCAGCTGCGCATCACGGTTCTGCTCGACCACGAACACCAGGTCGTGCGACTCGATGAACTCGTTCACGGCATCGGCGAACGGGAACGCACGCACCCGCAGCAGGTCGACCTGCAGGTCGAGCGCCTCGAGCGCGACGATCGCCTCGTCCATCGCCGGGGTCGTCGAGCCGTAGTAGATCGCCCCGACGCGGGTGGCCTTCGACGCCTTGCGCGCGATCGGTGCCGGCACGATGGACCGTGCCGTGTCGAACTTGCGCAGCAGGCGCTGCACGTTGTACAGGTAGTCGTGCCCGGCCTCGGAGTAGCGCGCATAGGAATCACGCGTGGTGCCGCGGGTGAAGAACGCGCCCTTGGTCGGATGCGTGCCCGGATAGGTGCGCAACGGAATGCCGTCGCCGTCCACGTCGAGGTAGCGGCCGAAATCGCGCCCCGCCTCGAGCATGTCGTGCGTCATCACCTTGCCGCGGTCATAGCCGCGTGAATCGTCCCAGGCGAACGGCGCGGTGAGGCGCTGGTTCATGCCGATGTCGAGGTCGGTCATCACGAACACCGGCGTCTGCAGGCGGTCCGCGAGGTCGAGTGCCTGCGCGGTCATCTCGAAGCATTCGTTCGGATCCATCGGGAACAGCAGCGGATGCTTGGTGTCGCCGTGCGAGGCATACGCACAGGCCAGCACGTCGGCCTGCTGGGTCCGCGTCGGCATGCCGGTCGACGGGCCGCCGCGCTGCACGTTGATGATCGTCGCCGGGATCTCGGCGAAGTAGGCGAGCCCGATGAACTCGGTCATCAGCGAGATGCCCGGGCCGGAGGTGGCGGTGAATGCACGCGCGCCGTTCCAGCCGGCACCGACCACCATGCCGATGGAGGCCAGTTCGTCCTCTGCCTGCACCACGGCGTAGCGGTGGCGCCCTGTCTCAGGATCGACCCGGTACTTGCCGCAGTAGGCGAGGAAGGACTCGGCCAGCGACGAGGACGGCGTGATCGGGTACCAGGCGCAGACCGACGCGCCACCGTAGACCGCCCCCAGCGCCGCGGCCGAGTTGCCGTCGATGAAGATGCGGTCTCCGACGTTGTCGGCCCGGCTCACCCGGATGCCCAGCGGGCAGGCCAGGTTCTCGCGCGCCCAGTCCCGGCCCAGCCGCAACGCCTCGATGTTCGGCGCCAGCAGCTTTTCCTTTCCCTTGTACTGCTCTCCGACCAGCTTCTCGCACTCGGCCAGGTCGATATCGAGCAGCGCGGCCAGCGCACCGAGGCAGACCATGTTCTTCAGCAGCTGGCGCTCGCGCGGCACGCTCCAGCGTGCGTTGGTCATCGCGGTCAGCGGCACCCCGATCACATGCACGTCGTCGCGGAACTTCTCCGGCGGCAGCGGCTTGGTCGCGTCGTAGAACAGGTAGCCGCCAGGCTCGATCTCCTTCAGGTCCTGGTCCCAGGTCTGCGGGTTCATCGCGACCATCATGTCGACGCCGCCGCGGCGGCCGAGCCAGCCCGCCTCGGTCACGCGCACCTCGTACCAGGTCGGCAGCCCCTGGATGTTCGACGGGAAGATGTTGCGCGGCGAGACCGGCACGCCCATGCGCAGGATCGCGCGCGCGAACAGCTCGTTCGCCGAGGCGGACCCGGAGCCGTTCACGTTCGCGAACTTGACCACCAGGTCGTTGACCGCCTCGATGCGCGGCTTTTCCCTGGATTCCTGCAGGTTCGGCACCAACGTGTCCATCAGGCGGCTCTCCGCTCGGTTTCATTCGCTCCGCGGCACCCCGGGCCCGCCTGCGTCTTCTTGTAGAGGAACTTCTGCATGTCCCAGGCGCCGGTCGGGCAGCGCTCGGCGCACAGCCCGCAGTGCAGGCAGACATCCTCGTCCTTGACCATCGCCCGGCCGGTCTTCAGGCCATCCTGCACGTAGAGCGCCTGCGCGAGGTTGAGCGCCGGGGCGGTCAGGCGCTGGCGCAGGTCGGCCTCTTCGCCATCGGGGGTGAAGGTGATGCAGTCCATCGGGCAGATGTCGACGCAGGCATCGCATTCGATGCAGGCCTTCGGCGCGAACACGGTCTGCACATCGCAGTTCAGGCAGCGCTGCGCCTCCTTGAAGGCGGTGGCCGCGTCGAAGCCCAGCTCGACCTCGATGCGGATGCTCGCCAGCGCCACCTGCGCATCGGCCCACGGCACCTTGAAGCGCGCCTCGGGTGCCACCGCGTTGTCGTAGCTCCACTCGTGGATGCCCATCTTCTGCGACATCATCGACACCCCGGGCGGCGGCCGGTCTTCCAGCGACTCGCCTTCGAGAAGGCGATCGATCGACACCGCGGCGTCGTGGCCGTGGGCGACCGCCCAGATGATGTTCTTCGGGCCGAAGGCTGCATCGCCGCCGAAGAACACGCGCGGGTGGGACGAGCGGAAGGTGACCTTGTCGACCACCGGCATGCCGTGCTCGTCGAAGTCGATGCCACAGTCGCGTTCGATCCACGGGAAGGCGTTCTCCTGGCCGACCGCGACCAGCACGTCGTCGCATTCGACCAGGCGATCCGGCTCGCCGGTGGGCACCAGGCGCCGACGGCCGCGTGCATCGTATTCGGCACGCACCGATTCGAAGGTCATGCCGACCAGCCGGCCGTCCCGGTGCTCGAAGGTCTTCGGGACCAGGTAGTTCAGGATCGGAATGCCCTCGTGCTGGGCATCTTCCTTCTCCCAGGGGCTCGCCTTCATCTCGTCGAAGCCCGAGCGCACGATGACCTTCACGTCCTCGCCGCCGAGCCGGCGCGAGGTGCGGCAGCAGTCCATGGCGGTATTGCCGCCACCGAGCACGATCACCCGGCGGCCGATCTTCGTGGTGTGGCCGAAGGACACCGAGGACAGCCAGTCGATGCCCAGGTGGATGTTCGCAGCGGCCTCCTGCCGTCCGGGCAGGTCGAGGTCGCGGCCGCGCGGAGCCCCCGAGCCGACGAACACGGCATCGAAGTCCTGCGCCAGCAGCTCGCGCATCGAGCGGATCTCGGTACCGCCGCGGAACTCGACGCCGAGGTCGAGGACATAGCCCACCTCTTCATCGATCACCGGCTCGGGCAGCCGGAAGCGCGGGATCTGCGAACGGATGAAGCCGCCCGCCTTCGGGTCGCGATCGAACACGGTCACCGCATAGCCGAGCGGCGCCAGGTCACGGGCGACGGTCAGCGAGGACGGCCCGGCACCTACGCAGGCGATGCGGCGACCGTTCTTCTTCGCTGGTGGCGCCGGCAGCAGCGCGCGGATCGCGGCTGCGTCCTTGTTGTCTGCCGCAACACGCTTGAGGCGGCAGATCGCGACCGGTTCCGGCTTGTCCTGGTTCGCTTCCTCGACGCGTCCGCGCCGGCAGGCCGGTTCACAGGGACGGTCGCAGGTGCGTCCCAGGATGCCGGGGAACACGTTCGAATCCCAGTTGACCTTGTAGGCCTCGGTATAGCGACCGGCGGCAATCAGCCGGATGTACTCGGGAACGGGGGTGTGCGCGGGGCACGCATACTGGCAATCGACGACCTTGTGGAAATACTCCGGATCACGGACATCCGTCGGCTTCAAGCGTCTCTCCTCCAACGTTTCGGGCCCGCATGCCTGCCGAGGGCAGGCGCACGGCGCGAGGTCCCTCGTCGTCGCCCGGAAAGGACGATCGCTCGGGATCCATCGACCGGCGATGCACGCACCCTGGGGACGCTGCAAACCGGTTCATTCTCGTTATCCGCGAATCCTACTCCGACTGCGGCCGCAGGTGCTGACCCGGCTGCGGGTTCCACCGCCAGGGCAATCGCCCCCGGCAAGCCAAGGCGCTGACTCCAGCTGACGAACGGTCCGGCCCCCACTTCTGGACAAGCACTGGCCCCGTGTGGCTATATGGGATCCTGGCACGGAAGATGCTGCCCTGCCCTTCAATACAGAATCGGAACTTTCACCAGGAGAAGCCCTTGAAACGATCGGTCACCACCGTATTCGCAGCCGCGATCACCCTGCTGTCGGCCCCCGTGTTCGCCCAGGCGCTCACCGGCACCCTGGCCAAGATCCGCGACACCGGCACCATCACCATCGGCCACCGCGAGGCCTCGATCCCGTTCTCCTACCTCGACGACAAGCAACAGGCCGTCGGCTACGCGATGGACATCTGCGCGAAGGTGGTCGATGCGGTGAAGGCAGAGCTGAAGATGCCCAACCTGAAGGTGGCCTTGCAGCCGGTCACTTCCGCCAACCGCATTCCGCTGCTGCAGAACGGCTCGATCGACATCGAATGCGGTTCGACCACCAACTCGGTCGATCGGCAGAAGCAGGTCGCCTTCGGACCGACCTATTTCGTGATCAACGTCACCGCAGCGGTGAAGAAGGGCTCGCCGATCAGGACGCTGGCCGACCTGAACGGCCGTACGATCTCGACCACCGCCGGCACCACGGCAGTGCCGCTGCTCAAGAAGTACGAGAAGACCGGCGGCATCGACGTGAAGGAGATCTACGGCAAGGACCACTCCGAGTCGTTCCTGCTGCTGGTCGACGACCGGGTGTCCGCATTCGTGATGGACGACGTGCTGCTCGCCGGCCAGATCGCCAATGCACGCAATCCGGGCGACTTCCGCATCCTCGAAGAGTCGCTGCGCACCGAACCCTACAGCGTGATGCTGCGCAGGGAAGATCCGCAGTTCAAGGCGCTCGTCGACCGCACGCTGGGCGGGCTGATGAAGAGCGGCGAGATCGAGAAGCTCTACGCCAAATGGTTCCTGAGCCCGATCCCGCCACGCAAGGTCAACCTCAACTTCCCCATCTCGCCGGCCCTGCGTGAAGCGTTCAAGAATCCGAACGATCGCGGCGTGCAGTAACCGCGCGCGGCGCGGCTAGCTGATGGGGATCAGCCTCGACTGGTCGGTGTTCCTGCAGGAACTGCCGGAGGGCGGTGTCTTCTACTGGGAGATGCTGCTGTCCGGCCTCTGGTGGACGCTGGGCGTGGCCGCCTGTTCGTGGGTGATCGCGATGGTGTGCGGTTCAGTGGTGGGCACGTTGCGCACCCTGGACAACCCGGTCATCGTCTTCTTCGGCAACGCCTGGGTCGAACTGTTCCGGAACATCCCGCTGCTGGTGCAGATGTTCCTGTGGTACTTCGTCGTGCCCGAATTCATCCCTCCGCTCAAGGCCTGGGTGGTCGCCGCGGAACCCGCCCATGCCCAGTTCCTGTCGGCGACGCTCTGCCTGGGCCTGTTCACCTCGGCGCGCATCGCCGAGCAGGTTCGCGCAGGCATCCAGTCGCTGCCGCGCGGCCAGCGCTATGCCGCCCAGGCGATCGGATTGACCACGACACAGATGTACCGCTTCGTGCTGTTGCCGATGGCGTTCCGGATCATCATCCCGCCGCTCACCAGCGAGACGATGAACCTGATCAAGAACACGTCCATCGCGCTCACCATCGGGCTGGCGGAACTCACCTTCCGCACGCGCGAGATGGGCGAGTACACGTTCCGCTTCTTCGAGGCGTTCACCGCGGCCACCCTGATCTACATCGCCATCGCGATGACCGCCAACCGGGTGATGGCGCTGATCGAGCGGCGCACCGCGGTTCCCGGCTACATCGCCGGCGCGAAGTAGGGGACATCGACGATGGACTTCGACTGGTCGGTGATCGGCGACTCCCTGCCCTACCTGTGGAAGGGCATGCAGTACACCCTCGAACTGACCGTGATCGCCGCGGTCGGCGGGCTGTTCTTCGGCACGCTGCTGGCACTGGCACGGCTGTCGCCGATCAAGCCGCTGTCGATGTTCGCGGCCGGCTACGTGAACCTGATGCGCTCGATCCCGCTCGTGCTGGTGATCTTCTGGTTCTTCTTCCTGGTGCCGGTCATCCTGCAGGTGACGATGGGCTACGAGCGGCCGCCGCAGGTCGGTGCCGAGCGCACCGCGATCATCACCTTCATCATGTTCGAGGCCGCGTACTTCTGCGAGATCATGCGCGCCGGCATCCAGTCGATCCCGCGCGGGCAGGTCCATTCCGCCTATGCACTGGGGCTGAACTACAACCAGACGATGCGCCTGGTGGTGCTGCCCCAGGCCTTCCGCAACATGATCCCGGTGCTGCTCACGCAGACGATCATCCTGTTCCAGGACACCTCGCTGGTGTACGTGATCTCGGCCACCGATTTCGTCGGCGCAGCGGCCAAGATCGCGCAGCGAGACGGACGGCTGATCGAGATGTACGTGTTCGTCGCCATCGTCTATTTCATCATCTGCTTCTCGCTGTCGCTCGCCGTCCGGCAGCTGCAGCGCCGGATCGCGGTGATCCGCTGATCCGGACGCACGAGACCCACGCGACCCAAGCACGAGCCCCCCGAAGGACAACCCCATGCCGATGATCGACATCCAGGGCATCTCGAAGTGGTACGGCAGCTTCCAGGTGCTGACCGACTGCACCACACACGTCGAGAAGGGCGAAGTGGTCGTGGTCTGCGGCCCGTCCGGCTCGGGCAAGTCGACGCTGATCAAGTGTGTCAACGCGCTCGAACCGTTCCAGAAGGGCGACGTGGTGGTCGACGGCATCTCCTGCGCCGACCCGAAGACCGACCTGCCGAAGCTGCGCGCGCGCGTGGGCATGGTGTTCCAGAACTTCGAGCTGTTCCCGCACCTGTCGATCACCGAGAACCTGACCCTGGGCCAGGTGAAGGTGCTCGGACGTCCGGCGGAAGAGGCGAAGGCGCGCGGCCTGAAGCTGCTCGACCGGGTCGGGCTGATCGCGCAGAAGGACAAGTTCCCCGGCCAGCTGTCCGGCGGCCAGCAGCAGCGGGTCGCGATCGCGCGTGCGCTGTCGATGGACCCGATCGCGATGCTGTTCGACGAGCCTACCTCGGCACTCGACCCGGAGATGGTCAACGAGGTGCTGGACGTGATGGTCGAGCTCGCGCACGAGGGCATGACGATGATGGTCGTCACCCACGAGATGGGCTTCGCGCGCAAGGTCGCCGACCGGGTGATCTTCATGGACCGGGGCGAGATCGTCGAGGACGCGACGAAGGAGGCCTTCTTCGGCAGCCCGCGGTCGGAGCGGGCGCAGCAGTTCCTGGCGAAGATCCTGCAGCACTAGCAGTTCGTTGAAAAACCCCCACCCATAGTAAGTCGGGATTCGTGAAGTCGTCGATAACCAATCTGGAAGGTGTGATCGAGTCCGCTGAGCGGGCCTTTTTGCCCTCTTGCTGCCTCAAACGCCTGAAACTGGTCTCGTTGCCGCTGCTTCGGACGCACCTATCCTGTGGCGAGGCCCGCAGGTCTTCCGACCAGACGCGCCATGCGACGCAGATTGGCCACCATCATCGACATCGTGAAGGCGTCGGACACCCGATCGCTGCCACGCACCTTCACTTGACGCAGCGTCCCGTGCTGCTTTTCCGTGAACAGCGTCTCGATCAGCCGGCGCATCCACAGGCTCGCTTCGTATCCAGGGTGGCGTGTGGTTCGTCCATCGATCGCGCTAGACCGGTTCGTCGTGTTCTGCGCCACATGCGGCACCACATTGATCTCGCGACAACCCTTGACGAACGCAGCGTGGTCGTACGCCTTGTCGGCGCCCACGGTGATGCGCTGGCTGCCGGTGTTGACCGCTTCGAGCATCTCAAGCGCCGCCTCGCGCTCGGACGTGCCCTCGGCCTGGGTCAGGCGGCAGTCGACTGCCAGGCCGCTTCGATTCTCCATCAGCACATGGCCCAGGTACGCAGGCACCGGGGCGACGCCCCTGGACTTCGTGTACTCGAACGCATCGGGATCACTGCTGCTTTCGTGCGTGTCGCGATGGCGCTTCGTGCCCTTGAAATCAACCTCAGGATTGGACGGCGGTCCGGAGCGTGGCGGCTTCGGACCCTTGCGCGGCTGGAAGCTCTTGTGCGAGGCCCAAGCACGAATCAGCGTGCCGTCGACCGAGAAGTGTTCCTTGGACAGCAGACCGGCCCCGCGCGCCTGCTTGAGCACGGCCACGAACAGCTTGCGGATCACATCGTCTGCGATCAGGCGCTCGCGGTTCTTCGAGAACGTCGAGTGGTCCCACGGCTCATCGTCCATCGACAGGCCGACGAACCAGCGAAACAGCAGGTTGTAGCGCAGCTGCTCGCACAACATGCGCTCGCTGCGCACCGAGTAGAGTGCCTGCAGCGCCAACGCTCGAAGCAGCCGCTCGGGCGGGATCGATTCGCGCCCTTCGATCGAGTACATCTGAGCGAACACCGAATCCATCGATCGCAGCGCCTCATCGAGCATCGCTCTGATTGGCTTGAGCGGATGGTCGGTCGGCACGAAGTCCTTCAGTTGCTTGACCGTAAACAGCGTTTCCTGGGTTACGTCGGCTCCGCGCATCGTTCCACTCTCGCCTCTGGGGCTCTTGTACCTTCGACTGGCTGCACGACGGAAAGTGCCCCAAGATGCGGGGGTATTTCAACAAACTGTTAGGCGTGATCCACGTGTCACGGACGCTCACTGGCGCGTTCCGGCCATCACGCCTGACCGTTTGCGTGTGGATGTCCTGCAGGACCGTTCTTGACTGCGGTTGGTCGAGACAGCTACAGC
>JBIITW010000286.1:0-4748 GCA_044340265.1 Burkholderiales bacterium | reverse complement strand
AGGCAACGGCCCGCTTCGCGGATGAAGCCGGTCTTCGACAGGCCGATCTCCCACTCGGGGCTGGCCACCAGCTGGTTCGAGTTGTTGAACTGGACATGGGCCGCGCGATTGCCGGGCGTGTCGACGAGCACGCCGGAGGTCGTGGAGTACTCGCGGATGGTCGTGTACTGCATGCCGGCAGTGACCAGTCGCACCAGGTCCTGCGCGGTGGCCACGTTGCCGTTGTGCAGCCCGGTCGAATCCTCGAAACGCGAATTCTGCATGCCGAGCGCCTGCGCCTTGATGTTCATCTGGGCGATGAACTCGCGGGTGCCACCGGGCGACGTGCGCGCCAGCGCAGCGGTGGCGCGGTTTTCCGATGACATCAGGGAAAGGCGCAGCATCTCGGCGCGGCTGAGCGTGGTGCCAGCGGCCAGGCGCGAGCCGAGGCGACGCGTGGCGTCGATGTCTTCCTCGGTGATGGTGATCAGCTCGTCCATCGGCTGGTTGTAATCGAGCACGACCATCGCAGTCATCAGCTTGGTGATCGACGCGATGGAACGGACCTTGTCGTCGTTGCGCGAGAACAGGGTCTGGCCGGTCGCCTGCGAGGCGACCAGCACTGCGGTCGAACGCAGGACGAGGTCGCTCGGCGCCTCGGCGGTTCGGGGCGTGTCCGGGCGCTGGCGGATGGACACCGGCGTGGCGCGCGCTGCCGGAACCTGCACGGCCTTCGACACCGCACGGCCGTGGGCCGGAATCGTCGTGCGCACACGGTTGCCGGAGCGGGCAGCTGCCTGCCGGCCGGGCGCAGGAGCAGCAGCCTTGCGCGGCGCCGCCACGGCCGGACGCGCCGGACTGGCGACTGCAGGCTTGCGCGGCGCGGCATCACGCTTGGCAGCCCCCTGCGTCTGTGCCTGGGCCTGGGCCTGTTCGACGGGGAGTGCGGTGATTGCAGCAAGCAGACCGACCATCGGCAGCAGGTTCTTGAGCGAGCGCCTGGGCGAGCGATTCGTCACGGTTCGGATCCTTGTGCCGGGTTGGCGGACATTTATCGGCAACGCCGGCATCGACTTGAGCGCACCGGTTGCTTTTTTACTCTTGGATTAGATAACGAAAACCGCCACTTGGCAACCTCAGTTGAGGAAAACCTTCACTTCAGCCGGGCCTGTTGCAGGTCAGGTCGCCGCGCCCGTCCCGGACTCGGGCGCAGTCGACGCCCGCTCCTGCTGCTGCAGCGTCCACATCTGAGCATACTGGCCGTCGGCGGCTAGCAGTTCACGGTGCGTACCACGTTCGATGATCCTGCCCTGCTCCATCACGAGTATCTGGTCGGCATCGATGATCGTCGACAGCCGGTGCGCGATCACCAGCGTGGTGCGCCCGATCGCGATCTGGTCGAGTTCGCCCTCGATCGCCTGCTCCGTCTCGGAGTCCAGCGCCGATGTCGCTTCGTCGAAGATCATCACCTGCGGGTTCTTCAGGATCGCGCGTGCGATCGCCACCCGCTGCTTCTCGCCGCCGGACAGTTTCAGGCCGCGCTCGCCCACTGCCGACGCATAGCCCTGCGGCAGGGATTCGATGAAGGCATGGATGTGCGCGGACTGGGCAGCGGCGACCACCTCTGCCTCGGTCGCAGACGGCCTGCCGTAATGGATGTTGTAGCGGATGGTGTCGTTGAACAGTACGGTGTCCTGCGGCACGATGCCGATCGCACCGCGCAGGCTCTGCTGCCGGAGCCGGCGCACGTCGACGCCGCCGACCGACACACTGCCACCCTGGACGTCATAGAAGCGGTACAGCAGCCGGGCGAGCGTCGACTTGCCAGATCCGCTGTGACCGACCACGGCCACCTTTGCACCGGCCGGCACCTCTAAGCTCACTGCATGCAGGATCTGGCGCGCCGGGTCGTAGCCGAAGTCGACGCGATCGAAGCGGATCGCCACGCTGCCCGGCGGCACCTCGGCTGCGCCGGGCGCATCCTGCACTTCGCGGTGCTGGCCGAGCAGCGCGAACATCCGGTCCATGTCCGTCGTCGACTGCTTGATCTCCCGGTAGGCCATGCCGAGGAAGTTGAGCGGGATGTAGAGCTGGATGAGCAATGCGTTCACCAGCACCAGGTCGCCCAGCGTGAGTTCCCTCGCCGCCACCCCCTGCGCCGCGAACACCATCAATGCGGTGACCCCGCCGGCGATGATCAGGCTCTGGCCGACGTTGAGCAGCCCGAGCGACGCCTCGGTCTTCACCGCCGCGGTTTCATAGCGCTCGAGGCTGCGGTCGTAGCGCTGCGCCTCGTACTCCTCGTTGTTGAAGTACTTCACCGTCTCGTAGTTGAGCAGGCTGTCCACTGCGCGCGTGTTCGCCTTCGAATCCAGTTCGTTGGCCTCCCGCCGGATGGCGGTACGCCACTCGGTGACCCAGATCGTGAAGAACACGTACAGGCCGACCGCGAGGAAGGTGACGGCGGGGAAGCGCCAGTCGAACTTGGTCAGCAGTACGGCGGCCACCAGCACGAACTCCAGGATCACCGGGATGATCGAGAACAGCATGTAGTTGAGCAGCGTGCTGATGCCCCGGGTACCGCGCTCGATGTCGCGCGACATGCCGCCTGTCTGGCGGTCCAGATGGAAGCGAAGGCTGAGGCTGTGCAGGTGGCGGAACACCGACAGCGCCACCTTGCGCACCGCGCGTTGCGCCACCCGGACGAACACGACATCGCGCAGTTCGGCGAACAGCGTCGTCGACATGCGAAGCAGGCCGTATGCAAGCAGCAGCATGAAGGGCACGGCCAGCATCGCGCGCTCGGGCGACAGCGAGTCGACGATCTCCTTCAGCACCAGCGGCACGCCGAGGTTGGCCACCTTCGCGCACACCAGCAGTGCGAGCGCCGCCGCGACGCGGCCCCGGTACTCGCGCAGGAACGGCAGCAGGATGCGCACGCGGGAAAAGTCGAAGAATCGTGCTGGAGCCTGATCGCTGCCGCCCGCCGCCGACCGGGCCGGCACGGCCGGACCTGAATGTCCGTGGGGACTCATGCTGCACCTGCCATCATTGTTCTTGTGTCCTCGATCCGCTTCGGAATCACCCTGGGGCCCACCGCGCCGGATGCAAGGCAAAAAAAGCGGGCACCGGTGAGGGTGCCCGAAATCCAAAGGAGGAGGATGAAAACAATGAGCGGTTCAATGCTCACTGCCTTCGTGAACGAATAAAGCGAATAGCGTGCCAGCCGTAGATTCATGGCGAATCAACGGCTTGCCTGAACGCTTCCCTGTACTTGCCATCGCCCCTGCACCGCCAGCACACGGCAGCACGGGCAGGCGCACCACGCCGGCGCGACGACGGTGCGTCAATCAGGCCGGCCCCGCAGGCCCGGCCACCGCACTGCCCGCCCCGGCTGACCGGGCGAGCCGCCGTGCCCGCGACTCGAACTCGACGGCAACCGGCGACCAGTACGCCACCGCCAGCAGCACGCCCCAGAGGATCGCAGCAACGCTGTCC
The DNA here is from genome assembly GCA_044340265.1 of Burkholderiales bacterium. Taxonomy (GTDB): domain Bacteria; phylum Pseudomonadota; class Gammaproteobacteria; order Burkholderiales; family CAIKXV01; genus CAIKXV01. The sequence continues at coordinate 1,271 of JBIITW010000286.1, read as the reverse complement.
ATGGTGTATGCGAAGCCGGACAGCACGAGCGTGCCCGACAACGGCATCGGGATGTAGATCGCGATCGTCGCCACCAGCGTCAGCCAGCGCGCCCACCCCTGGAAGGCGAGCATGCCGACCAGCCCGATGCACAGCGCCACGAACGCACCGAACGACACGATGCCGGCGATCGACTGCAGCGGCGAGGAAAGCAGGTTCACCCGCGTGGCGAGCCAGGCCTGCTGTTCAGGGGGAAGCAGCCTGACGTCGTACGACGATACGAACATCGCTGCCGGGATCAGCAATGCGTTGAACAGCACCAGCAGGCGAAACTCGGAACGGGTGTTCAAGGATCCTCGATCAGGGCAATGTCGACCCGGTGAGCATGCCATGCGTGACCGCAGGTTGCCGGGTGTAAGGGTCTGTAAACGGGGTCATCAGCGGGCCGGCGTCCGCGTTGAAGACAGGGCAGGCGCAACCACCCCCGGAGGACGGACATGAACAGCAATGCAACGACAACGGCACGGCTGCCGACCAGCGAAGCACCCCGCACCTGCACTGCGGTGCAGGTGCTCGGCCTCGCCGCCGCAGCCTTCGCGATGCTTCCCGGGCAGTCCTGGGCGGGCCGCTACGACGACCGCCACGACGACCGGCAGATCGACCGGGCACGCGTGGTCGAGAGCCGGCCGGTGGTCCAGCGCGTGGTCGAGCCGCGCCGCGAATGCACGAGCGAGGTCGTCCACCAACCGGTGCGCGGCGGATATCGCCCGCTCCATGCCGGCGACCTCGTCGGACCGGTGGTCGGCGGCGTCGCCGGCGGCGCGATCGGCAGCCAGATCGGTGGCGGCAGCGGACGCACGGCCGCGACCGTCGCGGGTGCCGTGGCCGGCACCATCGCCGGCTCGGTCCTGCTGCCGCCGCAGTCACGCCCGTACGGCCCCCCGCATGGGTCGCAGGTGGCCGAGCGGGTGGTCGAACGGTGCCGCACGGTCAACTACACCCGGGATGTCGTGCGGGGATACGATGTGACCTACCGTTACCAGGGCCGGTTCTTCACCACCCGCATGCCCTACGACCCCGGACGCTTCGTGCAGGTCGACGTCAGCCGCGGCGCGCCGGGCTGGAGCCCGCGGCGCGTCCATGCCGAGCCCGCCGTGGTGATCGTGGATCGCGGGTACCGTGATGACCGGCGCGGGCGCGGGCGGCATCAGGACGACGATGACTGATGCCCCGGGGCCGGGCACGCGGGGCTACAGGTAGTCCTTGCGCGCCCCGTACCCGGCCCAGCCGAG
>JBIITW010000285.1:0-4760 GCA_044340265.1 Burkholderiales bacterium | reverse complement strand
GTCGCCGATGTATTTCGCGGTCTGGTCACCCGGGCGAATGCCGGGCACGAACGCCCCGCTCTTCTTGAGGTTGTCCGCCGTCTCCTTCGGGTTGTACATCAGCGCCGTATAGAAGAAGCAGAAGAAAATGATCGCCGCAGCGTACAGAAGCACATACACCGGCTGGCCAGGATGGAGCATCCCGGACAGGTCCTTCAGCCAGTTCATGCCCTCGCTCGCACCGAACCAGCCAGAGATGGTCGCCGGGAACAGGATGATCGACGAAGCGAAGATCGGCGGAATGACCCCGGCCATGTTCAGCTTGAGCGGCAGATGGGAGCTCTGGCCGCCGTACACCTTGCGCCCGACCTGCCGCTTGGCGTAATTCACCAGGATCTTGCGCTGCCCGCGCTCGACAAAGACCACGAAGCAGGTCAGCCCGATCGCCAGCACCATCAGGATCACCACGAAGGCGATCGAGAACGATCCGGTGCGCGCCAGTTCGAGCGTGCCGGCGATGGCCGACGGCAGCCCGGCGACGATGCCCGCGAAGATGATCAGCGAAATGCCGTTGCCGATGCCGCGCTCGGTGATCTGCTCGCCCAGCCACATCAGGAACATCGTGCCCGCGACCAGCGTGACGACGGTCACGAACATGAACATCGTGCCGGGCGAAATCACCAGGCCTGGCTGCGCCTGCAGCGCGACGGAGATGCCCATCGCCTGGAACAGCGCGAGCACGGCCGTGCCGTATCGCGTGTACTGGGTGATCTTGCGCCGGCCGGCCTCGCCTTCCTTCTTCAACGCCTCGAGATGCGGCGAGACGACCGTCATCAGCTGCATGATGATCGAGGCGGAGATGTACGGCATGATACCGAGGGCGAAGATCGAGAACCGGGACAGCGCGCCGCCCGAGAACATGTTGAACATGTCCAGGATGCCGCCGCGCTGCTGGTTGAACAGCTGCGCCAGCTGGTCGGGGTCGATGCCCGGGACCGGCACATGGGTGCCGATCCGGTACACGATCAGCGCGCCGAGCACGAACAGGAGACGCCGCTTGAGGTCCCCCATCTTGCTGCCGCCGATTGCCGATGCTGTAGCCACTGGTTATCCCTTGTAGATCGCTGGAAGCCGGAGCCGCGTGCCTACGCCGAAGCCGGAGCTTCGACTTCGGGCACCATGACCGAACCACCGAGGGCTTCGATCGCAGCCTTTGCGCCCTTGGTCACGCCCAGTCCCGACACCGTCACCTTCTTGTCGAGGTTCCCGCAGAGGAAGACCTTCGCACGCTTGGCCGATGACGGCACGAGCTTCGCGGCCACCAGCGCGGCGAAATCGATCACGTCGGCCTCGACCCGGGCCAGGTCGGCCAGACGGACCTGGGCGACGGCATTGGGCTCGAGCGGCGTGAAGCCACGCTTGGGCAGGCGGCGCTGGAACGGCATCTGGCCGCCCTCGAAACCGACCTTGTGGAAACCGCCGGACCGCGACTTCTGGCCCTTGTGACCGCGGCCACCGGTCTTGCCGGTGCCACTGCCGATGCCACGGCCGACGCGCTTGCGTTCGGACTTAGACCCGATCCCCGGGCTCAATTCGTTCAGGCGCATGGTCTCAGCCCTCGCACTTCAGGAGATACGACACCTTGTTGATCATCCCGCGCACCGCCGGGGTGTCCTCGACTTCCACCGTGTGTTGCCGGTGCTTGAGGCCGAGCCCGCGCACGCAGGCGCGATGCGACTCGCGCGTGCCGATCACGCTCTTCATCAGCGTGACCTTCAGTTTCTTTGCTGTCGTCGACATGGCAGTACTCTCGTTTCTATCAGGCGCCGGTAACTTCGGCGACCGTCTTGCCGCGCTTGGCGGCGATCTCGGCCGGGGTGTTCATCGATGCAAGCCCGTTCAGGGTGGCGCGCACGACGTTGTACGGGTTGGTCGAACCGAGGCACTTGGCGAGGACGTTGGTCACGCCCATCACTTCGAAGATCGCGCGCATCGGGCCGCCGGCGATGATGCCGGTACCGTCCGATGCCGGCAGCATCAGGACGACCGACGCGCCATGACGCCCGACCACCGAGTGCTGCAGCGTGCCGTTCTTGAGGTTGACCTTGACCAGCTTGCGCCGCGCCTCGTCCATGGCCTTCTGCACGGCGACCGGAACCTCGCGCGCCTTGCCCTTGCCCATGCCGATGCCGCCGTCGCCATCACCGACCACCGTGAGTGCAGCAAAACCGAGGATCCGACCACCCTTGACCACCTTGGTCACGCGGTTGATCGCGATCATCTTCTCGCGCATGCCCTCGGTATCGTCCTGCTTTTCCTGCCGGCGGTTGTCGCGCCGGTTGCTGTTTTGCGCCATTCGAGTCTCTCGCTTGGTCTTGAGTCGGTCAGTGTTTCAGTGACGTCGGGTCTGGACGCCGGATCAGAACTTCAGGCCGGCTTCGCGCGCAGCCTCTGCCACCGCCTTGACGCGGCCGTGGTAGCGGAACCCCGAGCGGTCGAACGCGACCGCCTCGATGCCCAGCCCCTTTGCCTTCTCTGCGATGGCCTTGCCGACCAGGCTGGCAGCGGCAATGGTCGCCGTCTTCGGGTTGGCGGCACGGATCGACTCGTCGAGCGTCGAGGCCGTCGCCAGCACGCGGTCGCCCGATGCGGCGATGACCTGTGCGTAGATGTGGTTGTTGGAGCGGTGCACCGCGAGGCGCACGGCACGCGAGAGCGCGACCTTGCGCCGGGTCTGCTTCGACCTGCGCAGGCGGGAGAGTTTGCGATCGAACATGGTGTCGGCCTCGCCTTATTTCTTCTTTGTTTCTTTGATCACGACGACTTCGTCGGAATAGCGCACGCCCTTGCCCTTGTACGGCTCGGGCGGACGGTAGCTGCGCACTTCGGCCGCGACCTGCCCGACCACCTGCTTGTCGATACCCTTGATCAGGATCTCGGTCTGGGTGGGGGTGGCAACCGTGATGCCCTTGGGCATCTGGTGCACGACCGGGTGCGAGAAACCCAGGGTCAGGTTGAGCTTGTCGCCCTGTGCCTGTGCCCTGTAGCCCACGCCGACCAGCTGCAGCTTGCGCTCGAAGCCCTTGGTGACGCCGGTGACCATGTTGCTGACCAGCGCGCGCAGGGTGCCGGACATCGCGGCGGCCTGGGTGGACTCGTCGAGCACCTTGATGCGCAGCTCGTTGCCGTCCTTTTCCACCGCCACGCCACCGGTCACCGCCTGCTGCGCGGTGCCCAGGGGGCCCTTGATGCTGATCGAGTCCGGCGCGATGGCGACTTCGACGCCAGCGGGCACCGGGACAGGAGACTTACCGATTCGAGACATTTGCCGACTCCGTCCGCTCTATCAGGGTCAGTGCACTACGCACAGGACTTCGCCGCCGATACCGTGCTGGCGCGCCTGGCGATCGGTCATCACGCCCTTGGACGTGGACACGATCGCAACCCCGAGGTTGTTCATCACGCGCGGCAGGTCATGGGTGCCGCGATACACGCGCAACCCAGGCCGGCTCACCCGCTCGATCTTCTCGATGACCGGCTCGCCTGCGTAATAACGCAGGGCGATGTCCAGCACCGGTTTGCCGTCGTTCGGACGGACCGCAAAGTCGTCGATGTAGCCTTCGTCCTTGAGGACCTTGGCAATCGACACCTTGAGCTTGCTCGAAGGCATCTCGACAGACGTCTTCTCCGCCATCTGCGCGTTACGAATGCGCGTCAGCATGTCGGCGATCGGATCACTCATGCTCATACGAAAGCTCCTACCAGCTTGCCTTGGTCACGCCCGGAACTTCTCCGCGCATGGCGATTTCACGAAGCTTGTTGCGGCCGAGGCCGAACTTGCTGTACACGCCGCGCGGACGCCCGGTCAACGAACACCGGTTGCGCACGCGGACCGGCGACGAATCGCGCGGCAGGCGCTGCAGCTTTTCGCGCGCGGCCATGCGTTCTTCGTCGGAGAGTTGCGGATCGCGCGCCTGCGCATTCAGTTCCTTGCGCTTTGCGGCAAACTTCGCGACCGTCTCGATGCGCTTCTGGTTGCGATTGATGAGGGACTGCTTTGCCATCTGTTGGTCCTCAGTTCCGGAACGGGAATTGGAAGGCAGCCAGCAGCGCGCGCCCTTCCTCGTCGGTGCGTGCAGTGGTGGTGATCGTGATGTTCATCCCGCGTACCGCATCGACCTTGTCGTAGTCGATTTCCGGGAAGATGATCTGCTCGCGCACGCCCATGTTGTAGTTGCCGCGGCCATCGAACGCCTTGCCGGAAATGCCGCGGAAATCGCGGATACGCGGCATTGCGATCGAGACCAGGCGATCCAGGAATTCATACATCCGCTCGCCGCGCAGCGTGACCATGCAGCCGATCGGATAGCCTTCGCGGATCTTGAACCCGGCGATCGACTTGCGCGACTTGGTCGCGACCGGCTTCTGGCCAGCGATCTTCTGCATGTCCGCGATCGCGTTCTCGAGGATCTTCTTGTCTGCTACGGCTTCACCGACGCCCATGTTCAGCGTGATCTTGAGGATCCGCGGAACCTGCATCTGCGTCTTGTAGCCGAACTTGGCAGTCAGGTCGGGGACGACTTTCTCGCGGTAGTGTTCTTTGAGCCGGGCCATTTTTCGCAAAACCTCTTCGGGGACGGATCATGCCGGGCGAAGGCGCCGGGCAGATCCCGTGGATCAGGCGCTTACCAGTTCGCCGTTGGACTTGAAGAAGCGGACCTTGCGGCCATCTTCCAGCACGCGGAAACCGACGCGATCCGCCTTCTTCGTGGCGGGATTGA
>JBIITW010000089.1:0-18009 GCA_044340265.1 Burkholderiales bacterium | reverse complement strand
CGCTTCATCGGCATCGGCGAGGCGATCGACGACCTGCAGCCGTTCGAGCCACGCGAATTCGTGTCGGCCCTGTTCGATTGAAGACCCATAGCGGATGATCGAACTCGACAACGTCGGCAAACGTTATCCGGCCAGCCGCGGCAGCAATGGGCATGACGCGCTGAAGGCGGTCACGCTGACCATCGACAGCGGCGAGTTCGCGGTGATCACCGGCCATTCCGGTGCCGGCAAGAGCACGCTGCTGAAGCTGGTGGCCGGCATCGAACTGCCGACCACCGGCGCCGTGCGCGTGGACGGGCAGGATCTTGCAGGCTCGCGCCGCGCGCTGCCTTTCCTGCGGCGCAAGATCGGCCTGATCTTCCAGGACCACAAGCTGCTCTATGACCGGACGGTGTTCGACAACGTGCAGCTGCCGCTCGACATCACCGGGTTCCCGCCGAAGGAGGCTGCGCGGCGGGTTCGCGCAGCCCTGGACAAGGTAGGGCTGCTGTCGCGCGAGCGCGAGCGGCCGGTGACGCTCTCCGGCGGGGAGCAGCAGCGGCTGTGCATCGCCCGCGCGATCGTGCACCGCCCATCGCTGCTGCTCGCCGACGAACCCACCGCCAACCTCGACATGGAATACGCGCAGGACATCGTCGACATCCTGCGTTCATTCCACCAGGTGGGCGTCACCGTCATCGTATCCACGCACGACCTCGTGTCGCTGCGCATGGCGCGCCCGCGCGTGATCGCGCTGTCGCGCGGCATGCTGGCAAGCGAGCATCCGCAATGAGCCCGCCCCGATGAAGGCCTGGATCAACCAGCACCGCAGGGCGATCGGCGTGACCGCCGGACAGGCGTTCCGTGCGCCGTTCGCCCACCTGTTCCAGGTGCTGGTGATCGGCGTGGCGATCCTGTTGCCGCTGCTGCTGCATCTGACGGTGAAGAACCTGGAGCGGCTGGGCGGCGGCATGCAGGCCGACGCACGCATCGCGCTCTACCTCACCGGCGATGCCACCGGCAAGGATGCCGACCAGATCGCCGCGCGACTGAGGGACCATCCTGCAGTCGCCGGCCACCGCTTCGTTTCGCGCGAGGAAGCGATCAAGGACCTGCGCCGGATCCACGACATCGCGGACCTGGTCGATGCGTTGCCGAAGAATCCGCTGCCCGACGCTTTCGTCGTCCGCGCGAGATCGTCGGCGCCCGATGAACTCGAAGCGCTGCGCCGGGAGGCGTCGAAGTGGCCGAAAGTCGCGCTCGCCCAGCTCGACTCCGCCTGGGCCGCCCGGCTCGATGCCGGCCTGCGCCTGGCCCGGGCGCTGGCCGCCGGCCTGGCCGTGCTGCTCGCGATCGCACTGCTCGCGATCGCGTTCAACACCATCGGCCTGCAGGTGGTGAACCGGCGCGAGGAGATCGAGGTATGTCGCCTGATCGGCGCCACACACGGCTTCGTCCGCCGACCTTTCCTGTATGCCGGCACCCTGCAGGGCGCGGTCGGCGGTGCTGTCGCCTGCGCGCTCGCCGCGCTGTGCGTGCTCTGGGTGAACCGGCAGCTGCCCGGATTGGCAGCGCTTTACGGTACCGAGGTCGTCCTGCAGCCGCTCGACTGGCCGGATGTCGCGTCAGTGACATTATTTGCAGCCCTGCTCGGCTGGCTCGGCGCCTGGCTCGCAGTATCCCGGCACCTCTGGCGCAGCGGTCCTGCCTGATCCCGCCGCCCCGGACGACACGCCCCTTAACGTACAACTCATTGATCCAGCGAAGGATTGCCTGGTCGGTGGGGTGGACAGACCCATACCCGATTGAATCTGTCGGGTTTACGGTCCACCATTAGCACTCACCTGCGTTAAGTGCTAAAGTTGATTCATTCAGTGCCGTTCAGTGTCATGCATACGGCCCGCCCTGCGGGTCGTTCGACCAAGGAGGCGCATCCATGACCACCGCTGTCGCATTCCCCGCCGCTGCCCTGCCCTCGCCGGCTCACGCGCTGTTCGCAACGCCGATGCCGTCGCTCGCCACCGGCAGCCTCGAGACCTATATCCAGACGGTGAACCGTCTGCCGATGCTCACGCCCGAGCGCGAGACCGAACTGGCGCGCAGGCTGCGCGACAGTGACGACCTGTCCGCCGCCCGTGAACTGGTGATGTCCCACCTGCGCGTGGTGGTGTCGGTCGCCCGCGGCTACATGGGCTATGGCCTGCCGCAGGCCGATCTGATCCAGGAAGGCAACATCGGCCTGATGAAGGCGGTCAAGCGCTTCGACCCCGAGCGCGGCGTGCGCCTGGTGTCGTTCGCGGTGCACTGGATCCGTGCCGAGATGCACGAGTACATCCTGAAGAACTGGCGCATCGTGAAGGTCGCGACCACCAAGGCCCAGCGCAAGCTGTTCTTCAACCTGCGCAGCATGAAGCAGGCGCATGGCACCCTCGGCCCGGCCGAGGTGGCGAGCATGGCGAAGACCCTGGGCGTACGCAACGAAGACGTGGTCGAGATGGAGACCCGGATGGGCGGACACGACGTGTCGCTCGAGCCGGTCGGCGGGGACGACGACGAGTCGTCGTTCGGCCCGATTTCCTACCTTGCCGATCCGGGCGCGAGTCCGGCGGTGCAGCTCGAACAGGCGCAGACTGCGCGCCTGCGCCAGGCGGGCCTGACCGATGCCATCGCCAGCCTCGACGAACGCAGCCGCCGGATCATCGAGGCACGCTGGCTGCAGGAAGAGAACGGCGCGACGCTGCACGACCTCGCGGACGAATTCGGCGTATCCGCCGAGCGCATCCGCCAGATCGAACAGAAGGCGATGCAGAAGATCCGGGCTAGCCTTCAGGAAACCGCCTGAACAGAAAACAGAGGAAAACAGAGGGGGTCAGGTCTTGAGTTTTGCATCACGGATGCATGACTCAGGACCGCCTCCGCTTCCTGCCCGTCAGCGTTCCGGCAACAGACGTTCGAGCTCGGCCCTGAGCTGCTCCACCCCGATGGGCTTGGCCACGTAGCCGTCCATGCCGGCCGCCGCGCATCGCGCACGGTCATCGGCCATGGCATTGGCTGTCAGTGCGACGACTGGCAGGGGAGGTCTTCCATGCGCTGCTTCATCACTACGCAGCGCCCGGGTGGCGGAAAGCCCGTCCATGCCTGGCATCTCCATGTCCATCAGTACCAGGTCATACCCCCCCACCGCGATGCGTACGAGGGCAGAGCGCCCGTCATCTGCGCTATCGACGATGATGCCCATCCGTTCCAGCAGGGCCGTCGCAAGCGTGCGGTTGACCGCGTTGTCGTCGACCACCAGCACGCGCCGCCCAGCCAGCCGGGCCGTTGCGCGGAGCGACTGCGCAGGATCGGATCGTCCCGTCGACGCGGGCCCCGAGTCGGCAGGCGCCAGGCGCAGCGGCAGTCGGCCCCTGAAACAGGAACCGACCCCGGGCGTGCTCTCCACTGCCAAGTCACCCCCCATCGCGCGCAGGAGGTCACGCGTGATCAGCAGTCCAAGGCCCGTGCCGCCGAACCTGCGGGCAACGCTCTCGTCGGCCTGGGAGAACGCCTGGAAGATCCGGCCGCGCGCGGCCTCGTCCATCCCCATGCCGGTATCGCGAACGCTGAACTCGAGCATGCCCTCGGCTGTGGTCAGATGCAGCATCACGGAGCCGCGCTCGGTGAACTTGACCGCATTGGCGAGCAGGTTGATGAGGACCTGACGCAAGCGTGTGGGATCGCCGAGCAGGCGTCTGGGCAGATCGGGGGCGACGACCGTCTCGAAGGCCAACCCCTTGGCGGCGGCCTGCCGGTCGATCATGGTCGCCACCGCCGCCACCAGATCCGGGAGATCGAACGCGACGACTTCGAGCACCAGCTTGCCCGCCTCGATTCTGGCCTGATCCAGCACCGTGTTGACGAGCTCCAGCAGATGATCGCCGGCACTGGTGATGAACCGCACCTGGTCGAGTTGAATCTGCGTGAGCGGTTCGGTCTCGAGCAACTGCGCGAAGCCGATGATCGCGGTCAGGGGCGTTCGCAATTCATGGCTCATCCGCGAAAGGAACTCCGACTTGGCGCGGCTGGCGGCTTCCGCCCGTTCCTTCGCGAGCAGCATCTCCCGTTCGCGACTGGCGAGTTCGTCGGCGCGCCGGCCCTCGAGATACCGCTGCAGCGCATGGGTGACCACCGGCAGGAACCGCCGGAACAGGGTTTGTGCCTCCGGGTCGGCCAGTCGTCGAACGCCAGCGCACAACACCAGCCAACCCGGATCGGAAGGCGGGGCGCCTGCGCCCGGACCGACCCGACCGCAAAGCAGCACCGGAGGCAGCCGTTGCGGACACGGCAGGCCGAGGGCAGCGACCAGGACCGGGGTGTCCGCGATCACGCGCGACGACTTCCTGCTCAGGTAGGTGAGCAAAGGCGGCTTCGCCAGCAGTTCGAGGAATCCGGGTTCGGCTCGCGCGCCGCAGGCCTCCGCACGACCCGTGCCGTCGCAGGCGTGGATCGCGACCGACGGGGTGTCCAGCGCCCGTGAAAGACAGTCGACGACGAGTTGCGGCAGGCGATCGCCATCGCGCTCCTCGACCATCGATTCGAGCGCGCTGGCGAGCGCGTCGCTCGCGCGGCGCATGCGCTCGTCGCGCGCGCGCAGGTTTGCCAGTTCCACCAGCGTGTCGCTCAGGTGGGCCTCTTCCAAGGGCATCGGAAGCGCCATCAGCCGCGCGCGAACGTCACAACGGAGATCATCAGATTGCCGTGCCGGTTGTCGCCGGCCAGCACCGGCCCCTGTTCGCCGAAGGTGAACGCGGCGATGAACGGGACGCCGGGCATGCAGTCGTTGAGCGAGCGCCGTACCTCGTCGAGGCGATCGTTCACCGTCAGCATGCAGCCCGCGCAGAACACGAGAATCATCCCGGCCGCCTGCGCCTTGTCGATCTCGCTGATGCGACAGGCAGACTCGACCACCATCGCCGGGCGCTCGAGCAGGTTGTCGGTGGTGCCGCTCATCAACACCAGTTCATCGTCCACGGCCATGTCGGTGAACAGCGTGATCGACCCGTCGGCATCGATCGTTTCGGGATGCGAGAGCAGATGGATGTCCGTGCCCCCGATCGCCTGCATGCGCCGCCCGAGCGGCCATAGCGCGGTCGCCATGAGGATGTTGACCGCACCGACCTCGGGCCGGACGACGACGCCCCGGGTCCAGCCCGCGTAGACATCGGCGGCCGGCTGGCCATCGATCTCGAAGACGCGACGTCCGGCGCAGCGGGTGATGCGCCCGCGCAGCGCGGTCGGCGTGTAACCGGAGTGGAAGGCAGCGCCGATGGGCGTCGACGGGAACATCACGGAGACCACCATCCCGTCGCCGAAGGCCGCGCCATCCGACGTCACCTGCCATTTTCCCTCGATGGCGTTGTCGGCCGCCGAACCGCCGACGATCGGAGTGGACGCGCCCACCACCTCCTGCAGCCCGGCAATGACCGCCTCTTCTTTGCCGGGGGTGCTGGATATCCAGACCAGGGCGGGCGTCTCACCCAGCCGGTCGGCGTCGGCCAGCGCCTGGCGCACGAGAGCCGCGGCTGCAGTGCTTGGTGCGTCCCCCAGCGCTCCACACGCCGTACCGTAATCGCCGTCCGCGTCGGCGATGGCAAGCAGGCACACGCCCGGCTCATGTCCGGTGTGGGTGCCGGTCTCAATCATGCTGCCCAGGCAGGAGGTGGCGCCATGGACGCGCACCTGCGGCCAGCGCGCCCGCGCGGCGGTGCCCACGGCGCGCAGGTCATGCTGTGCGTTGGCCTGGATCATCAGGTAACGAGGGGCATCCATCCCCTGCGCGACGAGTTGCGCGATGCAACGCGCGGCAGCATCGATCGTGGATGACGTCTCGCAAGCAGCGGTTGCAATTCGAAGCATCGGAACATCCCGTGGCTGCAATCGACACCCGCCTGATGCTACCAGCTTCCGGCGCAAGCCCTGCCGAGGACTCGCGTCGACCAGCCTGCCGGCAGGACTGGGCTAAAGGCTGAAGCTAAAGAGCTAAAGGGGGTCAGGTCTTGAGTTTTGCATCTACGATGCAAAACTCAAGACCTGACCCCCTTTCCTGCCCTTTCTGCTCTTCTTCTGCTTCCGTCCCTCAGTCGAACTTCAGACCCAGCTCCTTCACCACGCGCCGCGTGCTGGCGAGCTGGTCGGCGATGAACTTCGCGAACGCCTCCGGCGTGTTGGCGACGCCTTCGGCGCCGACCTCGAGCAGCTGCCGCTGCACGTCCGGCATGCCGACGGTGTCGTGCACCGCCTTGTTCAGGCGCTGCACGATAGGCTTCGGCAGTCCGGCCGGGCCAAGCAGCCCGAACCAGCCGGCCGCGGCGTAGTTGACGCCGGATTCGCGCACTGTCGGCACGTCCGGCAGCAGCGCCGAGCGGGCTGCGCCGCCCACCGCCACCGCGCGCAGCCGTCCCGCCTTCACCTGCGGGATGCTGCCGGCCATCGGCCCGAAATAGAACTGGGTCTCGTTGGACACCGTCGCCGCCACCGACGGCGCACCGCCCTTGTACGGCACGTGCACCGTGCCGTTGGCGATGCCGGCCGCACTGACGAACAGCGCGATCGCGAAATGGCTGGTGGAACCCGTCCCGCCGGACGCGTAGTTGAGCGAGTTCGGCTTCGCCTTCGCCAGCGCAACCAGGTCCTTCACGCTGTTGACCGGCAGCGACGGATGCACGACCAGCAGGTTCTGCGAGATCGCGAACAGTGAAACCGGCGTGAAGTCGCGGATCGGGTCATAGGACAGCTTCGGCTGGATCACCGGCGAAAACGAATGCGTCGAAATGGACCCGGCCAGCAGCGTGTAGCCATCGGGCTGCGCACGCGCCGCGATCTCGCCGCCGATCGTGCCGCCGGCCCCGCCGCGGTTGTCGATCACCATCGGTACCCCCAGCACCTCGGCGAGCCGGTTGACCACGATGCGCGCGATCACGTCGTTCGCCCCTCCGGGCGGATTCGGCGACACCAGCCGCACCGGGCGCGACGGGTAGGGTTGCTGGGCCACCGCGCTGGCCGGCACGGCGAGGGCGAGGGAGATTGCAGCCATGGACACGCGCGAGACCACTCGGCGTGCCGTCGTTTCATCAATGCGGTTCATCTATCCGTTTCCTCAGGTTTCCAGCGGCAGGCGGACAGCCTGTCCGGACCGCGCCGATCGCTCCATCGCGATCGTCGTCTCCAGGTTGACCAGCGCGGCATCAGGCCGGCAGTGCGGCGTATCGGCACCGGTCACCAGCGAATCGAGCCAGCTGCGCGTCTCGTTGCCGAGCGGCCCCCAGAACTCGCCCAGCGCCCAGTCGCCGGCAGTATTGCTGCCGAGGAACGCGAACGGGACGCCATGGTCGGGCACGTAGGCGTGCGGGATGCCCTTTTCAGAGTAGATCAGGTGGTCCATGTGGTCGTCGTCGATGATCATCGTGCCTTCGGTGCCGAGCAGCTCGACCCGGTCGGACTGACCCAGCGTCGGGTACTGCGCCGGCAGCGCATAGCTCACGCCGAAGTTGATCACCGCGCCGTCGGCGAAGGTGACGATCGCCCAGGTCACGTCATGCGCGCTGTAGCCGGCCTTCTTGAAGATGCCGTGCTGGCCGCGCGCGACCACCTCGACCGGCCGGTTGCCTTCGAGGAACCAGCACATCAGGTCGACGTAGTAGGTGAGCACGTCGAGCACCGGCGTCGCATGGGGGTCGCGCTTGAGGATCGAGAACGCCTGCGCGCGCGAGTTGTAGACCCGTGCCAGGCCGCCGACCACGGTGCCCAGCCGCCCATGGTTCATCTGCTCCTTCGCCCGGAGGAAGCATTCCTTGAAGCGGCGGCTGTAGCCGATGCGCAGGTTGCCGTTGTTGGCACGGATCGCATCGACGATGCGCTGCGCATCGGCGAGCTCGAGGGCGATCGGCTTCTCGACCAGCACCGGCTTGCCCAGTTCCAGCGCGCGGATGATCGGCGCCACATGCTCGCCCTCGGGCGTCGACACGAACACCGCGTTGACTTCCGGTCGTTCGATCACCTCGTTGTTGTCGCCGCTCGAGAAGTCGGCGGCACAGGTCTTCGCCAGTGCCTGCGCGCGCGACGGATCGATGTCCGAGATCGCGAGGAAACCGACGGACGGATGTTTTGCTGAAAGGCGTGCGCGCAGGGTGCCGATGCGTCCGGCACCCACGACGGCGACGCCCAGGGGTCTGGTGCTCACCTTCTCCTCCTTGATCGCTTGGCATGGGTCTGGCCGCGATGATACGCGCGGGGTGGCGCGGCGGTTGACCCCGGCAGGCAGCCGGGTCACCATCGAGACACTCAGGAGGAAGACATACGATGACATCCCCGAAGACGGCAGCAGCCGCCCCGGATGCGCGCACGATCGCCACCGTCACGGCCTCGGCTTCGGCCGCAGTGCTGCTCGCCCTGCTGCTGCCCGCGGCCGACGTCCTGGCGCAGGGCTTCCCTTCCCGTCCGATACGCCTGCTGATTCCTGCATCGCCCGGTGGCCCGGCCGACATCGTCGCGCGCATCGTCGCCCAGAACTATGGCGAGGCGATCGGCCAGCCACTGGTCGCCGACAATCGCGCCGGGGCCGGCGGTGGCATCGGCGCCGAGATCGTCGCGCGCAGCCAGCCAGACGGCTATACGGTGATGATCAGCCATTCGGGCCCGCTGGCGATCGAGCCGCTGCGCCAGTCGAAGCCCTCCTACGATCCGTTGCGCGACTTCACCGCGCTGTCGCTGGTCGCAGAGCAGGCCTATGTGCTGATCGTGCATCCGTCGGTGCAGGCGAAGACCGTGCAGGAGCTGGTGGCCCTTGCGCGCTCGCGTCCGGGGAAGATGAACTTCGCCTCGGGCGGGCCGGGCACCGGCATCCACATGGCGGCCGAGCTGTTCAACCTCGTCGCGGCGCTGAAGGTCACCCATGTCCCGTACAAGGGCGCCGGCCCCGGCATGGGCGCGCTGATCGGCGGCGAGGTCGACATGATGTTCAACGGCATCTCGTCGGCGCTGCCGCAGGTGCGCGCCGGCAAGCTGCGCGCGCTCGCTATGGCCGGCACGAAGCGCTCGAACCTGCTGCCGGAACTGCCGACCATCCAGGAGGCGGGCTTCAAGTACGACACCAGCGGCTGGTACGGCTTCGTCGGCCCTGCCGGGCTGCCGAAGCCGATCGTCGCCCGCCTGAACGAGGCGCTGGTGAAGACGCTCGCCAGCGCCGAGGTGCGCGAGCGCTTCTCGGCGCAGGGCATCGACGGCATCGGCTCCACGCCGGCCGCGTTCGCCGACTTCCTGCGCGAGGAGATGGCGAAGTGGCGCAAGGTGATCTCCGCCTCGGGGCTCAAGGGCGACTGAACGATCGCCTGGCTGGCCAGGGCGTGGCAGCCCGCGTCGTCGTGCCCCTGCACGCTACAATCGGCTGACGGGCTATTCAGCCCGCGCCCACCCGACAGCAGAAGGAAAGCACCCCATGACCATCGATGTCCGCTCGCTGTTCGGCGCATTCGCAGTCGGGACCAGCCTTGCCGCCGGCACCGGCGCCGCATGGGCGGCGGCGGCCGAGTTCCCGGCGAAGCCCATCCGCCTGATCATCCCGTTCGCCGCAGGCAGCGCCACCGACGTCTCGGCGCGCCTGTTCGGCACGGAACTCGCGAAGCAGATGGGCCAGCAGGTCGTCGCCGACAACCGGGCCGGGGCCGGCGGCGCGATCGGCATGCAGGCACTGGCCACTTCAGCAGCAGACGGCTACGTGATCGGCTATGCCGGGCCAGGTCCGCTCGCCATCAATCCTGCGATCACGCCGTCGCTGCCGTACAACGTCGCGCGTGACTTCCAGCCGGTGTCGCAGGCCGTGGAGGCAGCCCTGCTGGTCGCGGTGACGACCGCGCTGCCCGTGAAGGACATCAAGGGCCTGATCGCGATCGCTCGAAAGCGCCCGGGCGAACTGAGCAACGCGTCGGCTGGCACGGGCACCATCGGACACCTCGCCGGCGAGTACTTCAAGATGCTCACCAGCACGAACATCCTGCACGTGCCCTACAAGGGCGGAGCCCAGGCGACGGCGGACGTGATGGCCGGGCATGTGCAGATGCTGTTCGATCCGCTCACCGGGGTGGGCGTGCACATTCAATCGGGCCGGCTGCGCGCCCTGGCGGTGACCGGACCCAAGCGGCTGGCCGCCTTTCCGAACTTGCCGACGGTGGCAGAGTCCGGCGTCCCTGGCTATGAAGTGATGACCTGGGGAGGCATCCTCGCCCCCGCCGGCATTCCCCGGAACGTCCTTGACCGCCTGAATGCGGAGATGCAGCGCGCGGTCAGGTCGCCAGTGATCATCGAGCGCTACGGTGCCCTCGGTGCCACGCCGGTGGCCGGGACGCCCGAGCAGTTCGCGGAACTGATCCGGAGCGAGACCGCCAAGTGGGCGAAGGTCGTGAAGTTCGCGCAGGTGCAGCCGAACTGATCCCCATGTCCGGGCAGTCGTCGGCAGGGCCTTCGCCACGGCACGCCCGCCCGGATGTCGCTGCGATCGAGGCGCTGTTCAGCCGCGAGCGCCTCTGGCAGGCCTTCCTGGACATCGAGGCCACGCTGGCGGAGGTGCAGGCCGAACTCGGCATGATCCCCGCAACGGCCGCGGCCGAGATCCGACGCAGGGCCAACCTCGACGCGATCGGTCCGGCGGCGCTCGCCGCGGACATCGCCCGTACCCGTGCGCCGATCCACTCGATCGCGCGCACGCTGGCGCAGGCCTGCGACGGAGATGCCGGCGACTACGTGCACTGGGGAGCCACCACGCAGAACCTCACCCAGACCGGCCGTACCCTCCTGATGCGCGAAGCACACGATGCGCTGATGGCGCTGCTGGGCGACATCCTCGTCCGCATGGCGGACCTCGCCGAGGCAAGCGCCGGGATGCTCGCGGTCGGGCGCACGAACCACAGGCATGCGCTCCCGATCACCTTCGGACTCAAGGTCGCGGGGTGGATCGAGGAACTGCTGCGCCACGTGGACCGGCTTCGCGGCGCCGAGCCGAGGGTGTTCGTCTCGCTATGGGGCGGCGCGCTCGGGGCGATGCACGCGTTCGGCGAGCACGGACCCGAGATCAACCGGCGGCTGTCCCGGCGCCTCGGGCTGGCGCCGCTGGCGGTGCCCTCGCGGGCGGGCACCGACCACGTGGCCGAATACGTGATGCTGCTGGCGCTGCTGGGCACCACGTTCTCCAAGATCGCGCGCGAACTCTATGCCCTCATGGCCGACGAGATCGACGAGGTGTCCGAGTCGCTCGGAGGGGACGTCGTCGGTTCCAGCACCATGCCGCAGAAGGTGAACTCGAAGGTCGCCGTGCAGGTCATCGCGCTCGCAGGCCGATTGCGCAGCCAGGTGCCGATGGCCCTCGAGGCCATGCAGCCCACGCACGAAGGCGATGCCGCCAATAACCAGATGATGTACTGGCTGATGGAGGGCACGGGACCGCTCGCCTACGCGGTTGCCTGGGAGATGGACCAGCTGCTCGCCTGCCTGCGCCTGCATCCCGACCGGATGCTGCGCAACCTCGAGCACTCGGCCGGGGCGATCGCCGCGGAGAACGCGATGATGCTGCTCGCACCGGCGCTCGGCCGGGGTGCCGCCCACGACGTCGTACACCATGCGCTGGCGGAGGCAGGGAGCGCGGGCAGCCTGCTCGTCGACCGCCTGCTCGTCGACGAGCGAGTACGCGGGGCGGTCGACGAAGCGGGGCTGCGCGCGGCACTGGATCCGGCCGGATACACGGGGCGCAGCGCCGAGATGGCACGGGAGATGGCTGCGGCCGCGCGTACCGCCGCGGCGCGCCTGCACGGCTAGGAAATCAGAGCCGCAGCAGGCGCGCCGCGTTGTCCCAGAACACCGCCTGCCGGCCTGCATCGTCGAGCACGCTGATCTCGTGCACCACACCAACCGGGTCGTTGTGCGCGATGTCGAAGCAGTAGTCGCTGCCCATCAGGATGCGCTCGACACCGACCAGCTTCACCAGGTAATCCATCACCTCGGGACAGTAGCTGATCGTGTCGTAGGTGAACCGCTTCAGGTACTCGCTGGGCGCGCGCGGCAGGTGCTTGCATTCAGGGCGTACCTTGAAGCCCTGGTCGAGGCGGCCGCGCAGGATCGGCAGCGCGCCACCGGCATGGGGCAGCGACACCTCCAGCTTCGGGAATGCGTCGAGCACGCCACCGAAGATCAGGTGCGAGGCGGCGATCGCGACCTCGAACGGATTGCCGAGCGTGTTGATCAGGTACCACTGCTTGAGCCGCTCGTTGTTGATCATCATCGGGTGCAGGAACAGCGGCAGCCCGAGGTCGGCCATGCGTTCATAGACCGGGAAGAAGCTGCGGTCGGACAGTTCCCGGTCGCGCACGGCAGTGGCCATGTAGATGCCGCGGATGCCCGGCAGCTTCGCTGCGCGCTCGAGCTCTTCCAGTGCCAGGCTGGGGTTCTGGAACGGCAGGTGGGCGAAGCCGATGAAGCGGTCGGGATGCGCCACGTGCGCGGCACTGATCGCGTCGTTCACCGCCACCGACAGCTGCATGCCGAGCTCGTCGTCTGCCCAGTAGACCATCGGCTGGGTCATCGACAGCGCATGCATGTCGATGCCCATGCGGTCCATGTAGGCCAGGCGTTCGCCCAGGTCGATGAAGCCCGAGGTGATCGGGCCGGTGCGCAGGTTCAGGCCCACCTGGATGAAGCGCGCGCCGGATGCATCGCTGGTCACCGTGGTGCCGCAGCGGCCGCCATGCTTCGCGACCAGCTCGATGAAGCGTTCGGGAAAGAAGTGGGCGTGGGTGTCGATGTTCGGCATGGCGGTCCTCGGTTCAGCGCTCGGTTCAGCGCTCAGTTGAGTGTGATTTTCGCGGCGCGGACGACCCGGGCCCACTTCTCGAGTTCGGCCTTGATGAACGCGGAGAACGCCTCCGGCGGCATGCCGCCCGGCTCGGCGCCATCGGCGGCAAGGCGCTGGCCGACATCGGGCAGCAGCAGCGCCTTAGCCACTTCGGCGTGCATGCGTCCGACCGCCTCGCGCGGCGTTCCTGCAGGCGCGAACAACGCATACCAGAAGATCGCCTCGTAACCAGGCACGCCACCCTCGGCGATGGTCGGCACGTCAGGCATCGCCGCCGCGCGCTTCGCGCCGGTGACGCCGATCGCGCGCAACCGGCCCGAGCGAAGGTAGGGTGCGACGGTCAGCGTGTTGGGCGTGGCGAGCTGGACATGGCCCGCGAGCAGGTCCGCGGTCGCCGGTCCGGCCCCCTTGTAGGGGATATGCACGATGTTCAGCCCTGCCATCGAGAGGAACAGCTCCATCGCCATGTGCAGCGACGTACCTGCGCCGGCAGAGCTGTAGTTGAGCGCGCCGGGCCGCGCCTTCGCCAGCACGATCAGTTCCTTCACGGATTTCACCGGCAGGCTCGGATGCACCGTCAGCACGTGCGGCAACGACGCGGCCAGCGTGACCGGCACGAAGTCGCGCAGGATGTCGTAGGGTGGCTGCTTCGCCAGCACCTGGTTGAGCACGATCGCACTGGCCGCCATCAGCTGGGTATAGCCATCGGCCGGCGCCCGGGCGACGAACTCGGTGCCCAGGATCTGCCCGGCACCCGGACGGTTCTCGACCACCACCGACTGGCCCAGCGCCTCGCCCACGCGGGTGGCAAGCACCCGGGTCACGATGTCGGTGCCGCCACCCGGCGAGGTCGGCACGATGATGCGGATCGGCTTGACCGGCCAGGCCGGTGCGGGCTGCGCCATCGCGGCGGAAGGTGCACACAGGGCGAGCGCGAGCAGTACAGGCGTACCCGCCGCGGCCCGCCGGGCAGCCATCGGAAATGCAGTCATCGGTGCGTCCTCGTCCCGTTCAGTTCAGTTCAGTTCAGTTGCATCGGATTCATTCCAGCGCCAGCTTCGCGTCGCGCACGACCCGGCTCCACTTCTCGATCTCCGACTTCACGTAGGCGGCGAACGCGTCGGGGCTCATGCCGCCGGCCTCGGCGCCATCGGCGGCGAGCCGCTTCGCGACATCGGGCGCCTGCAGCGCCTTCGCCGTCTCGGACTGCATCCGGTTCACCGCATCGCGAGGTGTTCCCGCCGGCGCGAACAGCCCGTACCACTGGATCGCCTCGAAGCCGGGCAGGCCTGCCTCGGCGATGGCCGGTACCTCCGGCAACCCGGCCGCACGCTTGAGGCTGGTCACCCCGAGCGCACGCAGGCGCCCGGAGCGCAGGTGCGGCGCGGCGGTCAGGGTGTTCGGCATCGACAGCTGGACATGGCCTGCCAGCAGGTCCGCAGTCGCCGGACCGGTGCCCTTGTAGGCAATGTGCACGATGTCGATCGCCGCCATCGAGCGCAGCAGTTCCATCGACATGTGCGGCGAGGTGCCGGCGCCGGCCGAGCTGTAGTTCAGCATCCCCGGCCGTGCCTTCGCCAGGGCGATCAGCTGCGTCACCGATTTCGCCGGCAGGCTCGGATGCACGGTGAGGACGTTGGGCAGGGTCGCGGCGACGGTCACCGGCACGAAATCGCGCAGGGTGTCGTACGGCGGCTTCTTCGCCAGCACCTGGTTGAGCACGATCGCGCTGGCCGCCATCAGCTGTGTATACCCGTCGGGCGCCGCACGCGCGACGAACTCGGTGCCGAGGATCTGGCCCGCACCCGGACGGTTCTCCACCACGACCGACTGCCCGAACACCTCGGTCAGCCGCGCCGCCAGCACGCGCGTGACGATGTCGGTGCCCCCGCCGGGCGAGGTCGGCACGATGATGCGCACCGGCTTCGCCGGCCATGCCGGCGCCTGCGCCGCCGCGATCGTCGGAAGGAAGGCCGCTGCAAAGGCCGCGGCAGCCAGGGCGGCAGCGGCGGGCGCGGCAGGCGCGCGGTTCGGCGATTCGATCATGTCGTCCTCACGGGTTGTTGCGCATCCGTCTGCCCGCCTGGCGGGTCACGATGCGATCTCACTGATGGGAATACAGCTTCAGCCCGGGCACCGGCAGTTCGCAGCGCAGTATGGTGCCGCGATAGGAATCGGTGATGTACAGGTGCCTTCCTTCCGGTCCGCCATAGGCCATGTTGGTCAGGCGCCCGCCGCCATCGGGCGCGCGGATGCCATACAGGAACTCGCCTGCCGGGCTCATCAGCCAGACGATGCCCACGCGGGCATGGCCAACGGCAAGGTTGCCCTTCGCATCGACGGCAAGCCCGTCCGGCCCGTGCATGCCGGGCAGGTAGCCGAACACGCCGCACTTGCTCGGCACGCCGTCGCGCAGCGGCAGGTGCCACATGCAGTTGGTGCGGGTCATCGCGACATACACCGCCGACTCGTCAGGCGAGAGCGCGATCCCGTTCGGGCTGGGCCCGTTGTCGATCAGGCATTCGAGCTTGCGGTCGGGCGTGGCACGCCAGACGCGGCCGGTCTGGTCATGCACGCCGGTCTGTCCCTGGTCGGTGAAATAGAGGTCGCCGTTGCCTGCGAACACCAGGTCGTTCACGCCCTTGAAGCCTTCGGAGCGGGCATGGGTGATCCACGGCTCGACCTTGCCGGTGGCCGGGTCGCAGGTCATCACGCCGAGCCGGTAGTCGGTGATGAACAGCCGGCCGTCCTTGTGCACTGCCAGCCCGTTGGGCCAGCCGTCGTATTCGGCAGCCACGCTCACCTGCGCATCCGGGGTGATGCGGAAGATGCGGCCGAAGGGGATGTCGACCACGTACAGGTTTCCTGCGCGATCGAACGCCGGGCCTTCCAGGAAGCAGCCGAGTTTCGAGCCCGGGTGGTTCGACTCGATCCAGGTCGACGGCTGGCCCGACTTGCCCAGGTGTGCAGGGATGGTCGCGAACACCTCGGCGACGAGTTCGGTCGGTGGATTGAAGAATCGCATGGGTCTATCCTATTGAAAACGAAGATACGAAGCGAGGAGGACAGGATGGCCGACGACCGGATGGCGGACGACAGGATGGCGGACGACCGGCTCGCGCGCGCCCTGCTCGCAGGCAGCACTGCCTGCGCGCTGTTCCCGTGGACGGCCGAAGCACAGGCCCAGTCGCGACCGGCCACCTGGCCACAGAAGGCGGTGCGGATCATCGTGCCGCAGTCGCCCGGGGGCTCCACCGACGCAATGGCGCGCCTGCTCGCGGCACGCCTCGGAGAGACGCTCGGCCAGACGGTGCTGATCGACAACCGGCCCGGCGCCGGCAGCCTGGTCGGCACCGAACTCGCGGTGCGCGCCAGCCCGGACGGCTACACCACGCTGGTGGTGTCCTCGTCGATCACGATCAACCCGAGCATGCATGCAAAGCTGTCCTTCGACCCGCAGCGCGACCTTGCGCCGATCACCCAGCTCTCGGCCTTCCCCAACGTGCTGGTCGCCAACATCGCCGTGCCGGTGAAGAACGTGCAGGACCTTCTCGCACTGGCCAGGGCGAAGCCGGGACAGGTCGCCTACAGTTCCGCCGGCAGCGGCACCGGCACCCACCTGTCGGCGGAGCTGTTCAAGACCCTCACCGGTGTCGACCTGCTGCACGTGCCGTACAAGGGAGGCGGTCCCTCGGTCAATGCGCTGCTCGCGGGCGAGGCGCAGGTCTCGTTCGCCACGCTGCCCTCGGTGCTGCCACAGGTGCGCGCCGGCAAGCTGCGCGCGCTCGGCGTGACCACCACCCGGCGCAGCTTCGCGTTGCCGGACACTCCGACGATCGTCGAAGCGGGGGTGGCCGGCTACGAGCATGTCCAGTGGACCGGCTTCCTCGCGCCGGCGGCGACGCCGGCGGCGATCATCGACCGGCTCAATGCGGAGGCCGTACGAGCAGTGCACAGCCCGGAACTGAAACCGGCGCTCGCCAGTGAAGGCGCCGAGCCGGTCGGCAACACGCCGCAGCAGTTCGCGGCGATCATCCGCAGCGAGACCCAGCGCATCGCGCAGGTGGTGCGCAAGGCGGGCATCAGGGCCGACTGAGCAGCCTGCGCAGCGACCGCACGTCGGCCAGGCGGTCGATCGTCCAGATGGCGTCGACCAGCGCCGCCGCCCGGCGTGCGCCGAGGGTGGGCTCGAGCAGCGGACGGCACTTGCGCTCGATGTCGGCCCGATCCATCGGACGCGTCGCGCTGCCGAGCACCGCACGGGTATGGTGCCGGACGACCGTGGTGCGCGACCTGCCCTGCGGCCGCGCCAGCGTGACCTCGACGATCGCCTGCGTCGTCTTCGCCTTCGACAATTCCGCGCTGCCCACCAGCTGCACCTTGTCCTTGAGCGCCAGCACCTGCCGGTCGCGCGAACGCGCGGGATCGTGCGAGGCTTCGAAGCTGATGTCGCCGTCGAGCAGCATGATCGCGGTCAGGTGCTGCAGGTTGATGTCGGACATCTTGCGGCCGCTCACCGTGCGTGCGCCCTGCTCGTCGACCGTGATGTGCACCTTCTCGACTTCGCCCGCCTTGATCGCATGGCGGTCGATCAGCGTGGACAGCGCATCGAGCGGCGCCTGGATCGGGTAGCCGACCGGCCAGCGCTTGATCGCCGTCTGCATGATGTCGTAGCGCGTGCCCAGGCCCTTGACGAACTCCTGCGGCCGGATGAAAGGCGCGAATGCATGCAGGAAGCCGCGGTCGCCGCTGAACACGTCCTCGACGCCGGTGAAGCCGGACGCGACCATGGTGGCCGCGGTGACGCCGTTGCGCGCCGGCATGCCGCCGAAGTCGAATGCCTTCTCGACATGCTCGACATCGCGCGCCCAGCATGACAGCCCGCTCGCCTGCTGCGCGGCATAGGACAGCAGGTGGCGCGCCTGGCGCACGTCGATGCACGCCAGCGCGCCAGCGGCAGCCGCCGAACCGAAGGTGCCGCCGAAGCTGTGCGTCGAATGGCCGGAACTGCGGAAGTGCTCGATGCCCAGCGCCATCGAGGTGCGTGCGCACAGGTCGTAGCCGAGCACGATCGCGCGCAGCAATTCGCGGCCGCTGGACTTCTGCCGCTCGGCCATCGCCAGCGCCGCCGGCACGATGCTGCACCCGGGGTGGAC
>JBIITW010000284.1:0-4801 GCA_044340265.1 Burkholderiales bacterium | reverse complement strand
ACACGTCGTCTGTCGACTGGAGCGCGGACTGGCTGTCGGGGATTGCGCCGACCCTGTCGCGCCTGCTCTGGCGCGGCGTCGAAGCGCAGCATGTCGTGGCGACGATGAAGCTGGTCGATACCCTGGCCGAACAGGACATCCTCGAGCGCCTGCTCGAAGGCAGCAAGCCGCCGCTGCCGCCAGCCGCCTCCGGCATGCATTACCTGCTGTCCACGCCGTTTCGCTACCCGTCGCCGCTGCCGTCCCGGTTCCGACCAGCCGGCGCCCCCGGTCTCTGGTACGGCGCAGAGACGCTCCCCGTGGCGGCCAGCGAGGTCGGGCACTGGCGCTGGCGCTTCGTGATCGACAGCGACGGACTGGCCGGGCGCGAGGTGGTCAGTGAACACACCTTCTTCCAGGCGCGGGTAGACGGCCGCACGCTGGATCTCGTCGAAGCGCCCTGGTCGGCCCTGGCCGAGGCCTGGACGCATCCGTCCGATTACCACGAGTGCCATCGCCTGGCCGATGCCGCGCGGTCGGCGGGCATGCAGTGGATCCGCTACGCCTCGGTGCGGCATCCTGTCGGCGTCTGCGCGGCAGTGCTCGACCCGTTGTCGCTGTCGCTGCCGGCGCCGCTGTTGCAGCAGACCTGGGTATGCAAGGCCAGTCGGCATCAGGTGCTGCTGGTGCATGAGCATGACCGCCTGACCCTGCGCTTCGACGGCGACGGGTTGCCGATGCAGATCGTCGGCGACGGCTGAGCCGCCCCCCACGCTTGCCGCCCGCCCGATCAGCCCGCCCGATCAGCCCGCCGGTCCGAGCC
Source organism: Burkholderiales bacterium (assembly GCA_044340265.1). Taxonomy (GTDB): domain Bacteria; phylum Pseudomonadota; class Gammaproteobacteria; order Burkholderiales; family CAIKXV01; genus CAIKXV01. The sequence goes on along the minus strand of JBIITW010000284.1, from coordinate 3,999 downwards.
TTCCGAGCCCCTCGACCAGCCGACCGATCGCCTCGACGACCTCGTCGCGCTGGATCGCGCCGTAAGACACCCGCAGCAGGCAGGGATCGTCCACGCCGAACGCCATGCCCGGGATCACCGCGACCCGATGTTCCGCGATCAGCCGTAGCGCCAGCGCAAGCGAGTCCTGCGGCTGCGCCAGCCGCAGCAGGCAGTAGAAACCGCCGCGCGTGTGCGGCACGATCACCTTCGGTGCCAGCGGCGCGAGCGCGGCGAGCACCGCTTCGCGTACCTCGGTCAGCACCGCGATGCGCGGCATGCACCAGGCGCGCCCCTCGGCCAGCGCGGCGGTCGCGGCCAGCTGCGACACCACCGGCGGGCAGATCAGGTTGGTGTCCTGGATCTTCGCGATCGCCGGGTAGAGGTGCGCCGGGATCACCATGTAGCCGACGCGCCAGCTGGCGAAGCCGTAGGCCTTGGACAGCGAGTACAGCGACACCGTGTGCGCGTCCGCCCCCGGCAGCGACCCGGGCGAGAACGACGCTTCGCCCGCGTGCACGAAGTACTCATAGGCCTCGTCGCTCACATGGTAGAGGCCGCGACGGGCACACAGCGCGTTCACCGCGACCAGCGATTCGCGCGAGTACACCGCGCCGGTCGGGTTGTTCGGCGACACGGTGACGATCGCGCGGGTGCGCGGCGTGATCGCGCGTTCGATCGCCTCGAGGTCCAGCTGGTAGTCGGCATCGGTCGGCACGCCCACCGCCACGCCACCGACCAGCGTCACCGCCATCTGCTGGTTGAAGTACCAGGGCAGCGGCAGGACCACCTCGTCGCCCGGATCGAGGATCGCCATCATCAGGTTCAGGAAGGCCATGTTGCCACCGGCGGTGACCACCACCCGCTGGCCGGCATCGATGCGGATGCCGTTGTCCGCCGCCAGCTTGGCGCATATCGCGTCGATCAGCGCGTCGGTGCCGTGCACGGCCTGGTACCTGTTGAGCGCCGGATCGCGCCCGAGCGCGCCGATGGCTTCGAACACCGATGCAGGCGGCGGGTAGTACACCACCCCCTGCCCCAGCGACAGCGTGCCCGGCCGATCGCGGATCGCCTGCGCGATCAACGGGATGATCGGCGCCTGCACCGCCAGCGAACGCTGCGAGACTGGAAGATCCATGCGTATCGTCAAATGCGCGTCGACTACAGCGCCATGCGTGGGGTCAGGTCTTGAATCTTGCAAGAAATCAAATGAGGCTCAGGTCTTGAGCGTGAACGGGTTGAAGTCGGTCCGGCGGTCGTAGTAGTCCTCGTGCTCGACCCGCTTCAGCCACTTCACCACGCGGTAGGTGACCGGCAGCGCGACGATCTCCCAGCCCACCTTCAGCAGGTAGTTCGCTCCCATCACCGCCAGCAGCAGCTCGTTCGACCACACGCCGTAGAAGGCGACCGGATAGAAGATCAGCGTGTCGACGCCCTGGCCGACCCCGGTGGAGCCGAGCATGCGCGCCCACAGCCCGCGCCCCTGCATCCGGACCTTCATCCGGGCCAGCACGTAGGCATTGACGAACTCGCCTGCCCAGAATGCGATGAGCGATGCCGCGACGATGCGCGGCGTGGCACCGAAGATGGTCTCGTAGGCCGGCTGGTTGGCCCACCCGGCGGCCGGCGGCAACTGCACGACGACCCAGGCCATGAACGAGGCGAACGCCAGCGCGACGAAGCCGGCCCAGACGACGCGGCGCGCGCGCGCATAGCCATAGACTTCGGTCAGGATGTCGCCGAAGACATACGAGATCGGGAAGAACAGCACGCCCGCCCCGAACGCGAAGGTACCGATCAGCGGCAGGTCGAGCTCGGCGACCTTGGCCGGGCCGATCAGGTTCGAGCAGAGCAGGACGCAGACGAACCCGGCCATCACCAGGTCGTAGTAGCGATAGCTGCGTTGACCGTTACCCGCCTCCGGCCCTTCTCGGACAGGCTGCTGCCCCGGCGCTGCGCTCATCGCATGCCGGGCAGCATGCCCTTCATGCCACGCATCATCTTCGCCATGCCGCCCTTGCTGACCATCTTCATCATCTTCTGCGCCGACTCGAACTGGTTCAGAAGCTGGTTCACCTGCTGAACGCTGACACCTGCGCCGGCAGCGATGCGCCGCTTGCGGGATGCCTTGAGCAGTTCGGGCTTCGCCCGCTCGGCAGGGGTCATCGACAGGATGATCGCCTCCTGGCGCAGGATCATCTTGTCGTCGACCTTGGCGCCCTGCGCCATCTTCGCGAGGTCGCCGGGCAGCTTGTCGAGCAGCGAGGTCAGTCCGCCCATCTTCTTCATCTGGCCGATCTGCTGGCGGAAGTCTTCCAGGTCGAAGCCCTTGCCGGACTTCATCTTCTGCGCGAACTTCTGCGCCTCGGCGACGTCTACGTTCTTCTGCGCATCCTCGATCAGCGACAGCACGTCGCCCATGCCCAGGATGCGCGAGGCCATGCGCTCGGGGTGGAACGCCTCGAGGCCGGCCAGCTTTTCACCGACGCCGACGAACTTGATCGGCTTGCCGGTGATCGCGCGCACCGAAAGCGCGGCGCCGCCACGCGAGTCGCCGTCGAGCTTGGTCAGGATCACGCCGGTCAACGGCAGCGCCTCGCCGAACGCACGGGCGACGTTCACCGCGTCCTGGCCCTGCATCGCGTCGACCACGAACAACGTCTCGACCGGCATGACCGCGGCGTGCAGCGCGCGGATCTCGGCCATCATCGCTTCGTCGATCGACAGGCGGCCCGCCGTGTCGACGATCAGCACGTCGAAGTAGTGGCGCTTCGCATGGTCGAGTGCGCCCAGCGCGATGTCGACCGGCTTCGCATCGGCCGGCGCTTCGTAGAAACCTGCCTCGACCTGCTTTGCCAGCGTGCGCAGCTGTTCGATCGCGGCCGGGCGATAGACGTCGGCCGAGCAGAGCAGCACCTTCTTCTTCTGCGACAGCAGCAGCTTTGCCAGCTTGCCCGACGACGTGGTCTTGCCCGAGCCCTGCAGGCCGGCCATCAGCAGCACCGCCGGCGGCTGCACCGCGAGGTCGAGGCCGACGCCCGCCTCGCCCATCAGCGCGACCAGTTCGCGGTGCACGACACCGACGACTGCCTGGCCTGGCGTCAGGCTGGTCAGCACGTCCTGTCCGAGCGCCTTCTCGCGCACCCGGGCGATGAAGTCCTTCGCCACCGGCAACGCGACGTCGGCATCGAGCAGCGCCAGGCGCACCTCGCGCAGCGCGTCGGCGATGTTCGATTCGGTGATCCGCGCCTCGCCTTTCAGCGACTTGACGACCCGCGACAGCCGTTCGGTCAGTGATTCGAGCATGTCGGCTCCGCAGGCTGGGGGGTTGGCGAGCGATCGCCGGCCGGCGCGCGCCGGGCGGCGGAGGCCATCGGGCGGGCAACCCGCTGTCGAAGCAAAAGGACGTTCGTGTAGACTCGAATCATGTCTGGAAGTCTACCGTATCTGCTGAGCGCACTAGCCTATGGCGCATTCGCCGCATACCTCGGCCAGCGGTTGACGCGCCGGCGGGCGCCGCGCCCCCGGCCGTCCGCACCGGGGCAGATGATCGAGCTCCCGACGCGCTGGCACCCGCTCTGGTTCGAGCAGGCGATCGTCGCGGCGATCGTGCTGCTGCATGCGTGGAGCGTGGGCGTTGCCGTGTTCCGTGGGGGCAATGTGTTCATCGGGGTCGGGGTCGCGCTGTCGGCGATCGTGCTGGTCACGGTGGTCATCCACTGGATCGGCAACTTCTTCTACAACCTGCGCGGGCTGCAGCTGCTCGTGTTCCCGGTAGCCGCGGTGTGCGCCCTGGCGCCGCTGGCGCTGGGCACCGACCAGCCGATGGCCCATGCGGGGGTGGCAATGCTCGTAGCGCATGTGATCGTCGCCCTGCTGGCCTACGGGCTGCTGACCATCGCCGCGCTGCACGCACTGATGCTGTCGGCGCTCGACCGCAAGCTGCGCACCGGCACGCTGCCGCCGGTGCTCGCCGGCCTG
>JBIITW010000088.1:0-18108 GCA_044340265.1 Burkholderiales bacterium | reverse complement strand
CTACCCAGTCTCCGGACGCCGGCATGTCCGGGCCGGCAACCTGGCGCACGCGCACATGATCGGGCGCGACGCGCGACACTTCGGCGATCGCCATCAGCCGCGCCGCGCCCGGCTCGAGCAGTCGCCGCGGCACGCTGCTCCGATCGACGACCAGCATGCGGTCACCCAGGCGAAGCCCGGTGGATGCCCCGGCTTCGATCGACCACGCGCCCGGCGCCTGGGTGAACAGCGGAAACCGCACCGGTTCGCAGGGCACCTCGCGGTCGAGCGCCGCGAGCCATTCAGGCAACTGGCCGGCGAGATGGGCGACCAGTTGCGCAGCGGTCTCCGTGGCACCGTGCCTGACCTCGATCTGCGCAGCGGCACGGTACACCGGTTCGGGGTCATCGGAGCGCTGCAGGGTCAGCGCAACCGGCCACAGGGCTTGCGCCCTGTCCTGCCCTGCCGTCATAGCAGACCAGAGCTGCGGAGCCGAACGCGGCCAGGGCGCCTGGACCGCGGTCGGTCGCTCCAGCACCAGGCGCAGTATCCATTCCGGCTGGCTGCTCCCCTTGCCGGACAGCGCGCGCAGGTACGAGCTGGCCGCGGCATCCTGCGCATCGCTGCGCATCACCGCCCAGCGCTGGAGGTTCATCGCGGCACGCGTGATCAGCGTGGCGACGCCCTCCGAGACCCCGGTCGCCGTCCCGAAGTCCTGTCCCCGCAGCCCCGGAGCGAGCACGACCTGCAACGCCACCGGCGTGCGCCAGCGCGACGGTACATCCGCGCAGTCTCCAGCTGCGCCCATCGAGGCGCGCAGGCTCGCTGGAAGGTCGATCGCGGTCGACACCTGCGCGCGAAGGGGCTCGCCCTCCGCCTCGAGGTAACCGAGCACACGTACGCCGCGCACGTGGGCATCGGTCCGGAACTGCGACGTTTCGTGCAGCTTGCCCTGGTCATCGATCCATCCGACCGACAACACCCGCGTCGGCGCCTCGAGCGTCCGCTCGAGCAGTGCATCCCGGATGGCAGCCAGTTGCTGCTCCAGGGCGTCCTGCGGAAGCGGCGCGCTCGGCACGGTCACTGCCTCCCGCGCCAGGCGCCCGGGCGTCTGCGCATGGATCGACGCAGCGAAGGGCAGGAGGGTACCGATCGCGACAGCAACGCCGCATCTGCATGCGATTCGACGCAAGGCCTGCGCCCCCACCGGCATGCCCTACTTCCGCTTCGCAGCGAGTTGCGTGAGATACAGCAGGCGCAGGTCGTTCGCGACCGAGCGATCGAGCGACAGCGTGGTCTCATAGGTGTCGTCGTTGACCGGCGTGATGCTGACCAGCACCGCACCATAGATCACCCCTTCCACGCGAGCGCGGAACGTGTCACTCATCACCACCATGTCGGCAACGGTGGTCGTGGCATCGAGATACTGGCCATACACCTGCTCGGTCAGCGCGCGATACGCATCGAGCTTGGACGCACGGATCGCCAGCAATCGCTGTTGTGCGGGCAAGCGGTGGTTCTGCACCGCGATGACCGCGTAGCCCGTGGCGATGAGCGTGTCGCGGCGCTCCACCAGCGGGGCCAGGGTGATCAGCTCGCTGCCCGGCGACGGCGCGGCGCGCGCTGCCGCGGGCTCCACCGGCGCTGGCGCGGGCGCGGGCCGTGTCTGGCAACCGGCCAGCACGGTTGCCCCGGCGATTGCCGCCGTGATTGCGGTGGTGAACGGGCCTGCGATCCGCTTCAACGATGCCATCTGCCGCTCCTCATGATCGAACGGTCAGGTACCCGTGCTTGATGGATCCTGACCATAAGGGATGAATCGGTCGCGAGCCGGAACACTTTACACACTCAGCGACGACTGTCCTCGGGGGGCAGCGATGCCTTCAGCGATGCTGCCCCGCGTATCCAGGTCGTCGCCGCGAGGCCCTGCTGCTGCACGAACCGGGCGGCCGCATCGCGATCGGCAAACGGGCCGGATACGACCACGAAGTAGTGTTCGCCTTCCTCACGCCGCGCCAGCGCGACGATGCGCGCATCGGCAAGCGCGGGCGTGCGCAGGCGCCAGGCCTGCGCTTCCGCGCGCGAGCGCGCGGCCACGTGCTGCACCACCCACTGGCTGCGCACGAGGCCGAGTACCCAGTCCCTGCCCTCGGTCGCGGTCGGCGCGGTCGGCGCTGGTGGCGCTGGTGGCCCGGCCGGCCGCGTGGGTGGCGGCCCGGGTGGCGGCCCGGGCGGCGGCGTGGACGGCGGCGCAGGCCCGGATATGACGGCCTGCGCAGGTGCCTCTGCGGCAGGCTTCTGTACGCCCGGCTCCCCGACCTGTTCGCCGCCCGGCTCCCCGACCGGCGTTCCGGCCGGTGGCAGCGCCGCAGACGCGCCGGCCTGGACAGGCATGTCCACGTCTGCCGGCAACCCGATGGGCTCGCGCTGCGGCGCCCCCGGCACGTCCGATTCCCTCGACGGTGCGACCGGTTCGGCGACAGCCACTGGAACCTCGGCGGGACGCTGCGACCGGGCAGGAAGCAGGAACACGACCACCAGGGCAGAGAATCCGAGCGCGAGCAGGCCGCCGATGACCAGCCGCAGCATGCGCCCCGACGTCCCGGATCGCCGGGAGGGCCGTGCGCTCGTGGGTGTCGGAGCCTCACGCGGCTCGTCCGCGCCCGCACTCGCACCAGCACCCGCGCCCGCGCCGGCACCCGGATCGGCGATGACCCTGCAACGCAGCAGGCGCTGCACCTCCGGCCCCGTGCCGAGGTTCGCCTCGGCCGACGGCGAAGCGAGCATGACCAACCGGACTCCGGCACCCGGAAAGTCGTGCACGAGCCTCGCCAGCAGCAGGGCCCGGGACACCTGTTCATCGTCCGAGACATGCAGCACCCACACCTGGAGGGCGGGAAGCTGCTTTTCCAGTCGTGCGTCCTGGACCGACAGGTGCGCGATACGCTGGTTGAAACGATCGAGCAACAGTTCACGGCTCATCTCGAACAGGATCGCCACCTGCACATCGCCGTTCGCGCCATGCTGCCGCAGCACATTGACGAGCTGCCGGGCCAATTGATCCAGCACGATGCCCCCCGCACCGATCAGGATGGCACCGGGGCTCTGTTCGAGGATGTGCCTGCCCAGCGCGACGAGGCCTTCGCCATCGCCTTGCGTCAATGTCACTGTCTCACTCAGGGGCACGGGCACGTTCCTGGAAGCCGGCCTGCGACCTGCGACCGTCGGCGCCACGCACCGGCGCGGCGCGGCGCGGTGTTGAGTAGAATTGAACCCTGGTTCCAGACAATTGCACCGCTACCAGAACGATCGTTTCTGCAATACCGCGGCGGATTGCGCGGCAGCCGCGATCTGTCTCGTCACTTTCTGCACGGTTGGAGCATTGCCCTTGAGTACGACGAAAGACCTGTCCACTGCAGAGGCAGCGCGCGAACTCGGCGTGTCGATCAAGACCGTCCAGCAGTGGATGGAGAAAGGTGTGCTTTCTGGATGGAAGACCGCGGGGGGGCATCGTCGTGTCAATGTAGAAGAGGTTCGCAGCCTGGCGGCATCGCGTCGCCGCGACAGGCGTGGCGCCGGGCATTCCGGATGTACGGTCCTGGTCATCGAGGATGACCCCGATGTGTGCAGGCTCTACGAAATCATGAGCCGCTCGTGGCGTATGGCTGTCGACATGCACTTCGCCCATGATGGCATTGCCGGACTGATCGCGATCGGCCGGGTTCAGCCGGACTTCGTCGTCGTCGACCTGAACATCCCGAAGGTGGATGGATACCAGCTCATCAATGCGCTGAGCCAGGAACTGAGTGTGTCGGCACCGCATTACTGCGTGATCACCGGGATGGCGCGCGAACTCGTCGGGCGCAACGGAACGCTTCCTGAGGGGTGCCCAGTGCTGACCAAGCCGATCGATTTCGCCGCGTTGGAGTCGCTCATCGAGCGAGCGTATGCAGACTCGATCTCCCGCCGGGGTGACGCAGCGGGGTGACGCGGCGGGGTGACCTGCGACGAACAAGGCCTGCACTCGTCGGCAATGGCTTTGACCAGCCCGCCAACGATTCGGGATTTTACTCTTTTTTGATGTTTTGTCCCATTTTGGGTACTGTTTCGCGGCTTCCCGTTTGCCGGTTGCTTTGGTCGACTTGGTGAGCTCGCCCCCCCGGCCCCTCGCTTCGGATCGTCGAGCTGGCATCTCGGGAAGCCTTTCTGCACCGGCTGGCTTCAAACGACCGCGCGTCTGACAGCACTGGGGCGTGCCACCGGCCGCGCCTGGTCCTCGACCAGCCCACCTCGGGCAGTGCGACTCGACAGACTCGCATGACCTGAGGCAACGCTGCCCTTCTTGAATGAAAGTACACATGTCGGACATATGGCGGCTCGCAGGATTCATCGGCGCAGCAATGTTGTTCCCCGGAAGCATCGCGATCGCCGGTGCACCGGGCGAGGTCCTCGCCTGCTCGATTGAAGCCAGATACGATTGCGGCAAAACCGGGTGCCGGGATGCTGAAGAAGGCTTCGCACAAGCGGAGCGTTTTCGCATCGACACGAAACGGCAGCGACTGACCGCCTGCCTGTGGTCGGCCTGCTTTTCGGGAAATGCCTCGATCTGGTCAACCGCAGATGGCGAGATACAGGGTGCTGCCCGTCTCCGCCGTGACCATGGGCGCGAATTTCTGACATTGACGTTCACGCTACTGAAGGACCGCCGGTTCAGCACGATGTACGGAACCGGCGAGTTGGCGACGGCAGTAGCCTTTGGCAAGTGCGAGCGGGAATCCGTGCAACGAGGTGGCCACAAAGGCTGAGGACGAACACCGAGTTGTCGCCCTCATCTGGCGTCACCAGTCATCGCAACGACGCATGCTGGAGTGGTCCAGCACGCGTCACCCGTCAAGATGCCGTCGGGCCTTAACCCGCGCTCTTGGCTACCAGCCGCTTTCGTGCGCGCTGCTCGTCGAGCAACCGCTCGAGCAACGCCTGGATAGCCTGGCTCGCGATGGTCTTGTGCCCTTCGAAGGCCAGATTGCGCGTTTCCAGCGGGTCGGTTTCCAGGTCGTACATCTCGCGTTGTTCGGGCGCCGGCTGGGTGCGCAGGAGTTCCTGATCGCACGTCGCGCCCGGCTTGCCGATTTCAGCGCGGGTGACGTCGGATACACCGGGCGTGGTCCAGAACTGCGGGCTGTCGAAGTATCGGGAGTACTTCCACAGCTTGCCGCCGCCAGCGCCGTCGAGTCGGACCACGATCGTCTCGACGTGGTTTGGCTGGATCACCGAGTTGTAGGCGAAGCCGGTGAAATTCTGTTGGTTGGAGCCCGACGTCGGCTCGTCATCGGTCATGAAGAACGCGGGTTCACCCTGGCGGGGCCAGGCCGCCTCGCCCGTCACCATCCTCGACAAGTCCCTGCCGACCAGCGGCTGCGCCTCGGTATGCGTGGGGGTCAGCGTACGGCGCAGCTGATCCTGATCGAGTCCGGCCAGACCGATCAGCGTCGGCACGAGGTCGATGTGACTGGTCACCTCGTGACTTTGCTGGGCTTCGCGGAACAGCCGCGGATTGTGGATGACACAAGGTACCCGGACCACCTCCTCGTAGGCGTTGTGCCATTTCTGGTACAGGCCGCCATGCGCACCGAGCAGTTCACCATGATCCGAGGTGAACACCACGATGGTGTCTTCGTAGAACCTCGAGGCCTGCAGGCGCTGCATGACGCGCAGGATCTGTGCGTCCACGTTCTTGTGCAACTGATAGTAGAAACGGCGGAAGTCTTCGACACCGAAGGTCGGCTGAAAGGCCTCCTGATAGGTGTTCTTGTAACTGGCGTGGCAGATGGGCTTGGTCGGCAACAGCTGCTCGTCCGCGGTCGGGGCCGGGGGGACGTTCGGGACGGTCGGATCGACGCTGAAATTGAATTGCTGGCCGAGGGTCGAGAGCGCGCCGCGCAGAACGATGTCATGCGGGTTCACCAGTCCCAGGACCGTGAGCCACGGTGTATCGGACCCACGTTCCAGTTCGTCCAGCAGGCCGATGACCTGATCGGCATACGCCACGTCCCGCCCGCTTGGGCCGGTCAGCGCGGAAGAGCCACTGTTGCGCGCGTCACTGCCGTGCGGCGTCGGCCCGATGTAGCCGTTGAATCCGAACGCATCCAGACGGTCGGCCTGCAGGTATTTCTGTTCCAGCGCGCGGTCGGGAAAGCCGGCGGCATCGTAGCTGGCCAGCGGCGTCTTGGTGCCCGGGATCAGGATGTCGGACTCGGACGCGTGCCACTTCCCCTTGTAGAAGGTCTTGTATCCGGCCGCCCGGAAGTAGTGGCCGAGCGTCGGCACGGTATTCGGATCGAGCCAGAACATGTCAGGCCCGAAGGCGCCTTTGGCGGCGCCATCGGTCTGCGAGGTACCGTGGAGCGACGGGTACTGCCCGGTGAACAGCGAGGCACGCGACGGCACGCAGGCAGCCGAGGCGATGTAGTGGCGATTGAGCTCAAGCCCGTGTTTTCGGATCAATGCCCGGCCGGGCAACTGGGTTTCGCGCCACTGACGCAGCGCCCCTGTTTCGTAGGGCGGCGGGTAGCGCTCCTCGTCGGTCAGGATGAACAATATGTTGGGGCGCCGCAGTTTGCCCGACGCAGCCTGCCTGCCTCTCGCTCTGGTCCGGTCGCTCGCCTGTGCTGTCGCGGCGCCTATCGCAGCAGGCGTCGCCGCCGCAACTGCGAGGGCGTCGATCAGAAACTTGCGCCGGTCACCCGATTCTTCGCTCACTTTTGTTCTCCTGGTTGAGTGCTGATGGCTTCGGTTTCTTCGTTCGGCCAGGCCAGCCGTGGTTGAGGAAGTCGTCACGGACGCAGGCGACTCAGGTCTGTCGACCCTGCCAGTGCATCCTGGTGTCCGGAGTTCCGGGGCCCGCGCCATGAAGGGAATCGCAAGCGGGCGATCCCTGGACCGAAGTCATCGGTATGGACAGTCCATGGGTCACTTATACCATTTTGCGGAGAATGGTTATATGAAACCCTGCCATCGGTTCTGTCTGCATGGAAGCGGGCCGCATCGACCAGCCTGGTTTCTACTTTGCGCGACGCGTCGGAAGCGAGGTGAGGCGGCGCATCATCTTTCGCAGCCGGCTTGCGCCTGACGAGGCATTCCTCGCGTCGACGACCACCTTCGCCTGAAGGCGCCCGGGGCGGCCGTGAAACTATCGAGGGTCGACGCCGATGTATAACGCGTTGTTTTTGAAGCGGGACTTTTCTACCGGCGCTGGCCGCGGGGAAAAGCCCGGCATAACTCGAATGCTTGATAACTCAAGATCGATGAAGCGCGTGCCGGGGCCCCACCGCCATTGCTGGAGTGCGAGGCGGTGCGGGCGAAAGCAGCGCACCCTGTAGAAGCTCACCCATCTCGGATGGAGTGGCTTCCAGGCGTCCGTGGAGAGGCGGATACGGGGCACTCCCCCCGATATTCGGGAGGCTTCCCGTAGAAACTCACCTATCCCTTGTCAACCGCAGACGCGCCCAGCCATTGCGCGATCTGGGCAGCCGCCTCGTCCAGATCCATCGGCGCGTGGATCTCGATCAGCAGCCGCTTTGCGGGCGTACGCCGAAGGGTCGCGATCGTCGCCCCGTCACGAGTCAAGGTGACCGGTGAGCGGCTTCCCGCCACCCTGCCCTCAACATCTCCAAGCAGCTCGGCAAGAATGCGCTTCGAGGGCCGTGGTACGGTACCACGCGTCGAAATCTGCTTTGCCCGTTCGAGGACTGACTCAGGATCCACCTGCAGCGCTTTGGACAACAACCCGGCCCAGTGAACCTGCAGGTCGGTCGGCTTCTCGAATGCAGCAACGACATCGTCGGGCAACTCGGCGAGCTTGAGCAACTTGGCGGCATTGCTGAAATCGATGCCGGCATGCTCGGCCAACTGCCTGACCGACGGAAACAATCCGCTACGAAGTGCGGTCTGGATGCTCCTGCCCTGCTCCCATGGGCTCAGGTCACGGCGCCCTCTGTTCTCCTGGTCCATCTGCAACCAGAGCTCGCGATCCGACACATCTTCGATGATCGCCAGCACTTGCAGGCCAAGTTCGAGGCAGGCCCTGTGGCGGCGGTGACCGAACACGATTTCAAATGTGTCCTGCTCGCTGGCCTTGCGTACCTTGATCGGCTGGACATTCACCCTGGCCTGCTCGATCTCGCGCTTGAGCTCTGCAAACGATTGCGAGGTGTATTCCGACTCGTGGCGATTCGCGAATGCGGTTTCGCGAACCTGCTTCGGGTCCAGGAGCTTCACCGGCACGCTGCCTTCGTACTCAGCCAGGCGTGCCTTTACCTCTTCAAGTTCCTTTCCGAGGGTACCGCCCTGCCCCAACGCAGCCATCATCGCGCCGACGCCGGTAAACGACCTTGATGTACTTCCGGCATTTGGCGCAGCTGGGGCTGGCTGCTCCGACATGGCGGTGTTGGGCGCTGGCGATCGGTCTGGCAAGGGGCCACTGGCCACCGGCCTGGCGGGCGACGATCCGCCCGACGGCGTTGCCGGTGGAAGGTTTATGAGCTTGGATTTCTCCGCAATACGCTTCATTCCATATTCCTCCCGCGCAACGACCGCAATGATGAAAGAAACACCCCCTGATCGACCAACGGGTTGCCGGAAGCCCGGACTATCGACCGCTGTTCAGCGCCGGGCCCTTCAACAGGCCGTGGTACGGTACCACGCGTGGTACCGTACCACGGCTCAAAACAGGTGCATCGCTGATCCATCACTGGCCCTGCACCTGGCGACGCCATACTGCCTGGATCAGCTGCTCGATCAATTCGGTCACCCGCTCGTATGCCTCGGCCGCACGCTTGTATGTGCGATTGTTCCCGTCATAGCGCGTGACGTCATAGACCGTACCGAATTCAGCAGCACTCGAATTCGCGACCGCCGTCTTGGGTATCTCCACCGGCATCACCTTGCCCTCGTATGCCTTCCCGATCCACTCACGCACGACCGATGCCGTCGCATCATTGTTGTCGACCCGGGTCAGAAGCACGCGAATGAAGTCGAACTCCTTGGTGATGGCGCGACGCTCGACAAGCTGCGCAGTCAGGTCGGAAAACAGTCGCCAGAATTGCGCAGACGACGCCACATCCAGCGCATTGGGCGGAAGCGTCATGATGATTCCGTTGGCCGCCATCAATGCGTTGATCGTCACGTATGACAGCGCCGGGGGCGTATCGATGATGATCACATCGTAATCACGCCGCACATCGTCGATGCCCAGATTCAGTACATCCCAGAATGCGAAGGCAGGATCCTGGCTCTGGCGCGCGGGCAACATGAACTCCGCTGCGAACAACAAGGGTGCGGCAGCGACCAGGTCGATGCCGTCCCAGTAGGTTGGCCGGATCGCAGGTCGAATCGACCGCTCGGAGCCGGCGCACAGCTCGAGTATCGTGTCGCTTTCCGAAACCTCTGAATCCGGAAGGATCCCGTGAAGCGTCGTGAGACTGCCTTGTGGGTCGCAGTCGATACAAAGGACCTGGTGCCCACGAAGGCTGAGACCTTGGGCGAGCGACATGGCGGTCGTCGTCTTGCCCACGCCACCCTTGAAGTTGGCGATGGTGAGTACGCAGGCCTCGGCCTGTTCCGGACGCCGGGCCGTTGAACGGTAGGCGCGAACCCACGTCCGTGTTTCTGCCAGTGTGAATTCCCTTCGTGTACCCGTCTCGTTGGGTGTACCGGGCGGCAGATCGCCCTTGGTCAGCCGATAGGCGATCTGTCCGCGTTCAACGCCGCACATGGCAGCAACCTGTGAAGCGTTGAAGCGCGGCGCAGTCTTTCGTGCGGTCGGGGACAGCATTGCGCCGCGCACCTGAGAGACGAGGAGGGCGGCCCGATCGGCCTGTTCGATGATGCTGCTCAGAGGTTGTGGTGTCAGATGGATCACTGGAGAATTCTTATGAAGTTGAACAAGGTGAGACAGCTTCAACCGAACAAGTGTATCGACGGCGGAAGTGAGCAGTGAACTTGCAGAAGCTGCTTGACGCGTTTTTCGTTAATGTACGCCACTCCTGCTTTTTGGTGTTTTTTGTATATCCCTCTTAACGCACTTCAAAAACTTTAAGTCCCGGAAAACGTATTACCGTCAGTAGTTTGGACTTCATCATGTGAGCTCCGACGGGAATGCGTGTGATGGAATGCAGGCATGGAAGTGAGTGTCTTCAGGACCCGTGCGGAGCGGGCGCAGGATTGCCTGTGAGTGGATACGGGAAATCATCCGGTCGCGGCATGTTCCCGTGGAAGCTCACATCCTGCAGGCGTGGCCCGCCTGATCGGCAGCGCCTGCCTGTGCCTGACGCGGCCCAGGGCATGCAGGACGTCGGCTGTGCATGCAAGGAAGAAAAGACCTGAAGGCTCACGGGTCCATCGCAGACAGCAGTCAGCAAAGGTCGGTAGGTGAGGCTTTACAGGAAAGGGCATGGCATACAGCCCCCGGAACGTAGGTGAAATCCCACTTGCACAACGACTCACAAATGCCTAGCCTCGGCTCATGGAGCGTTCAAAACTTCGCCGGCAACCCGATCAGGCCTCGAGCGCCGGGGATCCCGAGCGCGAGGATGAAATCGAAAACGATGCGGGTCCAGCATCCGAACGGGGCGGCAACCCGACGCGCGTGACGGTACCGTCATCGGCAGACCGCGCCGACCGTCACGCCATCGTCCGCAAGCACGTCAACACGATCGCGCTGATGCCGACCGAGCGGCGCATCGGCTTGCTGACCCGGAAGTTGTTCAACGTGATGCTCCGCCTCGCCCAGCAGCAGGGCGACAGGGAAACCTATACAGCGCCCCTGCGCGAGCTGATCACGCTGTCGCGCTTCGACTCCAAGGACTACCAGCTGCTCAAGCGCACGCTTCGCCAGATGATCAGCACCGTGGTCGAATGGCAGAGTCCGACCGACCGCGAGTTCGTGCGCTGGGAGGCGTGCGGGCTGGTCTCCGGCGTTTCGCTGAGCAAGCCGCCAGAGGCGGGTGGGGCGGTGATCCTGGAATGGAGTTACGCGCCGCAGATCCGCACCCAGTTGTTGAGCCCGGAGCGCTATGCACGGCTGTCGCTGGAGCTGATGACCCGACTGCGATCGCATACCGCCCTGGCCCTCTACGAAATCTGCGCCCGCTATATCGACAATCCCAGCCACCTCACCGCGCGCCAGCCCTGGCGCTGGTGGAAGCCGGTGCTGACCGGCCAGCCCGACCGTGCCGATGCGCGCCAGGCGCAGTATCGTTATTTCAAGCGAGACGTCCTTTTGCCGGCGATCGCCGAAGTCAACGCGCTGACTGACATCGTGGTCCTTGGACCGATCGAAGCGCGTGGGCCGGACAACAAGACGATCACCACGATCCAGTTCGAAGTGCGCCGCCGGGAGGAGGGTGCCCACCCGCGGCCCACCTCAGCTGCCGACCTGGTCGATCTGCCGGTGATCGGTCATGCCATCCGCAATGGTCTGACCCAGGCCGAGGCCGAACGGTTGCTGGAACAGTACGACGCGGAACGTTTGCGGGCGGCGATCGACCAGCTGGTCCAGCGCCAGAGTGTTCCCGGGGCAACCGGTCTTGCCCCGATCGGGCAGCCGGCTCGCTGGGTCGCTGCCGTACTCGAGGCAGCCCAGAAGCGAGAGCCTGCGCCGGGTACCTGGAATGCGCGGCGGATAGGGCAGGGCGTAGCACCCTCGCGCGAGGCGCGCTGGCGCGAGGAATGGATCAAGCGGCGTTATGGCGACGTACGCGGCATGTTCCTCGAGCATGACGCCGCGGCACGCGACACCTGGCTCGCGCAGTATCGCGAAACCCTGGTTGCCCAACGTTCCGTGCTGGTGAAGCGGCTCGATCGTGATGGCTGGGAACATCCGATGGTGCGCGCAGACTTCCTCCGCTATTTCGGTGCGCTGATGATCGGCGAGCATTGGGACCAGCCGACTGCGGAAGATATCCTCGGACTTGCGGCGGAGATCGGCGACGAGCCGACGGCGGAGCGGTAGCCGGCCCTGCGCGGCTTACGCGACTTCCACACCGTCTGGATTGACGATGCCGCGCGCATAGGCTGCGGCGGAACCTTCAAGGGCCAGGCCCATCCAGTCGCGCAGGACCCACGCCGGCTTGCCTGCGCGCAGCTGGCGCGCGGCAAAGGCACCGCGCAGCACGCGCGCCCCCTTGTGCGTGCGCGCGATGCCGGCGCGGTCGAGCCAACCCTCGCAGGCTCGGTGTACGCTGCGTACGGTGAGCGATCCGCCACTCGGACTCGCGCAGAACACTGCGCCCGCTGCGCCGCCGCACACCAGATCGCGCATGGTCAGCCATGCGTCGAGCAGCGGCCGGACTGACGGGCTCACCGGCGTGACGCGTTGCGGTCGTCGGCCATGAGCGGCCACGATGACGAAGGGTGGCACCTCGTCGAAATGGATGTCACTTACCTGAAGCGCGACGATCTCGCGTGGCTGCAGGCCCGAACCGATTGCCATTGCAACGATCGCGGCATCGCGCAGCAGGCGCCAGCCGGGTTCCGGCCCAGTGCTGCTGCTGGCGTCGATGCCAGATGCGAGGCCAGGTGCGAGGCCAGCGTCGGACTGCAGGGGTGCAATGATCGTCTGCAATGTACCGAGCAGCCGGCTTTCCTCACCGGCGGTGAGCGCCTCCGGCAACGGTCGGGTTCGCGGCGCAGGAAACTGTTGCAACAGGCCGTGCGCCGGGTTGTCGCCGCGAACGCCGGCTCGGACCAGTTCCGCGTGCAATGCATCGAGGGTGCGCAGGTAGCGGTGCCGGGTGAGGGCGGGTGTGCCGTCTCGCTGCACGTGTTCCAGGCTGTTCAGGAACCGGGCGATCTGTTCTGCGCCTGCGCTCGCCAGGATGGAACCTTGCTGTTCGAGGCTGGCGAGGTATCGGCGGACGATCGAGAGATGCTTCTGGATCGTCGCTGGCTGGTATGAGTCGCCCTGGTGCCGTTCCCGCTGCAACCACTGGAGGGCGCAGTGGAGGGGGTCGCGTTGCCATTCGGTGCAGTCCATACCGGGGTCAGCCAGGCCCGTGAGGGTGAACAGATCCATCGAAGGCATGTTGGGTCTCGGCTGTCTGTGGAGAGACACCGGCCGTGTGGGGACCGGGACATACACAGTGTACCGCAGAGTGCAGCAGTGGGCTGCCAGATGTCTTTTCCCCACAGCGTTGTGGACAGGGCCGACTTTGCATGGATGCAGGGGTTTTTGGTGTCTGGAGGGCCTCGGGGAAAGGACAAATCTTCGACGCCCATCTTCACTGCCGAAATTGCCGTATGGATATCGGACATCGCGACCTGCACGTAAGATGACAATCGTCGGCCGGGCAGGCCACAGGCCTTCGACAACACACAGGGGGTATGGATGGCAACGATCGAGAGCGGGTTCAGCGAAGCGCCGCATTGCATGATGATCACGTTCGAAATCGACCCGAAGGACGAGGCCGAGTTCAACGACATCTATGACAATGACCATGTGCCAAACATCATGAAGCTGCCCGGCGTGACCGAGGTGCTCCGTTTTCGTGAAGCGCAGCCGAACGCGAAGGGTTTCCTGGTCTACACCGCGATCTACATGATGGCGTCCGAGAACCTGCACCTGACCCCGGAATGGACCGTACTCTCCGACCTCGGGCGCTGGGCCCCGGTGATTCGACCGAAGGTCAAGTCGCGCACCCGCAGCACCGGCCCGGTGATCGCCCGCTTCCGCAAGACCGGCCTCTGATGGCCGGGATGCAGGAAAGGCCAGGGCTGCAACCCTCGGCCGGTGGCGCTGACCCCGCGCTGCCTCCGGCCTATCTCGCGCAGATCCTGCGCTTCGTCCTCGAAACGAGGCTCGAGGACCTGCCGCCCGCAGTGGTCGACCGATGCCGGCGCCTCATTGCCGACTGCTTCGGGATCGTCACCGCCGGCAACCAGAGCGAGGAACTGAAGGCGTTCGCCAAAGCACTGCTGCCTGCGCCGCAACCGGGCCACAGCTGGGTGATCGGCACCGCGCACCGTGCGTGCGCCCGCGACGCCGGCTACCTCAACGGCATCGCCAGCACCTGGCACGATTTCGACGAGGGCAGCACGATTGCGTATTCGCATCCGGGCAGCCAGTCGATCCCGGCCGCGATCGCGCTCGCCCAGGCCATGGGTGCATCCGGCCGCGACCTGCTGCTGGCCGTGGTGCTGGGCTACGAAGTCAGCGCCCGCGTCGGCATGGCCTCGCGCATGCGGGTGTCCGTGCATCCGCATGGCACTGTCGGCACGATCGGTTCTGCGGTAGCCGCCGCGAAGCTCAAGGGTTTCGACCCAACGCAGCTGCGCCACGCCATCAACATGGCAGCGTCGATGGCCATGACCACCAACCGGCAGGCGATGCTCGACGAGGCGACCGTGCGCAACGTCTATTCCGGGCACAGCGCACTGGCCGGACTGGATGCGGTGCAACTGGTGGAGGCGGGGTTCACCGGGCAGCGAGACGGCATCGGCTTCACCTACGGTACGGTGATCGCCGATGGCTTCGATCCGCAGCGCATGGTCGACGGGCTGGGCGAGGACTGGCTGATCCTCAAGGGGTACTTCAAGCTGCATTCATCGGGACGCTATTCGCACGCGGCGATCGATGCGTTGCAGGATGCGATGGCGAAGGCGGGCGGATCGATCGATATCGCGCGCATCCGCCGCATCGAGGTACGCGCATTCCAGATGGCAGCGCTGCTTTCGGGCCGCCGCATCACAACCAGCTTCGGGGCCAAGTTCTCCATTCCGTTCGCACTGGCGACCATCCTGGTGCATGGTCGGTCCGCCATCGAATGCTTCGACCTGCCGGCGGTGCGCGATCCGCGCGTGCAGGCACTGCTCGCGAAGGTGGACGTGTCCGAAGACCTCGCCCACACCGCGGCATACCCGGACCGACAACGATGCGACCTCGACATCCATTTCAATGACGGCTCGATCGTGAGCGGCCATTGCGAAGTGATGAAGGGCGAAGCGGGCAATCCGCATCGGGCGCAGGACGTCGAGCGCAAGTATCGTGACCTGATGGAACCGGTGTGGGGCCGCACCCATGCGGCCGCTCTCTATGAAAACCTGATGCGCCTTGAATCGGTGGCGGACTGCCGCAACTTCGGCCTGCCTGACCTTCCCTGGATCGACAACCCCCTGGAGCGATGATGAACGGAAGCCGCCTGTCCCTGCATCTCACCGTCTTGCTTGCCGCAGCCACCCTGCCGGCCATGGCCATCGCCCAAGGCGTGGCGTCCAGCTATCCGAACAAGCCGATCCGCTGGATCGTGCCCTATCCCACGGGCGGCACGTCGGACTTCCTCGCACGGTTGATCGGCCAGCGGCTCACCGAAGCCTGGGGCCAGCCGGTGCTGGTCGACAACCGAAGCGGTGCGAACGGCAACATCGGTACCGAGGTGGCGGCCCGCGCTGCCCCCGACGGCTACACGCTGCTGCTGGTGGCAAGCACGTTCACGATGAACCCGGCGGTCTACCCGAAACTGCCGTTCGACTCCGCCCGTGACTTCGCGCCGGTGACCACGCTGCTGTGGCAGCCGTACCTCCTGTCGGTACACCCTTCGCTGCCGGTCACGTCGTTGAAGCAGTTGCTCGAACTCGCACGCGCCAAGCCGGGCGAGATCAACTACAGTTCGGGTGGCAACGGCAACGCGACGCACATCGCCGGGGAGCTCTTCGCATCGATGGCGAAGGTGAAATTCACCCATGTTCCCTATCGCGGCGTCGGCCCGGCGATCCAGGCCCTGCTCGGAGGCGAGGTCAAGCTGTCCTGGGCGTCATCGGTCGCGGTGCGGCCGCACCTCGCATCGGGCAAGCTGCGGGTACTCGCAGTCACCGGCCGCAAGCGCATCGCCACCTTGCCGGACGTTCCCACCGTCGCCGAGTCCGGCGTGCCGGACTATGTCGAGGGCAACTGGCAGATGGTCCTGGTGCCGGCTCGCACGCCAGCGCCAGTGATCGACCGGCTGAACGGCGAACTGGTGCGCATCCTGCGCACGCCTGAGCTCACCGCGTCGATCCAGCAGACCGGATCCGATGTCATGGCCAACAGCGCGGCGGAGTCGGCCGAGCTGATCCGCACCGACATGAAACGCTATGGTCAGCTGATCCGCGCACTCGACATCCGCGCCGACTGACGCGCCGACTGACGCGCCCCAAAAAGCCACGCACCGGCCGCGCAATGTTCCCGCGCGCGCGGCGCATGCGACCGCGTACCATGTCGGCACCAACGGAAGTGGAGGCTCCTGTCTAAATGGCAAACCTGACATCCCTGCTGCGCGACGAGATCACACGGCTTGCAAAGCGCCAGATCAACGCGGAGATCGTCCCGCTGAAGAAACGCTGGGCCCAGCAGCGTCGCGCCATCGCGGCGCTGAAGGAAGAATGCAGCGCGCTGCGGCGCGAGGTCGCGCAACTGAACAAGCGCGGCCCTCACGCGGTGGCAAAGACCCCGGCCGCCGGAGGGGACGGTGCCGACACACCGCGCCGCCGGTTCAGTGCCGACCGACTTCGCGCCTTCCGCAGCCGCCTGGGACTCAGCGTGCGAGACCTCGCGCGGCTGCTCGAAGTCAGCGAACAGACGATCTACAACTGGGAGACTGCGAGCACGCGCCCCCAGCCAGCGATGATCGACACCATCGCCCGCCTGCGCGCCATGGGCAAGCGTGAACTGAAGGCCCGACTGCTGGAACTGCAGGACGCCAGGTGACGGCAGCCTTCACGCCCGCCCTCACTGCGCGCGAAAGGCAAGCACGTCGGCTTCGGGTCGTCTGAGCAGTGTCTTAAGCAGCGGCGGCTCGAATCGTCGCTGCACGGTGATCGCATAGAAATTCTCGTGCAGGTCGGGCACGACGCAGTACTCTGCCAGCGTGCCATTGCGCAGTTCATCCTGAACCACGACGGTGGGCAACAGCGCGACGCTGTCCGAATCCCGTGCCAGCAGCCGCAGCAGCGCCATGTCATCGACCTCGGCACGCAGCCGGTAGCGCAGCCCGCGCTGCTCGCACATGAGGTCGAAGCCGGTACGGATGTCGTTGTCCCTGCCCGGCAGCAACAGGGGCACGTCAGCCAGCTCCTCAGGGAACCGGAACGCGCGGCGCTTCGGACGCGGCTTGCCGACCAGGCTCACCGGCTGCCGCGCGATGCGACGGCAGCGCCAGGGATCGTCCACCGTCGCCGGTACCCGCCGGTTGGACAGCACCAGGTCGATCGCATGCACGCGCAGGCGGGCCAGCAGTTCCTGCAGGCTGCCTGACTGTAGCGCGAGTGACACATCGTCGCGGGCCAGCAGCGGGCGTACGAAGTTCTCCTGGAAATTTCGCGACAGCGTGGCCATCGCGCCGATGCGCAGCACCTGCCGCTGTTCGCTGTGGCCGTCGCGCAGCAGGGCGAGCAGCTCGTTGCCGGAGGCGAAGATGTTTTCCGAATACGCCAGCGCCAGGTGTCCGGCCTCGGTCAGCTGCAATGTCCGGCCCACGCGCGTGAACAAAGGCTGGCCGAAGGCATCCTCTAGCTGACGGATCTGGCTGGAAAGCGCCGATTGCGACACATGCAGGCGGGTGGCCGCGCGCGTCAGGTTCCCTTCCTTGGCGACCGCCCAGAAGTAATGCAGGTGGTGGTAGTTGAGCCTGGACACCGGGATGGCCTTCCGTACTGAATGGATAGATCGTTCTGTATTTGTTCACGAATCGTGCGGAACAATGAATTTTACGCATGTACGGCAGCTGCGTAGATTCGCGTGCATCGCGTCGATGGCGCAATGGACGGAGCCGGTCGTGGATACTGCAACGCTTGCAGCGATGGTCCAGGATGCACCCGCATGGCGCAGCGCGCTGCTGCTCGCCATGCCCGGCGCATTCGCAGCCGCAGCGGTTGCGACGGCCATCCTCCAACCTTCGGTCGGCAACGCCTGGAGGCTCGCGCGCATCGCCTGTGCGATCGCACTTGCAGCCTCCATCCTCGCCTTGTGTGCATTCATCGTGGCCGGCGCGGCCGTGCTGCCGGTCGGGCCGTTCGCGCTGGCAAGGGTGGACGCAGCCGGAGCGATCGTGCTGCCGCTGGTGGCGTTCGTCGGCTGGGTGATCGCCGGGTACTCGCGCC
>JBIITW010000087.1:0-18220 GCA_044340265.1 Burkholderiales bacterium | reverse complement strand
CGCCGGCACGTACATAGCGTTCGGCTCGGCGCAGTGCTTCGTCCAGCCCGTGGATCGCGCGCGCATCGGTGCGGGCGACGATGAACGTCTCCGGGTCCATTCTGTTGGCGCTCATCGCGCGCAGCTTGGCTTCCATTTCCTCGGTCGGCACCACCCGCTTGCCGGCCATGTGCCCGCAGCGCTTGGGCGCGACCTGGTCTTCGATGAACAGCGCCGAGATGCCCATCCGCTCGTAGCTGTTCAGCAGGTGCACGCAGTTCTTCACGTCGCCGTAGCCGTTGTCGGCGTCGACCAGCACCGGCAGGTCGCAGGCGTTGACCATGTCGCGGAATGCTGCGCCGAACTCGCCGAGCTGGCACAGGCCGATGTCCGGCAACCCGTGGCGGGCACCGGCGGTCTGGAAGCCGCCGATGAAGAAACCCTTGAACCCGGCCTGCTTGATCAGCAGCGCGGACAACGCATCATGCGCCCCCGGCAGCACCAGCGGTTTCTCTTCCTTCAGCAGGCTGCGGATGGTCTTCCTGGACACGGCGTTTCCTTCGATGTGTGCGGTGGGGCTGGCGGGAGTGACGGGCCTATTCGCCCTTGATGCCGGCATCGCGGATCACGCGGCCGTAGCGCACCGCCTCGCTGCGGATGAACTCGGCGAACTGGTCCGGCGTGCTGGTGCGCGATTCGATGCCGGAGGCGGCCAGCTTGTCGCGCAGGTCGGGCGAGGCGAGTGCCTTGACGATCTCCGCGTTCAGCCGGTTGATCAGGTCGCGCGGCGTGCCGGCGGGCGACAGCATGCCGTACCAGATCGGCACCTCGAACCCGGCCACGCCCGACTCGGCGGCGGTCGGCACGTTGGGCAGGTTGGCGACCCGCTTCTCGGCCAGCAGCGCGATCGCCTTGACCTTGCCGGCGGCGATCTGGGGTGCTGCGATCGCGGCGGCCATGATCAGCATGTCCGTCTCGCCGGACATCAGGCCCACCATCGCCTGTCCGGAGCCCTTGTAGGGCACGTGCACGGTGCGGATCTTCATCAGGCTGTTCAGCAGCTCGGCGGCCAGATGGCCGGTGGTGCCGACGCCGCCGGAACTGTAGTTGAGCCGTCCCGGGTTGGCGCGCGCGATCTTGACCAGGTCTCCGAGGTTCTTGGCCGGCACCGACGGATGCACGATCAGGATGTTCTGGATCACCGCGAGCAGCGAGATCGGCGCCAGGTCCTTCATCGGATCGTAGTTGAGCTTTGCATAGAGCGACGGACTGATCGAGATCAGCGGCGAGGTCAGCACCATGGTGTAGCCGTCGGCAGGCGCCTTGGAAGCCACCTCGAGCCCGAGGTTGCCGCCGGCACCCGGCCGGTTGTCGACGGTGACAGGCTGGCCGACCTGTTCCGACAGCTTGGCCGCGATGCTGCGCCCGAGCAGGTCGGTCGGACCGCCGGGCGGGAAGGGCAGGATCATGCGCATCGCCTTGGCGGGGAAGGCCTGTGCCTGTGCGGGCTGGATCGCAGCGGCCGACAGGATGGCCAGCCCGGTTGCGCCGATGGCGGAAAGCAGTGCGCAGCGGCGCAGTGCGGACGGTGATTGCGTCATCGTGTGTTTCCTCCGTTGGGCCGCGCGTGGGCGGCACCGTGGTTGCACGGCGCCATGTTCAGACGGCACCGTCGTCCCGCGGGCCGGTGCACGCGCTTGTCCCGCGCATGTCGTGTACACGTCCCGCCGTGCATCGTGGTCGAGCTTATCAGCATGCCGGCGGCTGTCGCAAACGGCGCGCGGCTCGGCCCGGCTGCAATGCGCCGTGGATGTGCTCAGGCGATCGTGTGCCGCAGCAGGTGGCTGGCCGTGGCGTCCTGCCCGAGCAGCCGCACCAGTGCCGGCATTGCGTCCTCCAGCATCGCCGGGAGCGTCCAGGGCGGATTGAACACGAACAGCCCGCTGCCATGCATGCCGATGCCGTCTTCCGCCGGCGCCTTCACGCGCAGTTCGACCTGCAGCCAGTCGCGTTCGCGCAGCGAGGCCAGCGCCGTGGGCAGCCGAACCGCCTCGCGCCTGGACAGCAGGGGATACCAGACCATGTACATGCCGGTGGCGAACCGGCGCAGGGCATCTTCGGTCGCGTCGACCACCTGCCGGTAGTCCTGCCGGTCTTCGTACGACGGATCGATCAGCACCAGTGCGCGCCTGGGTTGCGGCGGCAGCAGGGCCTTCAGCCCGGCGAAGCCGTCACCGGCCAGTGCCCGGATGCGTCGGTCTCCGTCGTACTGTTTCTGCAGCAGGCGGCTTTCGGTCGAGTGCAGGTCGAACAGGTGCAGCCGGTCGGTCGGCCGCAGCAGCTGCAGCGCGATCTGGGGTGAACCCGGGTAGCGCAGCAGTCTTCCGCTGCGGTTGAGCTGCCGCACCTGGTCGACATAGGCCTTGACCGGTGCCGGCAGGCCGGTCTCGATCCAGAGGCGGCCGATGCCGTCCTGGAACTCGGACGTCTTCAGGGCCGTCGGCGTGTCGAGCGCATACAGGCCTGCGCCAGCGTGCGTGTCGACGTACCAGAACGGCTTGTCCTTCTGCCCCAGGTAGCCCAGCAGGTCGACCAGCACCATGTGCTTGAGCACATCGGCATGGTTGCCGGCATGGAAGGCATGGCGATAGCTGAGCAACCCCGGTCAGCCGCTCAGCCCGTCACGCCGATGTTCCACGGCACGAACTCATGGTCGCCCAGCCCGAGCAGTTCGCTCTTGCTTCGTTCGCCGGAGCAGGTGCGCAGGATGTGCTCGAAGATCTCCTGCCCCATCTCCTGCAGGGTGTGGCTGCCGTCTAGGATGCCGCCGCAGTTGATGTCCATGTCTTCGGTGAGCCGGGTGTACATCGGCGTGTTGGTGGCAAGCTTGATCGACGGCACCGGCTTGGCGCCGAACATCGAACCGCGTCCGGTGGTGAAGCAGATCACGTTCGCACCGCCGGCGATCTGGCCGGTCGCCGAGACCGGATCGAAGCCGGGCGTGTCCATGAACACGAACCCCTTCTGGGTCACCGGCTCCGCGTAGCGGTAGACCTCCATCAGCGGCCCGGTGCCGCCCTTCATCGAGGAACCCAGCGACTTCTCGAAGATGTTCGCCAGGCCACCCGACTGGTTGCCCGGGCTCACCACGCCGTTGATCTGGGTGTCGCGGCCAGGGGTGTATTCGTCCTTCCACCAGCGGATGCGCTCGATCAGCTTCTCGCCGACTTCCTTCGAGCGTGCGCGCGCGGTGAGCGTGTGCTCGACGCCGTAGATCTCCGGCGTCTCGGACAGGATCGCGGTGCCGCCATGGCGCACCAGCAGGTCCATCGCCGCGCCCAGCGCCGGGTTTGCGGTGATCGACGAAAAGCCGTCCGAACCGCCGCACTGCAGGCCGACGGTGATGTGGCTCGCCGGCACCTTCGTGCGCTTCACCTTGTTCGCTTCGGGCAGCATCGACTTCACCGCGGCGATGCCGGCGGCGATCGTCTTCGTGGTGCCGCCTTCGTCCTGCATGACGAAGGTGTGCAGGCGCGCGCCCGCATTGAGCTTCTGTTCCGCGAGCAGCTTGTTGACCTGGTTGCGTTCGCAGCCGAGGCCGACGATCAGTGCGCCGGCGAGGTTCGCATGCAGGGCATAGCCGGCCATCGTCCGGCGCAGCAGGTCCATCGGCTCGCCGGTCATTTCCATGCCGCAACCGGTGCCGTGCGCGAAGGCGACCACGCCGTCCACGTTCGGAAACTCGGCCAGGCGCTCGGGCGTGAAGTGTTCAGCGATCTTGTGCGCGACCGTCGCCGAGCAGTTGACCGTGGACAGCACGCCGATGAAGTTGCGGGTGGCGACCTGCCCGTTCTCGCGCACGATGCCCATGAACGTCGCGCGTTCGGCTTCCGGGATCATCTCGACCGGCTTGTAGTCGCGCGTGTAGGCGTAGTCGCGCTGGTACTCGCGGAACTCCATGTTGTGCGAGTGGACATACGCGCCGGCGGGGATGTCCGCCGAGGCGAAGCCGATGGTGACGTTGTACTTGCGGATCGGCTCGTCCTTCGCGATCGCGCGCGCGGCGATCTTGTGCCCCGCGGGCACCTGGCCGCGGCTGGTCAGGCCGCCGTCGAGCTTCGCGCCCAGTTCGATCAGCGTGCGTGCGATCAGCACGTTGTCGTCCGGATGCAGGCGGATGGTCGGGCCGGCGGCGGGGCGCTGGTTGATTTCGATCATGGCGGATCCTCTGGCGGAGTCTGGGACGGTGGGGCAAGGCCGGGGCAGGAATTTAACATGCGCCGCCTGGCACCCGGGCTGCGGTGTTCTGATCAGAGCCAGGCGGCTGCCACCAGCACTGCCAGCAATCCGCTCGAGACCTTCAATCGCAACCCGGGGGCCAGCCCGCGCAGGGCGTAGTGCAGTGCACCCATCGTCGCGGCGGCGATCGCCGGCCAAGCCAGGCCGTAGAGCAGCACGGCGGCGACGATCGCCGACGGGTCCGCCGGGCCGGTGGCGCCGCCCTTCGGGCCAGCGCCGCCGGCGGCCTGTGCGGCGATCCAGGGCCAGGCGTTCCAGCAGAGCAGCCCGGACAGCAGGAAGCCGATCACCGCCTCGACCGCCACCGGCGGATCGAGCAGCGGCGCGCGGGCGGAGAGAGGCTCCCCCGGTTCGTCGTGCGCTTCCGGCTGGCGCTGCTGACCGTCATTCATCGGTATCCGTCCTTGCATGAAGGCGCAATCATGCGCCCTCGTTCAGATGGCAGGCCGACCGGCGCCCCGGCGAGATCTCCCGCAGCGCTGGCACTTCGACCGCGCAACGCGGCATCGCCTGCGGGCAGCGCGGATGGAAATGGCACCCCGACGGCGGTGCCAGGGGCGAGGGGATCTCGCCGCGCACCGGCTTGTACTGGCGCCGGCGCAGCGCGAGCGTCGGCACCTCCGACAGCAGTGCCTGCGTGTACGGGTGGTTGGGCGTCGCGAACAGTTCGTCCGCCGGGGCGGACTCGACGATGCGGCCCAGGTACATGATCAGCACCCGGTCGGCGAGGTGGCGGATCACGCCCAGGTCATGGCTGATGAACAGGTAGGTCAGTCCGAGGTCGGCACGCAGCTGCATGAACAGGTTGAGCACCTGCGCCTGGATCGACACGTCGAGCGCGGCCACCGCCTCGTCGCAGACCAGCAGTTCGGGCTGTACCGCTAGCGCGCGTGCGATGCCGATCCGGCTGCGCTGCCCCCCGGAGAACTGGTGCGGCCAGCGCCGCTTCGCGGCAGGATCGAGCCCGACCTGGCGCAGCAGGGTGTCGACCCGTTCGTCTTTCGCGGTGCGGTCGATCATCCGATGCGCGAGCGGCGCTTCGGCGATCAGGTCGTCCACGCGCATGCGCGGATCGAGCGAAGCGAACGCGTCCTGGAAGATCATCTGCACCTTGAGTTCGGTGGCGGTCTTCTCGGCGCGCGGCATCGCGGCGATCGACCGGCCCTGCCACAGGCGGTCGCCATGCCCGGGTTCGAGGATGCCGGCGGCGATGCGAGCGAGCGTCGACTTGCCGCAGCCGGACTCACCTGCCAGTCCGACCACTTCGCCGCGCATCAGCGACAGGTCGACCCGGTCGACCGCATGCACGACCTGCGCGGCCAGGCCGGCGCCGAAGCGGTTCGCGATGCGGGCCGCGAGGTCGAGCGGACGCTCGAAGCGGCGCTCGATGCCGCGCAGTTCGAGCAGCGGGACGTCCACGCTCATCGGCCTGCCTGCGCCGGCAGCGATACAGGATGCCAGCAGCGAACCGCGCGTGCGGCTTCGGCTTCATCGGCCGGTTCTGCGAGTGGCGGCATCTCGATGCAGCGGTCGATCGCCCGCGCGCAGCGCGCACGGAAGGCGCAGCCCGCCGGCAGGTCGACCGGCGACGGCGCATTGCCGGGGATCTGCGCCAGCGGCCGGCCGCGCGGGTTCATCGCCGGCACCGAGTCGATCAGGCCGCGGGTGTACGGATGGCGCGGTGAATCGAGCACCGCGTCGACCGGTCCGGATTCGACGATGCGCCCGGCATACATCACGCACACCCGGTCGGCGAGTCCGGCCACCACCGACAGGTCATGGGTGATCCAGATCAGCGCGGTGCCCGACTCGCGCACCAGCGCCTGCATCTCGTGGAGGATCTGGCCCTGGATGGTGACATCGAGCGCGGTGGTCGGCTCGTCGGCGATGATCAGGTCGGGGCGATTGACCAGCGCGATCGCGATCGCCACCCGCTGCCGCATGCCGCCGGAGAGCTGGTGCGGGTATGCCAGCAGCCGCTCGTCGGGCGCCGCGATGCCGACCTGCACCAGCGCCGCACGCGCCCGTTCGCGTGCCTGCGCCGTGCCACAGGCCTCGTGCGCGGTGACCGCCTCGATCATCTGGGTGTCGATGCGCAGCACCGGGTTCAAGGTCATCATCGGATCCTGGAAGATCATCGCGATCCGCTTGCCGCGGATCGCCCGCCGGGCGCCCTCGTCGAGCGCGGCGAGATCGACGCCGTCCAACAGCACCCGGCCGCCGAGGATGCGTCCCGGCGGATCGACCAGGCCGAGGATCGAGAAGCCGGTCACGCTCTTGCCCGAGCCGGATTCCCCGACCAGGCCGAGGATCTCGCCGCGATCGAGGCTGAAGTCGACGCCGTCGACCGCATGAAGCATGCCGGCGCGCGACGGGAAGCCGGTACGCAGGCCCTCGACCTGCAGCAGTGGCGTGCTCACCGCGACAGCCTCGGGTTGAGCACGTCGCGCAGGTGGTCGCCGACCAGGTTGATCGCGACGATGGTCAGCACCAGCGCGACGCCGGGGAAGAAGCTGATCCAGTACTTGCCTGACAGCAGCTGGGCGTAGCCGTTGGCGATCAGCAGCCCGAGCGAGGGCGAGGTGATCGGCATGCCCAGGCCGAGGAAGGACAGGGTGGCTTCCAGCGCGATCGCATGCGCGACCTGCACGGTGGCGATCACGATCAGCGGCGGCAGGCAGTTGGGCAGCAGGTGGCGCAGCACGATGCGCGAAGGCGACAGGGCGAGGCAGCGCGCCGCCTCGATGTACTCGCGGTTGCGCTCGACCAGCGCGCTGCCGCGCACCGTGCGCGCGTAGTAGGCCCACTGCACGATGACCAGCGCCATCACCACCTTGTCGACGCCCTGGCCGAGCACCGCCAGCAGCACCAGCGCGACCAGGATCGCCGGGAACGACAGCTGCAGGTCGACGATGCGCATCATCAGTGCATCGAAGCGCCCGCCGATCCAGGCCGAGGCGAGGCCGACCATCGTGCCGAAGGCCATCGCCACCACCGTGGCGAGCACGCCCACGCCCAGGCTGATGCGCAGGCCGTACAGGATCGCGCTCCAGAGATCGCGGCCCTGCTCATCAGAGCCGAGCACGAAGGTGTTGCCCGCCGCGCCCTTCGCGCCGGGTTCCAGCTTCGAATCCATGATGTCGAGCTGGGCCAGGTCGTACGGATCCTGCGGCGAGAGCAGCGGCGCGAACAGCGCGGCGAACAGGATGGCGGCAAGCAGGATTGCCGCGGCCAGCGCGACGCGGCTGGCCGCGAAGTCGGCGATGAAGCGGCGCAAGGGCGACTGCACCGCCGCGCTCATCGTGCACCCCCCGCATCGGCCAGCCGGATGCGCGGGTCGAGCAGCGAATAGAGCACGTCGACCACCAGGTTGATCAGCACGAACATCAGCACGATCAGCAGCACGTAGGCGACGATCACCGGCCGGTCGAGCTGGTTGATCGAATCGATCAGCAGCTTGCCCATGCCCGGCCAGGCGAAGATGCTCTCGGTGACCACCGCGAACGCGATCACCGAACCGAACTCCAGGCCGACGATGGTGACGATCGGGATCATGATGTTCTTCAGCACATGCACGCCGATGATCCGGGAATCCGACAGCCCCTTGGCGCGGGCGAAGCGGATGTAGTCCTGCACCATCACCTCGCGCGTGCCGGCCCGGGTCAGCCGGATCAGCAGCGCGAGGTTGAACAGCGCCAGGTTGGTGGCGGGCAGCAGCAGGTGGCTCCAGCCATCGAGCGTGAGGAAGGACACCGGCACGCCGAACAGCTCAACGGTGTCGCCGCGGCCGGTCGGCGGCAGCCAGCCGAGCCAGACCGAGAACACCATGATCAGCATCAGTCCGACCCAGAACGTCGGCAGGCTGAAGCCGAGGATCGAGCCGGCCATGATGCCGCGCGCGAGCTTCGACTCGGGACGCAGCCCGGCGTACAACCCGAGCGGGATGCCGAACAGGATGGCGATGACCATCGAGGCGGCCGCCAGTTCAAGGGTCGCGGGCATGCGCTGGAAGATCAGCTCGAGCGCCGGGATGCCGGTGGAGAACGACACGCCGAGGTCGCCCGACAGTGCGCCGGACAGGAAGTGCCAGTACTGCAGGTACAGCGGCTGGTCGAGCCCGAGTTCGGCGATCGCGCGCGCGATGTCCTGCTGGTCGGCGTTCGGGTTGACCAGGATGTCGACCGGGTTGCCGATCGCATACACGCCGAAGAACACCAGCAGCGACATGACGAACAGCACGCCCGTGCTCTGCATCAGGCGGCGGAGGATGAAGGCGAGCACGGGCGGCGGCAGCTCTGCGGTGGTCTACTTCTCGGGCCTGAACTCGTGCGCCCAGGTCGCCTCGTCGGTGCGCGCGGTATAGCCCAGCCCGCGGCGCATGCCCCAGACGCCGACCTGGTGGTACAGCGGGATGAGCCCGACGTCCGCCATGGCGGTTTCGGTGGCCGCCTGGAACAGCTTTTCCCGTGCCGGGTCGTTCAGCGTCGCCAGTCCCTTCTCGGTGAGCTGGTCGACCTTCGCATTCGAATAGCGGCCGCGATTGGACACGCCCAGCCCCTTCTCCTTGTCGAAGGTGGCGAGCAGGGAGCGCAGCGAGGAGGAAGCCTCGCCGGTGGCGGCGGCCCAGCCGGCGAGCAGGAAGCTGAACTCGAGGTTGTTCGCGCGGCTGAAGAACACGGCAGACGGCATCGCCTCGACCCGGGTGCGGATGCCGACCTTCGTCAGCATGCCGGCCACCGCCTGGGCCACCTGCTCGTCGTTGACATAGCGGTCGTTGGGCGCATGCAGGGTGATGGTGAAGCCATCCGGGTAGCCCGCCTCGGCGAGCAGCTTGCGCGCGCCATCGGGGTCGTATGCCGGCGGGCGGATGCCCGGTACATGGCCGAACAGTCCGGGCGGCAGCAGCTGCCCGGTGGGCACCGCTGCGCCTTCCATCACCTTGTCCGCGATCGCCTGCCGGTTGACCGCCATCGACATCGCGCGCCGCACCCGGACATCCTTCAACGGGTTCTTCTCGAGCGGCTTGCCGGCGGCATCGGCGATGAACGGCGAGCGGTCGCGGGCATGGTCCATGTGCAGGTAGATGAACCGGTTCGAGATGCCGCGCGCCAGCGTCAGTTCCCTGTTCAGCGACAGGCGGGCGATGTCGGCGGTAGGCACGTTCTCGATCGCGCGCACATCGCCGGCGAGCAGTGCCGCGACCCGGGTCGGATCCTTGGCGATGATGCGCAGCGTCGCCCGCTCCCACGCGGGCTTCGGCCCCCAGTACGCGTCGTTGCGCGCGAGCTCGATGCGGTCGTCGAGCTGCCAGCGCACGAAACGCCACGGGCCGGTGCCGTTGACCGCGCGGCCGGCGTTGAAGTCTTCGGTGCTCGCCTTCTCGTGTTTCGCCGAGATCACGTAGATGGTCGACAGGTCGTTGGGCAGCAGCGGGTAGGGTGTCTTCGTGCGCACCCGGATGGTGTGCGGATCGACCACCTGCACGTCGGCGATCTGCCGGGTGTAGATGCCGAACGAGGACGGACTCTTCGGCACGTTCGGTGCCCGGCGCAGCGAGGCGACGACATCGGCAGCGGTGAAGTCGGACCCGTCGTGGAAGCGTACCCCCTTGCGCAGCCGGAACTCCCAGGTCAGGTCGTCGATCGTGCGCCAGGATTCGGCGAGGCCGGGCCGCAACCGGTAGCTGCCGTCCTTCGCGACCAGCGTCTCGTAGAGATGCTCCATCACGTTGTTGTTCGGTGACAGGTTGTGGAAATGCGGGTCCATCGAGGTGACGGCCGCCGACAGGCCGATCGACAGGTCCTGCGCGCGGGCGGGCGCCGGCGGCCAGGCGACGAAGGCAGCAGCCATGGCCAGCATCAGGGCAGCGGTTGCGGTCATGCGGCGCATCGATGGCATCGGTCGTTTCCAGTCGGGGATGGCGGCAGGATAGCCGAACCCCCGCGTGAACCGAAGCCGGCTGCGTCCGCCAGACGGTGGCCGGCGCGGCGTGGCCGGTCACCCGGTGCTGGTTTGACAGTCGCGCTGCCGGCTGCCTATGCTGTCCATCGCTACCGGAGTCAAACCATGACAGCCCAACCCTCGCGCCCGTCGGACGCGTCGATCGAGATGATCCGCCAGCTGATCGGCTTCCCGACCACCAGCCGCGATTCGAACCTCGAACTGATCCATTTCGTGCGCGACTACCTGAAGGCCAATGGTGTCGCCGATGTGCGCCTGACCTTCGACGACGACCGGCGCAAGGCCAACCTGTTCGCCACCTTCGGCCCGCGTGCGCCGGACGGCCGCGGCGGGCTGGTCCTGTCCGGCCATACCGACGTGGTACCGGTCGAAGGACAGCCCTGGGATACCGATCCGTTCAGCATGGTCGAGCGCGATGGCCGCCTGTACGGTCGCGGCGCGTCCGACATGAAGGGCTTCGTCGGGGTGGTGCTGTCGAAGCTGCCGTCGTTCATGGCGCGTGACCTGAAGACGCCGGTCCACTTCGCGTTCTCCTATGACGAAGAGATCGGCTGCATCGGCGTGCGCCGGCTGATCGCCGACCTGGCCGATGCCGGCGTCAAGCCCGCTGCCTGCATGGTCGGCGAGCCCACGCTGATGCGCCCGATCGTCGCGCACAAGGGCAAGCATTCCTGGCGCTGCAAGGTGCACGGCCATGCGTCGCATTCAGCCTACGCGCCGCAGGGCGTCAATGCGGTCGAGGCTGCCTGCGAGATCGTCGCCTTCCTCAAGGCCCTGCAACGCAGGTTCCGCGACGAGGGGCCGTACCTGCCCGAGTTCGACGTGCCGCACACCACGGTGCACACCGGCGTGATCCGTGGCGGGACGCAACTCAACATCGTGCCGCACGAGTGCACGTTTGATTTCGAGTTCCGCTTCCTGCCCGGCGCCGACCCCGATGCGCTGTTCGAGGCGGTCAAGGGCTATGCGGAAGGCACCCTGCTGCCCGAGATGCATCGGGTGCAGCCCGGCACCGGCTTCACCTGGGAACTGCTGTCGTCGATGCCGGGACTGAACGTGGATGCCGACGACGAGATCGTGAAGCTCGCGCGTGCCCTGTCCGGGCTGTCCGATACCGGGTGCGTTTCATACGGCACCGAGGCCGGGCTGTTCGAGCAGGCGGGCATCCCGTCGGTGATCTGCGGGCCGGGCAGCATCGAGCAGGCGCACAAGCCGAACGAGTGGGTCGCCCTGGACCAGCTCGCGCAATGCGAGACGTTCATCGACGGCGTCATCGATCGCGTGTCGGTCTGAGTCCGATGAATGACACTTGCAATTCTGCCTCCGCCGCACGGCACGCGATTTGCATTCCCGACCGATAATGCAGGTCGGGACGGCGGCGTTACGCGGGCCGGCGTTCCTCAAGGGACGGTAAGCGCCTCGTCAGAGGGCGTGAAGAAGAGAGGCATGCACCCGATCGATGCGTACGGGTGAATGCTGCCGCGAGCCCATTCATCAGTTGCCCGGAGATTCCATGCCGCACCGTATCGTTCCTTCCTCGCCCCGTCCCGATGCCAGCCGTCGTCGTCTGCTGACCGGAGCCGCAGCCGCAGCCGGCACCGCCGCGCTCGTTTCTCCGTTCGCCAACGTCCATGCGCAGACGCCGCGCAAGGTCTCGATGACACTACCGTGGATCGTCAACGGTTCCAACTTCTGGCCGGTTATCGGGCGCAACCGCGGCTACTTCAAGAGCCGCGGCATCGACCTGGAGATTTCGCGCGGCTTCGGTTCGCCGGCCGCGACCCAGTCGGTGGCCAACGGCAAGTTCGATTTCGGTTTCGTGTTCACGCCCGGCATCGTCGTCAATGCGGCACGCGGCCTGTTCACGACCGCAGTGGCGACCGTCGGCTACGACTCGTTGATGGGCGTCGCCGTGCCCGAGAATTCGCCGATCCGCAAGCCGGCCGACCTCGAGGGCAAGACCGTCGGCATGGTGCTCACCTCGGCCGAGGCACCCTTCTTCAACGCCTGGCTCGACCGCAACAAGGTCGATGGCAAGAAGATCACCCGGCAGACGATGGACAGCCAGTTGATCGAGCGCGCGCTGATCAACAAGCAGGTCGATGCGATCACCTGCATCGGCACCTCCAGCCTGCCGCTGTTCCAGTCGCTGGGCTTCGACACCCGCTTCATGGGCTGGGCGCAGACCGGGCTCGACTTCTACTCGGGCCAGCTGATCTGCCGACCCGAACTGGTCGAGAAGGACGCGCCCTTCGTGCAGGCGATGGTCGATGCGTTCATCGAGTCGGTGGTGTTCACGCTGCGCAACCCGGAAGAAGCGATCGACATCATCGTGCGCGAGCAGCCCGAGATCGCCGCCGTCAAGAACGGACGCGAGAATTTCGCGCTGGCGCAGGCGCTGGCCCACCACACCATGGTCGCCGATGAAGCGATCAAGGGCGGGCTCGGCGTGGCCGACATGAAGAAGGTGCAGGGGATGGTCGAGGCCACCCTGAAGTTCGCGCTGAGCGACGGCAAGCCGTTCACCGCCGAGCAGATCGTGACCAACCGCTTTGCCGGCCGTACGAAGCTGTCCGGGACCGAGTGGGAGGCGATCCGGCGCAACACCGAGAAGGTGCGCAAGCTGCTGACTTCCTGAGCCGGCGATGCAATCAGCATCCGTGAACGCACCGGCCGACGCCGCCACGCTGGCGGCGGCCCAGGCTGCCTCCGCGGCGGCCGCACGGCGTCGCGCCGGCCTGCTGACGCTGCGCCGGCTGGCGCTGCCGGTGCTTGCGGCCGCGCTGGTGCTGGCCGTGTGGGAGATCGGCACCCGCTGGGCGCAGGTGCCCGAGGTATTGCTTCCGCCACCGTCCGCGGTGCTCGACCGGCTGGTGAACGCATTCCCCCTGCTGATGAAGCATGCGTGGCCGACGATCTGGCAGAGCCTCGCCGGATTCGCGATCGCCACCGTGCTGGGGATCACCCTGGCGACGCTGCTGTCGGCGTCGACCATCATCCGAGAGACCCTGTATCCGAACGTGGTGTTCTTCCAGCTGATCCCGAAGATCGCGCTGGCCCCGCTGTTCGTCGTCTGGTTCGGGCTCGGGCCGGAGGCGCGGCTGTCGTTCTCGGTGTTCGTGAGCTTCTTCCCGGTGGTGATCGCCACGCTGGCCGGGCTGGACAACGTCGAGCGCGACCTGCTGCGGCTGTGCCGGGCGCTCACCGCATCGAACTGGCAGACCTTCGTGTCGGTGCGGCTGCCGCATGCGATGCCCTACATCTTCAGCGGCATGAAGATCGCGTCCACGTTCGCGATCATCGGCGTGATCGTCGGCGAGTTCATCACCTCCAGGGCCGGACTCGGCTACCTGATCCTGTTCGCCTCGGCGCAGGCCGAGACCGCGCTGATCCTCGCGGCGATCAGCGTGCTGTGCGTGTTCGGGCTGGTGTTCTATGGCGTGGTGGCGCTGTGCGAGCGCTGGACGATCGAGCGCTTCGGCGACCGGCCCCGATGAAGGAGATGGCAATGGATGTTCCAGCCAGTGCGGTGCCCGCCGCTGGCGATGATCCCGCCGCGGCCTGGCGCCATCCGCAGTCGATCGCCTCCGATCGCGATGCCGCGTACCTTTCGCTGCGCCATGCGCGCAAGGTCTACCAGACGCGCACCGGCGACGTCGAGGCAGTGGGCATGGCCAACCTCGACATCGCCGCAGGCGAGTTCGTGTCGATCCTCGGCCCCAGCGGCTGCGGCAAGAGCACGCTGCTGTCGATGGTCGGCGGGCTCGAGACCGTGACCGAGGGCGAGATCTGGATCGAGGGCGTGCGCGTCACCGGGCCTCGGCGCGACTTCGGATACATCTTCCAGGACCCGACGCTGCTGCCGTGGAAGAGCGTGCTCGACAACGTGCTGTTCCCGATCCGCACCCAGAAGCGCCCGGTGGCCGACTATGAAGCGGAGGCGCATCGACTGCTGGAGCGCGTCGGGCTGGGCGAGTTCAAGGCCAAGCGGCCGCGCGAGCTGTCGGGCGGCATGCGCCAGCGCGTCGCCCTCTGCCGCGGGCTGATCAACGATCCGCGGCTGATGCTGATGGACGAGCCGTTCAGCGCGCTCGATGCGATCTCGCGCGACGACATGAACATCGCGCTGGCCCGGCTGTGGGACACCTACCAGAAGACCGCGCTGTTCGTGACCCACTCGATCCGCGAGGCGGTGTTCCTCGCCGACCGCGTGCTGGTGATGACCGCGCGGCCTTCGCGCATCGTCGCCGACCTGCGCCTGCCATTCCCGCGACCGCGTGACGTGACCGTGCAGGACACCCCCGAGTTCAACCGCATCTGCGCATGGCTGCGCGACCAGATACAGGCGGGTTACGGACGGGCGGCGCCGCCGCCGGGCGGATGACCGACGCCGGTCCCGTCGTGGCGCACGCGGACCCGGCGCGCTTCCTGCAGCCGACGACCGACTGCTGGCAGCGCCTGCTCGAGCGCGGTGCCTTGACCTGCGCGCAGCAGCCGCCGTTTCGCTGGCGCTACCCGGCACGGCTGCCCGACGGACGCTGGCTCGAGTTGCCGATCCGCGCACTCGCCTCGGATCCTGATCGTGCGGTGGCCTCGCTGATCCCTAACCAGGCCGCCTTTATCGTGGTCCAGGCACTCGCCGAGGCGATGACGCGGCTCGCGCGTCCGCTCGATGCGCAGGTGGTGGTGGGGCCTCCGACGCTGGGCATGGCCCTGTCGCCGCTGGTTGCAGAAGCCCTTGGTTTCGATCGCTATGTGCCGCTCGGTTATTCGCGCAAGTTCTGGTACAGCGATGCGCTCGCCCAGGACGTGCGTTCGCTCACCACCCCGGGCGAGGGCAAGAAGGTCTACCTCGATCCGAGCCAGGTGCCGCTGGTGGCGGGGCAGCGCGTGGTGGTGGTCGACGACACGGTGTCCAACGGCACCACGCTGGCGGCGGTCGCGCGCCTGCTCGCGGCGGCCGGGGCGGAGCTTTGCGGCGTCGTGGTCGCCATGCGCCAGGGTACGGGATGGCAGTCGGTGGCGGCGACGCTGGGCGTACCGGTGCTGGGCGTGTTCGATACGCCCCGCCTGCGCTGGGGCGTGGACGGCTGGTATCCGGAATAGCGGGAGGGGGTCAGGTCTTGAGTTTTGCATCTTCGATGCAAAACTCAAGACCTGACCCCCTCTTTGTCTACTTCAGGATGCGGAACAGGTTGTGGTGCGAGTCGGTGAACGTCGGCAGTTCCCTGCGGTCCATGATCTGTTCGGCCTCGGCGAGCCGCGCATGCGCCAGCAGCGCCTTGTTCTTCGTGACGATCACCTGGTCGGTCGACGAATTCCAGTAGCTTGCGCCGCCCGCGTTCACCGGATTGTCCGACACCAGTACTGCTTCCATCCCGAACTCGGTGGCGAGGCGCTTGATCACCGGCATCAGGTCGATGTACCGGTTGGTCGCCTGGAACATGATCACGCCGTCCGGGGCCAGGTGCCTCACGTACAGCGCCATCGCCTCGCGCGTGATCAGGTGCATCGGGATCGAGTCGCCCGAGAAGGCGTCGATGCCCAGCACGTGGTAGCCGCGGGGCGCTTCGCGTTCGAGCGACAGGCGCCCGTCGCCGATGATCACCGAGGTCGTGGCAGGCGTGTCGCGCAGGAAACTGAACTCCCGCTTCTCGATCTCGATCACCTTCGGGCTGATCTCGTAGAACACGATGTCGTCGCCCTTGCGGCCATAGGCCGCGACCACCCCTGCACCGAGTCCGATCACGCCGATGCGGCGCGGGCCTGGGGCGATCTCGTTCATCGCCGCGAACATGCGGCCATAGCCGGAGGTGGTGCTGAAGTAGTCGCTCGGCACGCCCTTGTACTTCTCGCCCAGCAGCTGCCCGCCGTGGATGATGCTGCCGTGGAGCATCGCCCGGTAGGTGGTGCCGTCGAACTCGCGGTCGCGGATGCGCACCACGCCGTAGAAGTCGCGCTCCATCACGCGCATGTCCTCCGAGTACTCCTGCGCGCCCTTGGTCGCGTACCAGGAGGTGGCGAACACCACGGCGATGCCGAGCAGCAGCTGCTTGCCCTCCAGCTGGAGCATCAGCAGCAGCGCCAGCGCGACCAGCGAGATGTTGAGTTCGAAATAGCCGTTCAGCGTGAGCGGCGCGACGATCGCGATCAGCACCGCGCCGAGCGCGCCGCCCACCGACATCATCAGGTAGAACCGGGTCAGGTGGCGCGGATCCGGCTTCAGGCGCGCCAGTTCGCCGTGGCAGAACATGCAGGCCACGAACAGGCCGGCGAGGTACAGGGGTGCTGCGACCGACAGCGACAGCGACGGGATCTTCCACGCCATCAGCGGCAGGCCCGGGATCAGCAGGCCGATGTACAGCCAGCGCAGGTACCAGCGCGGATGGTCGAAGCACAGGATGAAGGTGATCAGGTAGAGCGACAGCGGCACCACCCACATGAACGGCACGCTGGCGATGTTCTGGGTGATGTGGTTGCTGACCGCGAGCAGCATCACCGAACCCATGGCCGACAGCGACAGCCACTGCACCTGCGTGCCCCATGACGGCTTGCTCGAGGTGGCCTCGTTCGCTTCTGCAGCGGTCGGCGCCGGCATCGGGTTGTCGCGCGCAGCCTTGATCGAGATCCAGCCGGTGGCCGCGCAGACCACGACGAAGCCGGCGTAGATCACCGACCAGCCCCAGCCCAGTGCGTTCAGGTTGAGCCACGGTTCGAACAGCACCGGGAAGCCGAGCAGCGCGAGCAGCGAGGCGAAGTTCGACAGCGCGAACAGCCGGTACGGCACGCCGGTGCGGAAGCGCTGCCAGTACCAGGTCTGCAGCAGCGGCGTGGTGGTCGACAGCAGGAAGTAGGGCAGGCCGATGGTCAGCGTGAGCAGCAGCAGGATACGCAGGATCGGCTCTTCGTCGCCGATCGGCTTCCAGGCTTCGGAGGCGAGGATCGGCAGGGTGATGATCGACAACACCATCAGGCCGATGTGCAGCCAGGTCTGCCGCCTCTGGCCGAGGCGGGTGGTCAGGTCGGCATAGGCATACCCGGCGAGCAGGGTGCTCTGGAAGAACACGAGGCAGGTGGTCCAGACCGCTGCCGATCCGCCGAACCACGGCAGGATCTGCTTGGCGATGATCGGCTGCACCAGGAACAGCAGGAAGGCCGACAGGAAGATGGTGCCGGCGTAGGGGAGGATCGCGGACGCGGACAGCGTTTGCGCGGGCAGGGCGTTCTGGGCGGGTGCGGACATCGGCGGCTCGGTGGACTTGCGCGGCAACGCCGCAGGGGGCACGGCAAAGCCGCGGATTATCCGCGAAACGCGGCAGGGGTGGATACGTTGACCTTTGCTGTGTCGGATCGAGGGGACGGGGTGCCCTGCGCGGCTCGTGTCCCCCGCCCGCAGGCGCGTAGCCGCGCCCGCGGGCTCCTCCTTTACCTCGCCGCGCAGGGCACCCCGTCCCCTCGATCAGCGCAGGTGCTGTGCAGAGGCACGGCGGTGCCGAGGTCCGGCGTGAGAGCAAGGCAAACTCTGCGTACAGGCCGAAACCTCGGGACACAGCACACCGAGGGACTGGACGCGAGCATCGGGTTGCCGCCGCGGCGAGGTAAAGGAGGAGGGCTCGGGCGGCTGGCCGCCCGAGTCCGGGGGACACGAGCAGCGGCGGCAACCCGGTGCTCGCGTCCCCGGCACGGAGCAAGCACGAAGGGCATTGCATGCTCGCGCCCCTGCACGGACGAAGGCCCTAGCAGTTTGTTGAAATACCCCCGCATCTTGGGGCACTTTCCGTCGTGAAGCCAGTCGAAGGTACAAGAGCCCCAGAGGCGAGAGTGGAACGATGCGCGGAGCCGACGTAACCCAGGAAAGGCTGTTTACGGTCAAGCAACTGAAGGACTTCGTGCCGACCGACCATCCGCTCAAGCCAATCAGAGCGATGCTCGATGAGGCGCTGCGATCGATGGATTCGGTGTTCGCTCAGATGTACTCGAT
>JBIITW010000283.1:0-4845 GCA_044340265.1 Burkholderiales bacterium | reverse complement strand
TGGACAGCAGCGCATGCACTTCCGTGCCCACGCGGAAGATGCGGATCACCACCGTTCCCTTCGCCATCGAGGGTTCGATGCCATGGTAGACCGCGTTCTCGAGCAGGGGCTGCAGGATAAGCGCCGGGATGCGCGCCTCGCCCGGCATCTGTTCGATGTCCCACTCGACCTGCAGCCGGTCGCCCAGGCGTACCGCTTCGATCGCGAGGTACTGCCGCGCGAGTTCCACCTCGCTGGCAAAGGTGGACAGCGCACGGCTGTCGGCCATCAATGCACGGAACAGGTCGGCCAGGTCTTCGAGCACGTGTTCCGCCCGCTTCGGGTCGGCCCGGATCAGCGACAGCACCGCGTTCAGACTGTTGAACAGGAAATGCGGCCGGATGCGCGCCTGCAGTGCCTGCAGCCGCGCCTCGACCAGCGCGGGCGACAGTGCGCGGCTGCGCAGGTCGAACCACACGAGCAGCGTGCCGGCCATGATGATGGTGAAGAACAGGTGCCGCGGCAGCGCATCCCCCGATGCGCCCATCGCGCTGCCGCCCACCAGGTCGAACGCGGCGGTGATCGCCATCGCGGTGAGCAGCACCGCCGCCACGCCCGCTTCGTAGCGGATGCGGTCGAGCAGCGGCCGCGCGGCCGCGAGGATCAGCAGCGTGAGGAACATCACCGGCTGCACCAGCGCGGAGATCTCGATCAGCACTTCACCGACGCCGCGCAGCGACACCGTCTTCAGCACGGCGGCGACCAGCGATGCCGCGTTGACTGCAAGCAGGATGCGCAGCAGCACGCCGAGGTTGCGGAAGTCGGGCAGCCGCGCAGCACTGCGCAGCGAGCCCGCCTGCGCCTCGCGCGCTGCCGTCTCCCGGGCGGAAGCCGCGGGGTTTTCGCCTATACTCTGGCCGCTGTTCATCCCCCATTGTCGACGCCAGACTGCGCCCGATGCAACCCGAGAATCCGAAGACCCCCGGCGCGGTTTCCTCCGCCGCATCTGCTGCATCCTCCACCCCGGCTGCTTCCGCCAGCCAGGCGACCTCCAGCACGGCCGGTGGCATCAGCGGTGGAAGCAGCTGGTCGGGCCGCTTCAACGAGCCGGTGTCCGAACTGGTGAAGCGATACACCGCGTCGGTCGACTTCGACAAGCGACTGGCCGCGTACGACATCCAGGGTTCGCTCGCGCATGCGCGCATGCTCGCGGCCTGCGGCATCCTCGCGGCGCAGGACCTCGCCGACATCGAACGCGGGATGGCGCAGATCCTGCACGAAGTGCAGTCCGGCGTGTTCACCTGGCGGCTCGACCTGGAAGACGTGCACCTGAACATCGAACGCCGGCTGACCGACCTGGTCGGTGATGCAGGCAAGCGCCTTCATACCGGCCGTTCGCGCAACGACCAGGTCGCGACCGACGTGCGCCTCTGGCTGCGTGCCTCGATCGACGAGATCGACGGCGCGCTGCGCACGATGCAGGTCGCGCTGCTCGACCTCGCCGGCCAGCATGTCGAGACCGCGATGCCCGGCTTCACCCACCTGCAGGTCGCGCAGCCGGTGTCGT
Source organism: Burkholderiales bacterium (assembly GCA_044340265.1). Lineage (GTDB taxonomy): Bacteria > Pseudomonadota > Gammaproteobacteria > Burkholderiales > CAIKXV01 > CAIKXV01. The sequence goes on along the minus strand of JBIITW010000283.1, from coordinate 3,299 downwards.
TCGCACACCACCTGATGGCCTACTTCGAGATGCTGGTGCGCGACCGCGAGCGCTTCGCCGATTGCCGCAAGCGGGTGAACCGGCTGCCGCTGGGCGCCGCTGCGTTGGCCGGCACCAGCTTCCCGATCGACCGCGAGCGGGTCGCGCGCGAACTCGGCTTCGACGCTATCTGCGCGAACTCGCTCGACGCGGTGTCCGACCGCGACTTCGCGATCGAGTTCTGCGCGGCGGCCTCGCTGACCATGACCCACCTGTCGCGCTTCTCCGAGGAGCTGATCCTCTGGATGAGTCCGCGCTTCGGCTTCATCGACCTCGCCGACCGCTTCTGCACGGGCTCTTCGATCATGCCGCAGAAGAAGAACCCGGACGTGCCGGAACTGGTGCGCGGCAAGGTCGGCCGGGTCAACGGCCACCTGGTGGGGCTGCTCACGCTGATGAAGGGCCAGCCGCTCGCGTACAACAAGGACAACCAGGAAGACAAGGAACCGCTGTTCGACACCGTCGACACGCTGCTGATGACGCTGACCATCTACGCCGACATGGTCGGTGGCATCCGGGTCAAGCCCGATGCGATGCGCGACGCATTGAAGCAGGGGTTCGCCACCGCCACCGACCTGGCCGACTACCTGGTGCGCAAGGGCGTGCCGTTCCGCGACGCGCACGAGGCGGTCGCGCGCGCGGTGCGCCACGCGGAGCAGGCCGGTTGCGACCTGCCCGACCTGCCGCTGGCCGACCTGCAGTCGTTCTCGCCGGCGATCGGCGACGATGTCTACGCGGTGCTCACCGTCGAAGGATCGATGGCCAGCCGCAGCCACGCTGGCGGCACCGCGCCCTCGGCGGTACGCGCGGCGCTCGCGGCGGCACGCGGCCGGATCTGATCAGCGATAGACCGCGGCCAGCGCCGCGGCATCGAGCGCCGACGCGGGCGCGTCGATAACCACGCGTCCGCCACGCAGCGCCACCACGCGGTCGGCATGTTCGAGTGCGAGCGACGGCTGGTGCAGGCTGCAGACCACCGCGGCCTGCCGTTCGCGGCAGCCATCGCGCAGCAGCCGCAACACGGTCGCACCTGCCTCCGGGTCGAGGCTGGCCACCGGCTCGTCGGCCAGCAGGACGGCGGGCTGCTGGGCGAGTGCACGCGCCAGGGCGATCCGCTGGCGTTCCCCGCCGGACATCGTGTCCACGCGCCGCGAGGCATGTGACAGCAGGCCCACCCGGTCGAGGCAGTCGATGGCGAGCAGCCGGTCGTCGCGGGTGAAGCGGCGCAGCCAGCCACGCCAGCGCGGGTTGTAGCCGAGGCGCCCGGCCAGCACGTTGTCCAGCGCCGACAGGCGATCGATCAGCACGTGCGACTGGAACACCATCGCGATCGTGCGCCGGTCGCCGGTGCCCGATGACCGGACCTCGCCCTGGTCGAAGGCGAGCAGGCCGGCCGCGCCGCGCAGCAGCGTGGTCTTGCCTGATCCGCTGGCGCCGAGCAATGCGATGAACTCGCCAGGCGCGCAGGCGAAGCTGACCCCATCCAGGGCGACATGGTCGCCATAGCGGTGGCCGACCCGGTCGAACGCGAGTGCCGGTGCCAGGAAGCGATCGTTCATCGAGGCGCGTCCCTCCCTGCGCGCCGCTGCCATCGGTGGCGACCCATCGGCGCCCTCATTTCAGCCGCGCGCGCAGTGCGCCGCTGGCCTGGTCGATCACGGTGACCACCAGCAGCATCACCGCCAGGATGGTGGCCAGCCGTGCGAAGTCGAGCAGGTCCATGCTGTTCTTCAGTTCCTGGCCGATGCCGCCGGCACCGACCACGCCCAGCACCATCGATGCACGCACGTTGAACTCGAACAGGTAGAGCGCGGTCGAGGCGCTGACCGGAGCCAGTTGCGGCACCAGTGCATAGACCAGTGCAGTCGACCGCGTGGCGCCCGTGGTGCGCATCGCATCGACCGTATCCAGCGATGCGCTCTCGACATGGTCGGCGAACAGCTTGGCCGCGCTGCCCCAGGTGTGCAGCGCGACGCCGAGCATGCCTGCGAACGGACCCAGCCCGACCGCCGCAACCAGGATCAGCGCGAACACGAACGCATCGATGCCGCGCAGCGAATTCAGGAACCAGCGCACCGGATGGTAGGCCCAGCGCAGCGGCGTGATGTTGCGGCTGGCAAACACCGCGGTGGGCAGCGCGAGCAGCACGGCGATGGTGGTGCCCAGTGCTGCGATCGCGATCGTCTCGGCGGTGCGCAGCAGGATTACCGGCAACTCGCCAAACGCGGGTGGCCAGGCCTGGCCGATCCAGAACGCGAGCTTCGGCAGCCCTTCGACCAGCCGCACCAGGTCGACCCGGGCGAGCCATGCACACAGCGCATAGAAGCCGATGATGCTGGCCGAGAGCAGGGTGATCTTCAACCACCGCCAGCGCCCGCGCGACCGCGCGTCCAGCGCATCGCAGGCCGTGGCTACATGGTCCGCGACATGCATGGCTCCATGGATGGTCCCTTGGGTCGGCGCGGAACGCGCCGCGGGCGAGGTCGGTGATGCCGGTGGCGGCATGGTCGCTTCAGCCTGCCGGCTTCTTCAGCCGGCCGACTGCAATGCCTGCCCGCTCGATGGTGGTGTAGCTCGCATGCGTGGCCGGGCTGAAGCCGGTGTAGCGCGCCGGCAGCAGCGTCTTTGCCTCTGCCGGGCCGATCGCCGACAGCACGGCCCTGATGCGGTCGACGTCGGCTGCAGGCATCGCCTTCGAGACCGCGATGGCGTCGTTGGGCAGGTCGGGAGAGGTCCAGACGATGCGCGTCTGGTCGGCGCGGATGCGGCCGGCCGCGATCATCGCATTGCGGTTACGGTCGAAGTCGGTCGCGAGGTCTACCTGGCCCGATGCGACCGCCATCTGGTTGCCGGGGTGTGAAGCGCCCTCGTTGTACTTCCAGAACGTCTTCGGATCGATCTTCCAGACTTCGCGCGCGAAGTAGGTCGGCACCAGCCAGCCCGAGGTCGAACCGGAATCCGCGAACGACATCGACAGCCCGCGCGTATCGTCCGGGAACTTCGACAGCGCAAGGCCCGGTCGGGCGACGATGATCGCGTTGTAGACCGGACGGTCGTCGTAGCGCACCGTGGCAATCGCCTGGCAGCCCGATGCATGGTGCGCAAGCACATAGCCCCAGGGGCCCATCCACGCGGCATCCAGGTTGCCGGTGGCCATCGCCACGGCCAGGCCGGCCCAGTCGGTGGTGACGTCCAGCGTGTGCTCGGCAGCGCCGAGCTGCTTCGCGAGATGTGCGAACAGTGGCGTGAAGGCGCGGCGC
>JBIITW010000282.1:0-4886 GCA_044340265.1 Burkholderiales bacterium | reverse complement strand
GGTGTCGACCTTCGCCAGGATGTCGGCGATCTCCATCCGGCCCGAAGCGAACGGTTCACCGTTCAGGTACACGAACGGCACGGCCATGATCTGGCGCGACTCGACCTCGTCCTGGAACAGCCCGCCATCGATCGCCACGTGCCGGATCTTCGGGTTGAGCACGGCCATCAGGTTCAGCGCCTGCACGACGTCCGGGCAGTTGTGGCAAGACAGCGACATGTAGGTCTCGAACTTCAGCTCGACATCGAGCGAGCGGATCTGTTCGATCACGTCGGCTTCGACCTTCGGCGGGTGGCCGCCGGCCTGCAGCAGCGCGAGCACCAGCGAGGTGAATTCGTGGCCCATCGGGATCGCCGCGAACCGCACGCCCATGTCATGGCCGACGCGGCTGATCGAGAACGAGGGACGTCGCTCATCGGTGCCGTCGAATCGCGCCGACACCTTGTCGTTCAGGCTGGCGACTTCCTCGATCAACGTACGCATTTCCTGCGAGGCCGGACGCTCGTCGAGCGAAGCAACGAGCTCGATCGGCTGGGTCAGGCGCTCGAGGTAGGCCTGGAGTTGGGTCTTGAGGTCGGCGTCCAGCATGATGGCTTTACCTTTTGGGTGGTTTCGGGACAAAAGCGTCCCCGCCATCGCCACAGTCGCGGATCGCGCGACTGTGGCGCGGGGAGTACTGGCGGCAGCTTCGCCGCAGCTTTGCCGTCGCGACCGGCGGATGGCGGGTCGCGACGGCGGGGGCGTCGGTCAGATCTTGCCGACGAGGTCCAGCGACGGCTTGAGGGTCGCGGCACCTTCCTGCCACTTGGCGGGGCAGACTTCGCCCGGGTGCGAGGCCACGTACTGGGCGGCCTTGACCTTGCGCAGCAGCTCCGATGCATCGCGGCCGATGCCGTTGTCGTGGATCTCGCACAGCTTGATCATGCCGTCCGGGTTGATGACGAACGTGCCGCGCAGCGCCAGGCCGGCTTCCTCGATCATCACTTCGAAGTTGCGGGTGAGTGCGCCGGTCGGGTCGCCGATCAGCGGGTACTTGACCTTCTTGATCGCTTCCGATGTGTCGTGCCAGGCCTTGTGCGCGAAGTGGGTGTCGGTCGAGATGCCGTAGATCTCGACGCCCAGCTTCTTGAACGTCTCGTGATGGCTGGCCAGGTCTTCGAGTTCGGTCGGGCAGACGAACGTGAAGTCGGCCGGGTAGAACACGAAAACGCTCCACTTGCCCTTGAGCGACTGTTCGGTGACATCGACGAACTTGCCGTCGTGGAACGCGGTGGCCTTGAAGGGTTTGACCGGGGTGTTGATCAGCGACATGGATGTCTCCTGGGTTCGCGGTGGGGGGAATGGAAAGAAGCAGGCCCGAGGTTAGCGGCAACTGCCAGGGCAAGCCAATTGAATGTTGGTATCGACCCGATTGACGCCGGCTATGGGCTCCAGAGGAACGCCTCCGACATCAAGGCCCGATGTTGGGGCAACCGGCGCGGTTTCAAGGGGTCGATGTCAGGCAGGTCTGCGCCCGGGCATGGCGCGTGCGCGCCCTTCGGCATCGAACGAGCGTTCGAGTCGTGGAATCGCCCCTCAATCGCAACAGGAATTCACCATGCGAATCAGCACAGCAACCCTTGGCCTCGCCGCCGCCCTCCTGGCTGGTGGCGCATCCGCCGCCACCGTTTCCTTCAACACCAACACGGCTGCTACCGGTTTCAACGGCGGTGGCCCGCTGAGCCTGGCCAGTTCGGCCGGTGCGGCGGCTACCCTGGCATTCACGCCACGCCCGGGAACCATCACCGGCACGCCCTCGAACGTCAGTTTCGGGGCCTTCGTGCTGTCCTGTGCGACCTGCTCGACCCAGGGCGGCGGTTCCGGGGCGACCTTCAATCCGTTCACCTTCGACCTGGTGGTGACGGACACCACGAGCGGTGCCTCCGGCGCCTTCGTCGGATCGTCGGTCGGCGGCACGGTGTTCAGCGATCTCAGCTCGATCGCGATCGCCTGGCTTCCGCTGCAGCTCGGACCCGGTAACTCCGGCGCCCTGGTCGGTAACTTTGGCTCCACTACCTTCACGTTCGGTGGCCTGACCGCCATCGTCGCGCCGAACTCGGGCGCCATTCCGGGCACCACGACGGTCGACGGCATCGTGAACACCGCCGCAATCACCACCATCCCGGTGCCGGGATCAGCGCTGCTGACGCTGAGCGGCCTGGCGCTGTTCGGCCTGATCCGCGGCCGTCGCAAGGCAGCCTGATCCACCCGGGCTGACCCTTCGGGGTCGGGCCACCGGGTGACCTGTCACTCGGTGGTCTGGAAACGAAGACGACGCGCCGCCTCTTCGGCGAGCGCGTCGTCGATTTCGCGCAACACGCCGTCCACGTCGACCTCCCCGGGATCGCCTTCGAAGCGTCCGCTGAGTTCCACGTCAGGTGCGAGCAGCCCCCGCTCGTAGAGATCCCAGATCTCGTGGCCGTAGTCGGTCTCGAGCAGCGCGGGCGCGAACCGGCCGAAGAAATCGCGCAGGTTCACCACGTCGCGCACCAGCAGGCGTTTCGCGTGGTTGTTGCCGGCAGCGTCGACCGCCTGCGGAAGGTCGATGATGACCGGTCCATCCTCCGCGAGCAGGATGTTGAATTCGGACAGGTCGCCGTGAATCACGCCGGCGCCCAGCATGCGCACGACCTCGCGCAGCAGGGATCCGTGGTGGAGCAGGGCTTCCTCGGGCGTGAACACGACGTCATTCAGGCGCGGTGCGGCGTTTCCGTCGCCATCGGACACCAGTTCCATCAGCAGCACGCCATCGCAGAAATTGCGCGGGGCCGGCACACGCACGCCCGCCGCGAACAGGCGGTGCAGGGCGTCGACCTCGGCCGATTGCCATGCCGCCTCCTGGGCTTCGCGTCCGAACCGCGTGCCCTTGGCCATCGCGCGCGCCTGGCGACTGTTCTTCACCTTCCGGTTCTCGGTGTAGTCGACGGCCTGGCGGAAGCTGCGCTGGGTGGCTTCCTTGTAGATCTTGGCGCACAGCGTTTCATCGCCGCTGCGCACCACGTAGACGTTCGCTTCCTTGCCGCTCATCAGCTGGCGCACGACCGTGTCGATCAGTCCCTCCTCGATGAGGGACTCCAGTCTCTTTGGGGGTTTCATGCCCCTATTGTGCGCTGCGGAGCCGATCCGGGCCCGGCGTGCGCCACCGTCCCGCGGGTATTGGCGCTCAGCGCGCGATCGCCTGCCCGCCGGCCGGTCCGGCCGGCGAGAACGTGTCCGTCACGGGTGCGCCCGGACCGCCGGAGGTTTCCGGCAACGGTGCGAAGCCGGCACCCTGGCCCTGGCCCGGCAACAGCCCTCCCTGACCCGCCGTCGGTTGCGGCGGCACCACCGCTCCGCCCGGGCCGGTCGGTTGGCCGGCTCCGCCGACATTGCTGCCGCCGGGGCCCTGTGCGGCAGAACCCGGGGAACGCTGGGGCGGCTGCTGGGGTGTCGCGCCGCGCTGAGGCTGCGACGGCTGCGGTGCCGCGGCCGGCGAGCCGCCGGCTCGCCGGCCGGGCACCGGCGTGCGCGCGTAGCCGGCCGCATCGAGTGTCGAATTCCACTGGCCTTCCTCGAAACCGACCAGCGTCGAGGTTCCGACGATGAGCATGGGCACCTGCATCTGGCCCTTGGTGATCTTCTTGAACTCTTCCTGCAGCGCCGGCAGGGCCGGATTGCGGTCGTTGAACGGAACGCCACGGCTGGACAGCAGCTTGCGGGCATTGGTGCACGGTTCACCGCAGTCGTTGGTCCACAGGGTGACCGGGAAGCGTTCCGCAGCCTGGCGCTGGGCGAAGGACTCCTGGCCCTCGATGCGTCCGGCGCGTCCGCGCACCTCGTTCACGCCCTTGGCATTGGGGGGTGGGGGCAGGTCGGAGCATTCCCGGCTGCCGCCTTCGTTGGTCCAGCAGCGAATCTGGGCCTGGACCGCGGCGGGCGACAGCGAAAGGCCGAGAAACAGGGCGCCGGTGACCGCGGCCAGGGCCGTCGATGCGCGCAGCACGGAGGCAGGGATATCCCCGCGCCCCGTGCCGCTGCAATCCACCTGTTTTCCGTTCATCCGCATCGCATTCTCCCGCCGGCGTCTGCCGTTGAATTCAAGCGGCGGCGTGAGGTCCGGCCGCCCCAGTCTCGTCCATGCCGCCATGTCTGAGCAGTGCATCGATTTTCGGCTCGCGGCCGCGAAACTTGACGAAGGATTCGAGTGCGGGCCGGCTGCCACCCCTTGCCAGCACCTCATCCCGGAAGCGGGCCCCGATCTCGGGATTGAGCACGCCGCGTTCCTCGAACAGGCTGTAGGCATCTGCCGACAGCACTTCCGCCCACTTGTAGCTGTAGTAGCCCGCAGCATACCCGCCGGCGAAGATGTGTGAGAACCCGTGGGCAAACCGGTTGAATTCAGGCGGATTCAGCACCGAAACCTCGCGCCGTACCGTTTCAAGTACCGCCTGTGCCGGCACGCCGGCGTCAGCGGTCGACGCTGCATGGATGCGCATGTCGAACAGCGAGAACTCGACCTGGCGCAGCGTCTGCAGCCCGTTCTGGAAGTTCTTCGCGGCGAGCATCCGGTCGAACAGGGCGCGCGGCATCATCTCGCCGGTGTCGACATGGCGGGTCAGGTGCTTCAGCACGTCCCATTCCCAGCAGAAGTTCTCCATGAACTGGCTGGGCAGCTCGACCGCGTCCCACTCGACGCCGTTGATGCCCGAGACGAACAGTTCATCGACCTCGGTCAGCAGGTGGTGCAGGCCGTGGCCGAACTCGTGGAACAGCGTGACCACGTCGTCATGGGTGAACAGCGCCGGGCGCGGGCTGCCGTCGGCCCGTGCGACTGGGGCCGGGAAGTTGCAGGTGAGGTAGGCGAGCGG
>JBIITW010000086.1:0-18411 GCA_044340265.1 Burkholderiales bacterium | reverse complement strand
CCGTTGCCTGCGTTCGCGTTCATGCGGGATCGGGCAGCGCGTGGCGCAGCGCGAAGGCGCTGACCAGCATGCCCAGCACGTAGAGGCTGACTCCGGTCGCGTTGTACCAGGGCGCCAGTTTTCGGGGATCCTTCAGCAGGCGGACCATCAACGCCAGTTGCACCGCCAGGAAGACCGACACGATCAGGGCGTGGTAGAGCTCGCCCCAGCCGGAGAACAGCAGTGCGACGACGACGAACTGCGGCAGGGCCATCACGACGCAGGCCAGGCGCGCCGCGCGCTCGGGACCGAGCCGCACCGGCAGCGAGCCGAGCTTCATCTGGCGGTCGCCCTCGACCGACTTGAAGTCGTTCAGCGTCATGATTCCGTGCGCGCCGAAGCTGTACAGCGCTGCGAGCACGAAGATGCGGTAATCGGGCATCGCGCCGGCGAGCATCACGGCGGCGCCGGTGATCCAGGGCAGGCCCTCGTAGCTCACCGCGACCGCGCTGTTGCCCCACCAGCCGTTCTGCTTCAGCCGGAACGGCGGCGCGCTGTACATCCAGGCGAGCACCAGCCCGACCGACGCAGCCGCCAGCACGAGCGGGCCCAGCCACCAGGCCAGCGCCAGCGACAGTACCGTCCAGAGAATGGCGATGTACAGGCCCCACTGGCCCGGGATGCGTCCCGACGGGATCGGCCGGTTCGGCTCGTTGATGGCATCGACATGCCGGTCGAACCAGTCGTTCACCGCCTGGCTGGTCGCGCAGACCAGCGGCCCGGCGAGCAGGATGCCGGCGATGACCGTCGGCCACCGGCCGGAGGCGGGCATGCCGGAGGAAACCGCACCACAGCCGAACGCCCACATCGGCGGGAACCAGGTGATCGGTTTCAGCAGTTCGAGGACCGCTTTCGGCGCTGGGGCATTCATCGTTCCCACAGTAATGGGACCGGCCGAAGTAGTCAACTTGAATTTACAGTTAAACTGTCAACCTGACGCGCGCCGCCAGAAAGTGGCGGGATCCCGCCATGCCGGAAAATCAGGCTTCGGGTGCCAGATCGCCCAATCCGTAGCGGCGGAGCTTCACGTAGAGGCTCTGACGGCTCAGTCCGAGCATCTCCGCGGCCGATGCGCGGTTGTCGCCGGTGAGCTCCAGCGCCGCTTCGATGCACAGCCGCTCGATCACGTCGGTGGTCTCGCGCACCAGCTCTTTCAGCGAGACGCGGCCGACCAGTTCGGTGAGCTGCTCTACGGAACGCGGTAGTGCATGCTGGCTGCGGTTCTCGACCACCGGCCGTCGCATGATGTTGCGCACGGTGAAGCCGAGGCAGGGTGGTTCGGTGTTGGGCGCGGACACCGCCGAGATCTCGATCTCGGTGTTGGCGCCGTATTCCCCGCGCAGCGTCGTCGCGAACATGCGCACCGAGCCATGCTGGCGCAGGTTGGCGAGCAGCACGTTGAGGTCCACGCCCGGCCGGCCCAGCCATCGTTCGACCGACTCGTCGCGCGCCTGTTCTTCGGTGGCGAGCTGGATCAGGTCGAGGAAGGCGCGGTTGGCGGTGATGATGCGTCCTTCGACGTCGGTGACCACGAATCCGTCTGGGAGGCTGTCGACGATGTCGGACAGCCGGGTTTGTGCGCGCGGCATCGGACCAGCTCCCGGGTCGGTGGTGATGGGGGACAGACGGACCAGGAACAGCGACGCATTGTCCTGGCGAAACATGGAGGTGTTGACCATGAACTCGCGCCGGCCTTCCAGCAGCCGTACGCGTACTTCGTCTGCGCTGCCGGCGGCACGCACCGCGGCCAGCAGCGATTGAAGCGCCTGCGTGCTGGGCGCATCGAAACCTTCGGGAAACGGACGACCAACCAGGCGGCGCGCGGTTTCCTCGAGCAACTGGGCTGCGGCCGGGTTTGCCTCGACCACGCGCTGAGTCCCGGCGTCGATGATCAGCACGGCTTCGGACGCCATCTGGAACAGCAGCCGGTAGCGGGTCTCCGCGTGGCGCAGCCGCAGGTAGTCGCGCTCCATCGACTGCTGCACGTCGAGCAGTTTCTGCTGGAGCGTGGCGATCGAGCGCAGGTTGCGTCCGACCGCGATGACCCGGCCCTTGCTGCCCACCTGCACCGCCGAATAGAGCATCGGCATGTCGTCGCCGCGGCTGGACGGATGGTTCACCTGCCGCCAGCGTGCCGGCGTCTTGGCGGCTGCGTCACGAAGCATCTCTTCGATCTTGCGCCGGCTCTCGATGGTGACCGTGTCCACCCAGGGCTGGCCGATCCAGTCGACGTACCCTTCGACGGCGAGTTCGTCGCTGCCCACGGCGACGTCCCGGATGATCCCGCCAGCGTCGATCACCAGCGCGACATCGGTCGCGACCGCGATCAGCATCGCCGCCGCCTCGGCGTCGAGTTCGCCAAGGGAACGCTTCGGAGACCGGAACTGCCGTGCTGCCTCGACTGCCAAGTTCAAGTCTCCCTGAAGCTGCAAACCCTGCTGCGCTATCCGCAGCGGGCAAGCAACCCGATCATGTTGTGCGCCTGAAGCACTGCCTGACGTCCGTCATTGGCAGTGGTATCGGCGCCCACACGAGCAACCCAATCGGGATGCTCGATGAACAAAGGGCCGCCGACCATTACGCCGACGCCCCGGTTGCGCGAAGCCTTGCGGATCGCGTGGATGGTGGTGGCGAGCACGTCGAGGTGCCGTTCCCCCGACAATGAAAGCCCGGCCACGCACGTTGGCGACCGGGTCGGTACCCGCCTCGGTCGAGTCGTCGTGGACCTGCCATCCGGCCCGACGGAAGAATTCTGCCACCATGTTGAGTCCGAAGCTGTGCTGCTCTCCCGGCGTCTGGCGCAGCAGCACCCGATGCGGCGGCTCGGCGGTACGAGGCGGGATCGCATTCGCCATGCCCACTTCGTGCATGACTTCCTGCAGCCGCCACAGGCCGATCGTCACGTCGGTGAAGGAGACCTGGTCGGCTTCCCACATTTCGCCGGCCTTGCGTGCCGCCGGGCTGAGCAGGTCGAGGTAGATCGCCTCGAGCGAGACGCCGGACGAAGCCAGCGAACGCACCAGCAGCAGCGCGGATGCCGTGTCTTCCGCCATCACCGAGCGGATCAGCGCATCGACGTGGTGCGGCTCGATCAGGCGCGCAGGCGCGCCTGACGCAGAGACCAGCTCCTGGCCGCGCGCGGCATGGGCGAGCATCAGGCGCGGGATGATTTCGCCCTCGATGGTACGCACCAGTCCGGCGATCCGCCGTTCGGTGTCGTCGTTGCCCTGCGACCCGTGCCGGGACTGGAGCTCGATCGTGTCCCCGGCATGCGCCTGCCCCCGCATCTGCTCGCCATCATAGCCCTGATCGTTATCGTCACTGTCGTGAAAGCCTGTCATCGACCCCTCCGCTTCTCGCACCCGCGCGGTTCGATGAGCCGCGCAACGGTATTGACCATCCAAACACGGGAACCCATTCCGACTGAGTCTTCGGCTTCGATCCGGCAGTGTCCAGTTCACGAGACATTGCCTGTCCGAGCCGATTTTTGGGTCGGGCGAGCGGGTGGTAACCCGACGTCCGGGCCGGATCCGACCACGATCCGGTACTACACCATACGCCAGTGGCGCGAGAGGTCAAATGAGAACAAACAGCCTTTACACTTGTCAAGGACTTTAGACGTAACAAAAAGTTGACATCGCATTCCGACGCGTCTAGATTGCTTTCAAACAGTGCACCGAAAACAGGTATCCAGATGCGGAGGAGCCAGATGCGGGAAGTCAGGAACAGGGGCCGGGTCGGGAAATGAACGAGCGCGCCCATACACCTGCCGGCCTGTACACGCCCGAGGAACGCCGTCGCCGCGATGCCTCGCCGTGGACGCTGGTGCAGGGCATCCTGGCCCCGGTGCAGTTCGTCGTGTTCCTGGTCAGCCTGGGGCTGGTGCTGCGCTACCTGGCGAACGGGCAGGGCTACGACGTGGCCGTGGTGTCGATCATCGTCAAGACCCTGACCCTCTACACGATCATGATCACCGGCGCGATCTGGGAAAAGGAAGTGTTCGGCGTGTACCTGTTCGCGCGCCCTTTCTACTGGGAAGACGTGTTCAGCATGGCGGTGCTCGCCCTGCACACGGCCTACCTGTTCGCGCTGGCTACCGGCGCCCTCGCCCCGCGCGAACTGATGCTGTTGGCACTCGCCGCCTATGCGACCTATGTGATCAACGCCGGTCAGTTCATCCTGAAGCTGCGTGCAGCACGTTTGCAGGCTGCCAGCGAGGGTGAGCGTTCGCTTACACAACGGTCGTCGATGAGCGCCGTCGGGGAACTGGCGAAATGAACGACCTCGGCGAGATGCCCGTCCTCGGCGAGCGGCCGCTCGGTGATCGGCCGGGGACGCAGGCCGGATGCGCGGCGCCTGCGCCGGCAACCCGCAAGACCATTCCGGTACTGCGCGAGCGCGGTCAGCGGGAAGTCTTCTGCGGCCTGACCGGCATTGTCTGGCTGCACCGGAAGATGCAGGATGCCTTCTTCCTGGTCGTCGGGTCGCGCACCTGCGCCCACCTGATCCAGTCCGCCGCCGGCGTGATGATCTTCGCCGAGCCGCGCTTCGGCACTGCGATCCTCAGCGATCGCGACCTCGCCGGCCTGGCCGACGCGAACGACGAACTCGACCGCATCTGCGTCGAACTGATGGCGCGCCGGCCCGACATCGGCACGCTGTTCCTGGTCGGTTCCTGCCCGTCCGAGGTGATCAAGCTCGACCTGGCAAAGGCCGCCGAGCGGCTGAATGCCCAGCTGTTCCCCAAGGTGCGCGTGCTGAACTACTCCGGCTCCGGCATCGAGACCACCTTCACCCAGGGTGAAGACGCGGCGTTGCGCGCGATGGTTCCGGTGCTGCCGAAGGACGATGCGCCGCAGCTGCTGGTCGTCGGTTGCGTCGCCGACGTCGTCGAGGACCAGTTCCGCCGGGTGTTCGACCAGCTGGGGATCGGCCCGGTTGCCTTCTTCCCGGCACGCCGCGCAGCCGACCTGCCCTCGGTCGGTGCCGGCACGCAACTGCTGCTGGCGCAGCCGTTCAACGGCGAGACCGTGCGCGCCCTGGTTGCGCGCGGTGCAACGCTGATCCAGGCACCCTATCCGCTGGGCGCCGAAGGCACCACCGCATGGCTGGCCGCCGCTACCGCCGCCTGGGACATCCCGCAGGCGCGCTTCGACGAGGTCACCCGGCCGCTGATCGAGCGGTCCAACCGTGCGCTCGAACGCTATCGTCCGCGCCTTGCCGGCAAGTCGGTGTTCCTGATGCCGGATTCGCAGCTCGAGATACCGATCGCGCGTTTCCTGTCGCGCGAGATGGGCATGACGCTGGTCGAAGTCGGCACGCCCTACCTCGACCGGCAGATGGTCGCCGCCGAACTCGACCTGCTGCCCGAGGACGTCGTGCTGTCCGAAGGCCAGCACCTCGACCGGCAACTCGAGCGGGTCCGCGCCGCACGCCCGGACATCACCGTCTGTGGCCTGGGCCTCGCCAATCCGCTCGAGGCCGAAGGCCTGAGCACGAAATGGTCGATCGAACTGGTGTTCACCCCGATCCACGGCTACGACCAGGCCGCGGATCTCGCTGAAGTTTTCGTGCGCCCGCTCGAGCGGCGCAGCCGACTGACCGTCTGAGCCGACGATGCAACTGACCCTGTGGACCTATGAAGGCCCCCCGCATGTAGGCGCGATGCGGATCGCTACCTCGATGCGCGACGTGCACTACGTGCTGCATGCCCCGCAGGGCGACACCTACGCCGACCTGCTGTTCACGATGATCGAGCGCCAGGACAAGCGCCCGCCGGTGAGCTACACCACGTTCCAGGCGCGCGACCTCGGCGGCAGCACCGCTGACATGGTGAAGACCGCGGTGGCGGAAGCGTTCGAACGCTACCAGCCCAAGGCGATGCTGGTCGGCGAGTCGTGCACCGCCGAACTGCTGCAGGACCAGGCCGGCCATCTCGGCCAGACGCTCGGCCTGCCGGTGCCGGTGGTGCCACTGGAACTGCCGGCGTACTCGAAGAAGGAACACTGGGGCGCGGCCGAGACCTTCTACCAGCTCGCGCGCACGCTGCTCGCAGACCGCATTCCGGCCCCGGGCACGGTGCGCCAGGCGCGTGCCGAGGGCGTGCGCCCGAAGGCCAACCTGCTCGGCCCGACGGTGCTCGGCTTCCGCTGCCGCGACGACGTGGTCGAGATCACCCGCCTGCTCGGCGAACTCGGCATCGACGTCAACGTGGTCGCGCCGCTGGGTGCCTCGCCCGACGACCTGAAGCGCCTGCCGGATGCCGACTTCAACGTCTGCCTGTATCCCGAAGTGTCGCGTACGCTGTCGTCATGGCTGCAGCGCACCTTCGGCATGCCGCATACGAAGACGACGCCGATGGGCATCAACGGCACGCGCGCCTTCGTCGCCGAAGTGGCCGCGCTGGCCGGCATCAGCGCCGATCCGGTGCTGTCGCGCGAACATGCGGGCGTGGCGTCGCTCGCCGGGTCGCAGTCGCGCATGGCCTGGTATGCACGTTCGGTCGATTCGACCTACCTGACCGGCAAGCGCGTGTTCGTGTTCGGCGACGCGACCCATGTCGTGGCCGCGGCGCGCATCGCCGCCGAAGAGATGGGCTTCACCGTCGTCGGCCTGGGCACCTTCTGCCGCGAGTTCGCGCGCGAAGTGCGCGAGGCGGCGAAGCTGTACGGTGTCGAGGCGTTGATCACCGACGACTACCTGGAAGTCGAAAAGGCGATCGGCGAATGCGCGCCGGAACTGGTGCTCGGCACCCAGATGGAGCGGCATATCGCCAAACGGCTGGGCATCGCCTGCTCGGTGATCTCGGTGCCGATCCACGTCCAGGACGTGCCCGCGCGCTACAGCCCGGTGTTCGGCTTCGAAGGCGCGAACGTGCTGTTCGACAGCTGGGTGCATCCGCTGGTGATGGGCCTCGAGGAACACCTGCTGCAGATGTTCCGCGACGACTTCGAATTCAACGATGGCGCCAAGCCGTCGCACCTGCCGGCGGTGGCGAAGCCGGCCGGGGTGGCTGCGCAGCCGGCAGCGCCGGTCGCCGTCGAAGCACCCGCGGCTGCGGCAGTTGCCGATGCCGTGCAGGACGTGGCTGCAGAAGTCGCCGTTGCCGACGCCGTTGCCGAAGCCGACCCGGTCTGGACCGGTGCCGGTGAGCTCGAATTGAAGAAGATCCCGTTCTTCGTGCGCGGCAAGGCACGCCGGAACACCGAACGCTTCGCGCGCGAGCGCGGGCTGACACAGATCACGGTCGAGACGCTCTATGAAGCTAAAGCCCACTTTGGCCGCTGACGCGCGCGTTTCGCGCGCGTCACTCATCGCCGAGACCCGCGGCACGGCCCGTGCGCAGGCAGAGCCTCGGCCCAGTGCCGCGGTGCCGGTGCGCGTGGTCATCGTGACGCTGGACAGCCATCTGGCCAGCGTCACCGAACGTGCACAGCACATCCTGCGCCGTCAATTGCCCGGCCTGGCGCTGTCGCTGCACGCGGCCTCTGAATGGGGCGATGACCCCCAGGCGCTCGAACGCTGCAATGCCGATATCGCCCAGGGCGACATCATCGTGGTCACCATGATGTTCCTCGAAGATCATATCCAGGCCGTGCTGCCCGCACTGACCGCGCGGCGCAATGCATGCGATGCGATGGTGGTATGCATGTCCGCCGGCGAAGTGATGAAGCTCACCCGTGTCGGCCGCTTCGACATGGGCAAGCCGGCTGGCGGCGCGATGGCGCTGTTGAAGAAGCTGCGCGGATCGAGCTCCGGCAAGGACGGCGAAGCCAATCGCGCCAACGCCGGCGGTCGCGGCGCGCAGCAGATGAAGATGCTGCGCCGGCTGCCCAAGATCCTGCGCTTCATTCCGGGCACTGCCCAGGACGTACGCGCCTATTTCCTGACCCTGCAGTACTGGCTGGCCGGCTCCGAAGACAACGTCGTCAACATGGTGCGCTACCTGGTCGACCGCTATGCTGACGGCCCGCGCGCCCTGCTGCGTGGCCAGGTGACGTCGATCGCGCCGTGCGAGTACCCGGAGACCGGCGTCTACCATCCGCGCATGAAGTCGCGTATCTCCGACTCCGCAGCCGGGTTGCCGAAGGCTGGCGGCGAGGCCGGAACGGTCGGCGTGCTGATCATGCGTTCGTACGTGCTGGCCGGCAACGCTGGCCACTACGATGGCGTGATCGCCGCGCTCGAGGCCCGTGGCCTGCGCGTCATCCCCGCCTTTGCCAGCGGCCTGGACGCCCGTCCCGCGATCGAGGCCTTCTTCATGCAGGATGGCCGCCCGACGATCGATGCGCTGGTGTCCCTCACCGGCTTCTCGCTGGTCGGTGGCCCGGCGTACAACGATTCGCAAGCCGCTGAAGACATCCTCGCGCAGCTCGACATCCCGTACGTGGCCGCCCATCCGGTCGAGTTCCAGACGCTGGAGCAGTGGGCCGTATCCGAGCGCGGCCTGATGCCGGTCGAGAACACGATGATGGTGGCGATCCCCGAGATCGACGGCGCGACCGGTCCGATGGTGTTCGGCGGACGCTCCAGCGCTTCGGGCCAGCCCTGCGAAGGCTGCGACCGCCACTGCACCTTCTCGATGGCCGAGCGCTCGCGCGACATGCATGTCTGCAGCGAACGCGCCGAGCGCCTTGCGGCCCGCGTCGGCAAGCTGGTGGCGTTGCGTCGGACCGCGCGCAGCGAGCGCAAGATCGGCGTGGTCATCTTCAACTTCCCGCCGAACTCGGCCAACCTGGGCACGGCGGCCTTCCTGGCCGTGTTCGAGTCGCTGCACCACACCCTGCGCGGCCTGCGCGACGCGGGCTACACGGTCGAGTTGCCGGCGACCGTCGACGAGCTGCGCGAGAAGATCATCCACGGCAACGCACAGCGTTTCGGTGCCGATGCCAACGTGCACGCGCGCATCAGCGCCGACGACCACGTGAAGCGCGAGCGCTACCTGGACGAGATCGAACGCCAGTGGGGCCCGGCACCCGGCCGTGCGCAGAGCGACGGTGCCTCGATCTTCGTCCTCGGCGAGCGCTTCGGAAACGTGTTCATCGGCGTGCAGCCGGCCTTCGGTTACGAAGGCGATCCGATGCGCCTGCTGTTCGAGAAGGGCTTCGCACCGACCCATGCGTTCTCGGCCTTCTATCGCTTCCTGCGTGAAGACTTCGGCGCACATGCGCTGCTGCACTTCGGCACGCATGGCGCGCTCGAGTTCATGCCCGGCAAGCACAGCGGCCTGTCGGCTGCCTGCTGGCCCGACCGCCTGCTCGGCGAACTGCCCGACCTGTACCTGTATGCGGCGAACAATCCTTCAGAAGGCACGATCGCCAAGCGCCGTGCCGCCGCCACGCTGCTGAGCTACATGACGCCGCCGGTGGCCAATGCCGGCCTGTACCGCGGGCTGGTCGACCTCAAGGCGTCGATCGAGCAATGGCGTGCACTGCCGCCGGAGTCGACCGCCCAGTCCGCCGATCTCGCGACGCTCATCCAGGCCCAGGCTGCGGCGCTCGACCTCGCGCCGACCGAACCGCAGTGGCTGGGCAGCGCCGATTCCGAGATCGCACGGCTCGGTGGCCAGGTGCTGGAGCTCGAGCAGACCTGGATCCCGAACGGACTGCATGTCGTCGGCCAGGTGCCCGGCGAATCCGAGCGCGTGGACATGCTGGTGGCGATGGCCGAGGCGTCGCACGGCGCGCATCCGGCGCGGGCTGCGCTCGAGGCGATGGTGCACGCAGCGGGCCCCAACCAGCGCAAGCTCGGCAAGGACGCCGATGCCGCCGACCGCCTGCTGCTCGACCGCTGCGTGGCTGCCGCGCTGGCTGCCACGTCCTCGCCGGATATCGAGGTCGAGGCGCTGTACCGTGAACTGGCGCTCAACGACCGGCTGCTGTCGCGCGACGCCGAGGTGCCCGCCATCGTGCATGCGCTCGACGGTGGCTTCGTGCGGCCCGCCCCCGGCGGCGACGTGCTGCGCACGCCGTCGATCATGCCGACCGGACGCAACGTGCATGGCTTCGACCCTTTCCGCCTGCCAAGCGCCTTCGCCGTGCTGGACGGCGCTCGCCAGGCGGCGCGCATCCTCGCGCGCCACATGGAAGCCGGCAACCCGTTCCCGGAGTCGATCGCCCTGGTGCTGTGGGGTACCGACAACCTGAAGAGCGAAGGTGCACCGATCGGGCAGGCCCTGTCGCTGATGGGTGCACGGCCGCGCTTCGACAGCTACGGCCGGTTGACCGGGGCCGAACTGATCCCGCTGGCCGACCTCGGCCGCCCGCGCATCGACGTGGTGATGACGCTGTCGGGCATCTTCCGCGACCTGCTGCCGCTGCAGACACGCCTGCTGGCCGAGGCGGCCTTCCTGGCCGCGACGGCCGACGAGCCGGAAGAACTGAACTTCGTGCGCAAGCATGCCGTGGCCTACCAGAAGGCCAATGGCTGCGACCTCGAGACGGCATCGCTGCGCGTGTTCAGCAACGCCGATGGCGCCTACGGCTCGAACGTCAACCTGCTGATCGACAACAGCCGCTGGGAAGACGAAGACGAACTGGCCGAGACCTACACCCGGCGCAAGAGTTTCGCCTACGGGCGTTCGGGCCGGCCGGTCGCCCACGCCGCGCTGCTGAAGAGCGTGCTGTCGGATGTCGCGCTGACCTACCAGAACCTCGAATCGGTGGAACTGGGCGTGACCACGCAGGACACCTACTTCGACACGCTCGGCGGCATCAGCAAGGCGGTGCAGCGTGCACAGGGCGGCCATGCCGTGCCGGTGTACATCAGCGACCAGACGCGCGGCGACGGCGTGGTCCGTACGCTGGCCGAGCAGGTCTCGCTCGAAGCGCGTACCCGGATGCTGAACCCGAAATGGTACGAGGGCCTGCTGCAGCACGGCTACGAAGGCGTGCGCCAGATCGAAGAGCATGTGAAGAACACGATGGGCTGGTCGGCCACGACCGGCCAGGTAGCGCCCTGGGTGTACCAGCAGATCACCCAGACCTTCCTGCTCGACCCCGAGATGCGCGAGCGCCTTGCGCAACTCAACCCGACCGCCTCGGCGAAGGTGGCGAACCGTCTGCTGGAGGCGCATGCGCGCAGCTACTGGCAGCCGGATGAAGCGACGCTCGATGCACTGCGCCGCGCCGGAGAGGAACTCGAAGACCGCGTCGAAGGCATAGGCCTCGGCGCGGCGGCCTGACCCGGCCGGAAGCAACCACCCGCACCTGAACGCGGCCCCCGGGGCCCGCTGGAGGAAAAGATCCGATGGATACCGTCACCGTACCGCTGAGCGCACTGAAGACCCGCAACTCGAAGACCGCACCGTCGCGCGGGGACGGCGAGGGCAGCGTCCAGGTGCAGATGGACCCGAACATCAAGCTGGGCACCGCCAAGGTGTTCGCCGTTTACGGCAAGGGTGGCATCGGCAAGAGCACGACGTCATCCAATCTGTCGGTCGCCTTCTCGAAGATCGGCAAGCGGGTGCTGCAGATCGGCTGTGATCCGAAGCACGACTCGACCTTCACGCTGACCAAGCGCCTGGTGCCCACCGTGATCGACGTGCTCGAGTCGGTCGAGTTCCATGCCGAAGAGCTGCGCACCGAGGACTTCGTGTTCCCCGGCTACAACGGCGTGATGTGCGTCGAGGCGGGCGGCCCGCCGGCCGGTACCGGCTGCGGCGGCTACGTGGTCGGCCAGACGGTGAAGCTGCTGAAGGAACACCACCTGCTCGAGGACACCGACGTGGTGATCTTCGACGTCCTGGGTGACGTGGTCTGCGGCGGTTTCGCAGCGCCGCTCCAGCATGCCGACCGTGCGTTGATCGTCACCGCCAACGATTTCGATTCGATCTTCGCGATGAACCGGATCATCGGTGCGATCCAGGCCAAATCGAAGAACTACAACGTGCGGCTCGGTGGCGTGATCGCCAACCGCAGCGACGACACCGACCAGATCGACAAGTTCAATGACGTCGTCGGCCTGAAGACGATGGCGCGCTTCCCGTCGCTCGACGTGATCCGCAAGAGCCGGCTGAAGAAGTCGACCCTGTTCGAGATGGACGCGACGCCCGAGGTCGAGGCCGTGCAGCAGGAATACCTGCGCCTGGCCGCACAGCTCTGGCAGGGCACCGATCCGCTGGTGGCCACGCCGATGCGCGACCGCGACATCTTCGACCTGCTCGGGTTCGACTGATCCCGGGGTCACGACCCAGCGCGCACGACCAGGACACACTACGATGAGCCTTGCCAGTTCCTACCAGCAGCGCCGCGGACAGATCGAAACCTACTTCGATCGCACCGCGGTGCAGGCTTGGGCCCGGCTGACCTCCGATGCCCCGGTCAGCGGCATCCGCGCGACGGTGCGCGCCGGGCGCGACACGATGCGCAGCACGCTGCTGTCCTGGTTGCCCGCCGACCTGTCCGGCCGCCGCCTGCTCGACGCCGGTTGCGGCACGGGCGCGCTGGCGGTCGAGGCCGCCCGGCGTGGTGCCGAGGTGGTCGCGATCGACCTGTCGCCGACGCTGGTCGACCTCGCCCGCGAACGGCTGCCGCAGGACCTGAAGGACCGCGCCGCGACGGGCGCGCGCAGCGGCACCATCGACTTCCGCTCCGGCGACATGCTCGATCCGGCGCTTGGCGCGTTCGACCACGTGGTCGGCATGGACTCGCTGATCCATTACAACCGCGAGGACGTGATCCGCGTGCTCGGGGCACTCTCCGCGCGCACGTCGACCTCGCTGATCTTCACTTTCGCCCCGCGCACGCCGCTGCTGTCGGTGATGCACGGCGTCGGCAAGCTGTTTCCGCGCGGTGACCGCGCGCCCATGATCGTGCCGCTGGCCGAAGCGTCGCTTCGCCGCGCCGTGGCCACCGAGCCGGCGCTCGATGGCTGGGCCTGCGACCGCACGCTGCGCGTGTCGAGCGGTTTCTACATCTCGCAGGCGATGGAACTGATCCGCGAATGAACACGAAGTCGCTGACCCGTCTCGCCTGGGGCATGAGCCACAAGCTCGCGCCCGACTGGCGCACGCTCGGTCCGCGATTCCTGCCGTTCGCCGATGCGGCGACCGACGACCTGCCGCTGGCGCGCCTGTTGCGCCTGTCGCTATTCCAGGTGTCGGTCGGCATGGCCCTTGCGCTGCTGGTCGGCACTTTGAACCGGGTGATGATCGTCGAACTGGGCGTCGGTGCCTGGCTGGTCGCCCTGATGGTCTCGCTGCCGGTGCTGGTCGCGCCGTTCCGCGCGCTGGTCGGCTTCCGCTCCGATACCCACCGCTCGGCGCTCGGCTGGCGCCGCGTGCCGTACATCTGGATCGGCTCCTTCCTGCAGTTCGGTGGCCTGGCGATCATGCCGTTCGCATTGCTTCTGCTGACCGGCCGCGGCGAACCCGGCTCGATCTGGCTCGGCCATGCGGGGGCCGCTGCTGCCTTCCTGCTGGTCGGTGCCGGCGTGCAGACCACGCAGACCGCCGGCCTCGCGCTGGCCACCGACCTCGCCTCCGAAGAGACGCGGCCGCGGGTGGTCGCTCTGATGTACGTGATGCTGCTGGTCGGCATGGTCGGCGCGGGCATCGTCTACAGCGTCGCGCTGGCGAACTTCTCCGAGACCCGCCTGGTGCAGGTGATCCAGAGCGCCGCGGTCCTGACCGTGCTGCTGAACATGATCGCTGTCTGGAAGCAGGAGCCGCGCAACCCGGCACGCAACCGCGACCGCGCGGCCGATGCCCCCGGTTTCCGCGACACCTGGCGCATATTCATCCGCCAGCCAGGCGCGAAGCGCTTCCTGTGGACGGTCGGCCTGGGCACGATGGCGTTCAACATGCAGGACATCGTGCTCGAACCCTACGGCGCCGAAGTGCTAGGCCTGTCGGTCGGCGCGACCTCCGGCCTGACTGCGGTGCTGGCCGGCGGATCGCTCGCCGCCTTCGCCATCGCGGCCCGCGTGCTCACCCGCGGCACGGACCCGATGCGCGTGGCCGCCGTCGGCGCCGTGCTCGGCCTGCCGGCGTTCGCGGCTGTCGTGTTCTCTGCGCCGCTGGAGTCCCCGATGCTGTTCCGAGCCGGCACCCTGCTGATCGGATTCGGAGGCGGCCTGTTCGCCGTCGGCACCCTGTGCGCCGCGATGGGCATGGAACGCCGCGAGCATGTCGGCCTCGCGCTCGGCGCCTGGGGCGCCGTGCAGGCGAGCTGCGCTGGAATCGCGATCGCATTGGGCGGCGCGATCCGCGATGCGGTGTCGCATGTCGCCACGCAGGGCCTGCTGGGCGAGGCGCTGATGACCCACAGCACCGGCTACAGCTTCGTCTGGCATGTCGAGATCTATCTGCTGTTCGCAACACTGATCGCGCTCGGACCCCTCGTCCAGCCGATCGGGCAGTCCCGGCGCAGCGCGTCATCGAAGTTCGGTCTCGCCGGTTTGCCCGGCTGACCGAAGCAGTCATCACCCGAAGCGGAATATCCGCAACTAGGAGAACGGAACATGGGAACCGGAGCCATCACGCAGTATGTAGACGTCGCGCAGCTCGTGCTGTACGCGTTCTGGGCGTTCTTCTTCGGCCTGATCTACTACCTGATCCGTGAGAACCATCGTGAAGGCTACCCGATGGAGACCGACGGTCATTCGCGTGGCAAGATCACCGGCTGGCCGGTGCCCGCGCCCAAGACCTACAAGATGCATGATGGCTCGCTGGTCGTCGTGCCCGACCCGAACAAGCACGAGCCGGAGATCCACGCCGAGCCGAACCACTCGTGGATCGGCGCGCCGCTGGTGCCGACCGGCAATCCGCTGCTTGCCGGCATCGGACCTGGCGCCGTCGCCCGCCGGTCGGACAAGCCCGAGCCGGATGAACATGGCCATCCGAAGACTGCTCCGCTGCGCATCGCGACCGGCTTCGGCATCGCCCGCCAGGATCGCGATCCGCGCGGCATGCCGGTGATCGGCGCCGACGGCGTGGTCGGCGGTGTCGTCAAGGACCTCTGGGTCGACCGCATGGAAATGGCGTTCCGCTTCCTCGAGGTCGAGGTGCCCGGTGGGGCGCGCAACGTGCTGATCCCGATGATGTTCGTGCGCATCGGCCGCGACAGCGTGAAGGTCGAGGCCGTGCTGGGTGAGCAGATCGCCCAGGCACCGGTGACGCAGCATCCGGAGCAGGTGACGATGTTCGAGGACGAGAAGATCAGCGGCTTCTTCGCGGCCGGGACCTTGTACGCCACCTCCGACCGTGCGGACCCGCTGGCATGAGCAATTCAGTCGATTACAACGGACACGAGCATGAACTCGAGCCGCAGTTCGGGCTGCCCGAACCGCTGCCCGCCGCCGAGCGCATCCTGTGGCAGGGCTCGCCCGACTGGCGAGGGCTGGCCCGGCGTGTGTTCCATGTGCGCAAGCTGGCGATCTACTTCGCGCTGATCCTCGCCGTGCGCGGCATGCTGCTCGTGTCCGACGGTACGACGGCCGGCGAGGCCCTGGTGGACCTGCTCTGGCTCGCGCCGGTACCGCTGTTCGCGCTGGCCATGCTGGCCTCGCTGGCCTGGATGACCAGCCGCACGACGGTCTATACGCTCACCGACAAGCGGCTGGTGATGCGCATCGGCATCGTGCTCACCCTGACCTTCAACCTGCCGCTGCGCACGCTGCGCAATGCCGACCTGCGGGTCGACCCGGACGGCAGCGGGGACATCGCGGTCCTGATCCCCGAAGCGGACCACATCGCTTACCTCAACCTGTGGCCGCATGCGCGCCCGTGGTGCCTGAAGCATCCGCAGCCGATGCTGCGCAGCGTCCCCGATGCCGCGAACGTCGCGCGCATGATGGTCGAGGCGTGGTCGGCAGCTACCGGCGTGGATGCTACCGGTACCGCAGCGGTTTCACCCGCCCCGGCAGCCGCGCCGCGTCGTGCGCCCGGCAGCGTGCAGGGCAGCCCCGCCGGTGCACTGCCGGCGCACTGATCCGCACACCCCATCACAGTCCACAACCAGGCCGATCCGAATGAGCGAAGCGTCCGTACATGACCAGGTGCCCCGGGGCGCGCTGGTAGGCATCGGGATCCTGCTGGCGGTATCGCTGGTGGCGGTCACCGCCGTGCGCGTGTCGGGCATCGACGTGCGCGCACCCGATGCCGAGGCGGTGATGGTCCGCGATCTGCGCTTCGAGGACACCGCCGAGGGCGGCGTCGCCGTGATCGATGCACGCAGTGGCCGGGTCGTCGAGTCGTTCACCGGCGAGCAGGGCTTCCTGCGCGGTTCGCTGCGGGCACTGGCGCGCGAGCGCAAGGCGCGTGGCCTCGGCCCCGAGCTGCCGTTCCAGCTGATCGGGCGCAGCGACGGCCGGCTCACCCTGCTCGACACCGCTACCGGCACCCGCATCGACCTCGAATCGTTCGGCCCGACCAACGCCGGCGTGTTCGGCCGGCTGCTGATGAAACCCGACACACCCCACGGCGCCACGCCGCCGCAGGTTGCACCCCTCGCCACGCAGTCCGTGCGTCCGTAGAGACAGGAGATAAAAGATGGAAACGACAGCACCCGTCATCACCTCCGGCCTGGAAGCCACCCGCCTCGCGGAAGCGAGCACCATGCTCAGCCCGCGTTTCTACACCACCGATTTCGATGCGATGAACCGCATGGACGTGTCGCTGGTGCGTGCCGAGTGGGACAAGCTGATGCTCGAGTTCGAGGGCGACAACAACGTCGACCACTTCAAGCGCACGCCCGAGTTCAGCTCGGAGATCCGCGAGCTGCCGGACGCGCTGCAGCGCGAGTTCCTCGACTTCCTGATCTCCTCGGTGACTTCCGAGTTCTCCGGCTGCGTGCTGTACAAGGAGATCGAGAAGAACGTCACCAACCCGGACATCAAGAAGCTGATGCACTACATGGCGCGCGACGAGTCGCGCCACGCCGGCTTCATCAACATGTCGCTGAAGGATTTCGGCGTCGCGGTCGACCTCGGGTTCCTGAAGCGCGAGAAGAAGTACACCTACTTCCGGCCGAAGTTCATCCTGTACGCGACCTACCTGTCCGAGAAGATCGGCTACGCGCGCTACATCTCGATCTTCCGCCAGCTCGAGCGGCATCCCGAGCACCGCTTCCACCCGATCTTCAAGTGGTTCCAGCGCTGGTGCAACGACGAGTTCCGGCATGGCGAGGCGCTCGCGCTGATGATGCGCGCCGACCCGAAGCTGCTGACTGGCGTCAACAAGCTGTGGATCCGTTTCTTCCTGCTGGCCGTGTACGCGACGATGTACGTGCGCGACCATACCCGCGAGGAGCTGCACCAGGCACTCGGCCTCGACTCGACCCAGTACGACTACGAGGTGTTCCGGATCACTTCCGAGATCGCCCGGCAGGTGTTCCCGATCGAACTGGACATCGACGATCCGCGCTTCCGCGCCGGTCTCGAGCGCCTGTGCCGGATCAGTGCCGCCAACGAGCTTGCCAAGGCGCAAGGCGGGCTGCTCGGCAAGCTGAAGCAGGCGGGCTGCGCGGTGTCGGCGGCGGCGATGTTCGCCCGGCTCTACCTGCTGCCGGTCAAGCGCAACAACGTGCCCGAGCAGGTGCTGATGGCCCCGGCCTGGTAAGCGCATCAACCGAACGCATCACCGCAAGGCTGTTCCCGCATGACAGAACTGATCCTGCCCGCGCTGTACGCAATGTTCATCTGGTGGTTCACCACCGGGCTGATCGTCTGGCTGGACGGCCTGCATGCGTCTACCTACCGCTGGTCGATGGCCGGCGCGACGCTGGTCGGTGTCGCCGCGCTGTACGCGTTGTCGCGCACCGCCGGCGATACCTCGGTGGCTGGCGCGTATTGCGCGTTCACCAGTGCGGTGCTGGTCTGGGGCTGGATCGAGGTCGCCTTCCTGCTGGGCTATGTCACCGGCCCGCGCAGGGAGGCCTCGCCGCAGGGGGCCAGCGACTACCAGCGGTTCGGCCATGCGGTCGGTGCGATCCTGCACCATGAACTGTTCATCCTCGCGGCGGGCGCCGCCGTGGTCGCGCTGACCTGGGAAGCGCCGAACCAGACCGGGACCTGGACGTTCCTGATCCTCTGGGCGATGCGCCTGTCCGCGAAGCTCAACCTGTTCCTCGGCGTGCGCAACCGCGGCGAGGATTTCCTGCCCGAGAAGATGCGCCACATCGACAGCTATTTCGCGCGGCGCCCGATCAACCTGCTGTTCCCGGTGGCGGTCACCGCCTCGACCGCGCTGGCCGCGGTGCTCTGGGCGCACGCAGCCATGCCGCACACGAACGCGTTCGACGTGGCAAAGAACGTACTCGCCGCGACGCTGCTGTCGCTTGCGATCCTGGAACACTGGTTCATGGTGCTGCCGCTGTCTTCGACCGCGCTCTGGAAATGGGCGATGCGCAACCGGCGTAAGCCCGAAGCCACCTC
>JBIITW010000281.1:0-4905 GCA_044340265.1 Burkholderiales bacterium | reverse complement strand
AACCCCCGCACGAACTGCTGGTCGATCTTGATTTCATCGACCGGCAGTTGCCGCAGCAGCGCCAGCGAAGAGTAGCCGGTGCCGAAATCGTCGATCGAAAGCTGAACGCCGACCCGCTTGAGGCGTTCGAGCAACGGGACGACTTCTCGAGGATCATGGACCGGCGCCGTCTCGGTGATCTCGAGCGTGACATGGTCAGGGGGTATCGACCAGGTCTGCAGGGCATGGTCGACCAGTTCACAGAAATCACGTTCGCGAAGGTCCACTGGCGATACGTTGATGGCCATGCTGACCCGCAACCCGGCATCGAGGAACTGGCGCTGCTGGCGCAGGGCGTTGTTCAGCACCCAGCGGGTGAGGCTTGGCAGCAGTCCACAGCGTTCGGCGAGTGGAATGAACACGTCCGGCGACACCACGTGCCGTGCCCTCCCGTCCCAGCGTGCGAGTGCCTCGGTTGCGACGGGCTCCCCGCTCGCAAGGTCCACCTGCGGCTGGAACACGAGGTGGAACGCGTTGGCGGCAACCGCGGCATGCAGGGCGGGTTCCAGGTCTTCGCCGGAACGGGCTTCATCTGCGGCCTTGTGCACCACGTAACCCGAGCCTGCGGTGATGGCCTCGCGCGCAGCGGTGCGGGCGTGCCGGACCAGGTCCCCGGGGCGCAGCATGCCCGGCGTGCTGATCGCGATGCCGATCGTCGGCCTCGTCTGGGCAGGTTTCGTGCCGAAAAGCATCGGCTCTTCGTATTCCGCCACCAGGCGTGCTGCGCCCAGTTCCGCATACTCGGGGCTCGGCAGGTTCGACAGGACCACGATCAGCTCGGCGGGTCCGATGACCGCGACTCGATCGTCAGGACGCAGTATCCCGCCAAGGATCTGCAGCGCATGCCGCACAAGCTGCTCATCGACATCGGGCCGATAGTCGAGTTTCGGGACGCCGGCACAGGAAAGGCGGATGGCGAGGACGGCGAAGCAGGGTTCACCTGCCGTGTGCGCCTGCGCCATCTGCACGAGGTGCGGCTGCAGCAGAGCCCCGGCGATCGTGAAGGGCCTTGCTGCGCGCGGCCCGCTTGCGGACCCGCTCATCATGGAACGGTCGCGGCGAAGAGGTCACTCGCCTTGATGCCGTGCGATCCGACCGGCAGTCCGCGGACGATACGTATCTCTTTGCCTGCGGCGTCTTGCGGCCGATATAGAAGGTCGAGCGGCGCGGGACGGGGCAATGGAATGCCGTCTGCACCGATCATCAGCAGCACCCGGGGCCGCAGGCGGCGCACACGGTTATGCGACAGCACGGCGGCCACCTCGCCGGTCGACAGTTCCACGAGGCTGCCAACCGGGTACATGCCGACCATCTGGATGAAGTGCTCGACCAGTGGCGCGTGGAACAGGGTGCCGCGGCCTTTCAGCAGGACCCGCAGGCAATCGTCCATCGGCTGCGGGGGGGCGTACGGGCGCACGCCGCTCAGCGCAAGGAAGGTGTCGACGATGCCGGCGATGCGCCCGTACAGGCCGATGGCGTCGCCCACCATCCCGCCGGGGTATCCGCTGCCATCTTCCCGTTCATGGTGACGCTCGATCGCCTGGCGAACCCGCGCGTCCACCCCATCGGTGGCGTCCAGGAGCTGCAGCGCGATCTCCACGTGCGATCGCGCCTGTTGCATTTCATCCTCGTCCAGTGCGCCCGGCTTGCGCAGTATTGCCGCCGGGATGCGCATCTTGCCGATGTCCAGCAATGCGCCCGCGAGGGCGAGCCGTTCGAGTTCCTCGCGCGGCAGGCCGAGATGCGAGCCCAGGTGCGCCATGTAGACGGCAGCCTGCATTCCCCGGGCATGGGCAGTCTGGTCGTGTGACTGCAGGCGCGACAGCCAGAGGGTCGCGTCCTGGTTCTGCAGCACATCGTCGACGATCTGCGTGACGACCGGATCCAGCGTCTCGATCGACAGTGGCAGGCCGCGTGCGGCGCTGTGATAGGCGGCGTGCATCGTGCGGATGCAATGCCTGAGCGTGACTGCAACGCGCGGCAGCTCCTGTTCG
Organism: Burkholderiales bacterium; assembly: GCA_044340265.1. Taxonomy (GTDB): domain Bacteria; phylum Pseudomonadota; class Gammaproteobacteria; order Burkholderiales; family CAIKXV01; genus CAIKXV01. The sequence continues at coordinate 2,872 of JBIITW010000281.1, read as the reverse complement.
AAGCGCTGGACCTGTTGTTCGGCGGCTGCGCGCTCGGCGGCGGTGATCTCGCCGCCATCGGTGGCGCCGGCGCCCGCGGCGGTGGGCTGCGGCCAGGGCGCGATGCCGTCTTTCTCATGCCTGCGGCCCAGTCCCAGCCGCTTCAGCACGACCCGCCAGAGCAGGACGCGGAACGGCAGGCTGCGCGGCGCGCCATCGTCGTCGAGGGCGTTCGCTGCCGATGGCAAGGGCAGTGGCGCGAGGGTTCCGGGCGCAGCGGCGCCGGACGCGGCAGGGGCGCCGCGGTGGCGCCTGGAAAGGATCTCGCCCAGCGCCCTTCGAATGCCCGCCAAGGTGCCCGCCCAGCTGCCCGATCGGGGATCCGGTGCATTGGGCGTGTCCGGCCGCTCTTCCAGTACCGGTGTCGCGGGCAGCGCGTCGGATCCGCGTCGCCGACCTGGCCGGGTCAGTTCGCGCAGGATCCGCACGATCAGGGACGGCGTGCCGGGTGGGCCTCCGGCTGCCGGCCGCAGGAGGGAAGGGGCTGCCATGTCGCCCTGTGGAAGGTCGTCCAGGGATCTCGGGCCGGGCCGCAGGTAGCTCTCGAGCAGCTGGCGGCATACGGTGATGAACCAGGCGACCGGCCGCCGATGCAGGGGCGGACAGTCGACCGACGGCTCGGTGCCGCCGGCCGTGCCCTGCCCAGCCGATTCCGGGACGGTCTGCGCAACCGCACGGGAAAGGCGGTCGTCCGACAACTCCATCCATGCGGACTCGTTCTCCCAGCGCGCTGCTGAAGACAGAGCCGGTTCGGCGGGCGGCGGCGCATCCTCGAGGCCCACCGAGCGCGACAGATCCACGGTCACTTCTCTGCACAGACCGGTGATCAGCGCCAGCTCCTTCTCGTTCTCCAGGAGCAGTCCTTCCAGCAGGAAAGGCGTATCCGACCAGGGGCGATCCAGGTCTGCCACGAACATCCCCAGCTTCAGGTCTGCGACCGGAAGCCGGGTGAGGGGACTGCCGCCGAAGGCTTGGCCCATGGAATTCAACGGTCGGCTGGCTTGTGGCAATCAACGGCTCCGTATGCGGGAAGGCCTTGCAAGGAAAGTGACGTGCAAAGCCGCGGTCAACCAGTGTCTATCGGCAATCGCGCAAGCAAGTTGAGGTCGATCGACCGGTTTTCGTCCACTTTTCCGCGCCGGGCTGCAGGCCGTTCGCCGGCCTGAACAGCCTTCCCGCTGCCGTGCGTCCAGTCTTGGTATCATCGGAGGGTTGAGCCAGCGCCTCCGAAGTTCCAGGCCGCATGCCCGAGCAGCATCCTTGCGGCCCCGCAGGCAGTCCCGCACGGTGTCATTCCGCGCGGTCGGCGGTCGGACCCAGGCCCCCCGGGACAGCCCGCGGCGCCCGCCGGCGTTTCATTCGGCCTCGACAGCCCAGACCACAGCCTGATGCCGCGCTTCCACGAACGGAGAAACACAAGATGAGTGCACCCCTCGACCTGCTCAAGATCGCCCAGGAAGAAGCCAGCGGCGACCTGTTCAAGTACCTCGACAGCATCTACAAGCGTTCCAGCGTCAAGATCGACGGATCGCCCGATGCCATCCTCTGGGAAGGCGGCAACGCCGCCGGCGGCGTGAAGCCGGTCGCCCACACCTTCACCGACACCTTCGCGCTGAACGGCACGCTGATGGCGCTGGATGTGCTCGGCCTGCCCTACCTCGGCGTGCCGATGATGGCGCAGTACCGCCACGACACGAAGCTCGCGTGCCTGGACTGGTTCGGCAAGCTGCCCTACACGTCGATCAAGTGGTCGACCGCCGGTGACTTCCTGGTGAACGATGGCGGCAAGAAGGTCGTTGTGTTCGGCAAGTCGGCCAATGCACCGCTGCGCACCTCGGCCGGTGTCTACTGCAACGTGCGTCCGTATGGCCCGATCACCGCGGTTCGCTGCATGCCCTGCCTGCCCTACTCGCAGGACAAGAAGAAATTCAAGGTCGATCCCGAGACCGGCATCGTCCACTCCGAGATGAACACCCCGGGCATCCGCATGGCCCACGCCGGCCGCCTGTTCCTGAAGATGGTGCACGAGACAGGCCAGCTCGGCCGCGTCGCGATGAAGCCGACCCAGGCGCAGGAAGACGCGATCAACGCCGGCCTGCTGCGCTGGATGCTCCAGGGCACCAAGTTCAAGATGGTGCGCAAGTATTCGGTCGACGCGTACGAAGAGCACAAGGACAACGTCGACGCGATCGTCAAGCTGCTGCCGAAGGACTTCAAGGCCGGCATGGAGAACTGGGGTGGCGAGATCAGCGAGCATATCGCCGACACCAACTACGGCCTGCTGCTGCATGACGTGATCCGCCACCGCAAGTCGATCGTGCTCGGCACCGACCTGGACGGCGACCGCCTGACCGACCTGATGGCCGACGGCCCGCAGGTGCTGCGCGATTTCGGCCAGATGGTGCTCGACCACGCCAAGACCGGCATGGACATGAACAAGGTCTGGACCGACATGGGCTTCACCATGAAGAACGGCCGCGACATGACCAGCGTGATGTACCGGATGGTCGGCGAGCCGATCTACGAACAGACCCTCGGTTCTGCCGATGCGATGCTCACCCGCCTGCTCGACGGCGACGAGACGGTCGGCGGCACGAAGGATCCCTACGATCCGCGCATCCACTTCGTGCTGATCAACGACGCCTACAAGGCGGCCAACCCGGGCAACACCCAGCTGCACAAGTGGCTCGACGACCAGCTCGCGACCTTCGACTCGATCTACGATCCGAAGCGTCCGAAGTACATCGACGGCTACAAGTTGCTGAAGGCGGCGATCAAGCCGTGGGGCAGCCAGTAACCTTCCAGTAGCGCGGCGCAGCGTGGGGGGTGAGGG
>JBIITW010000280.1:0-4907 GCA_044340265.1 Burkholderiales bacterium | reverse complement strand
CCTTGTGGCTGCCGAAGCCGTGCAGAACCAGGAAGGCCGGGCGCCGCTCGCCCGGCGCCATCGCGGCCGGGGTGCGCACGATGCCGGCCAGGCGCAGGCCGGCCGAGGTGAAGTGGATGGGCTGGTCGTTCATGCTGCCGGCGCGGGCCGCTGCCCGCCTGCGGGTGCCGCGGCTGTGGCCGCGTCGATCGCCTTCACCGACTCGAGGGAAGGGCGTGCATGGCCGTCGCCCTTGAGCGGGATGCCGGCCGGCAGGTGCCACTCGCTGAAGCGGTTGACCCGGAAGTTGCGCGGCTTCCAGCGCTCGGTCACGTAGTCCGGATCGCAGAAGTATTCGATTGCGCCGCCCAGCGGATTGCGGAAGTACCAGAAGTAGGCCGAGGAGATCGGATGCCGGCCCGGCCCGATCTCGGTGCTCCAGCCCTGGCGCGCGAAGGTCATGCCACCGCCGAACACCTCGTGCACGTCGCCGACCTCGAACGCCACATGGTGCAGGTCGGTCTTGCCGGTGCGGCTCTTCATGAAGAACAGGTTGTGGTGCTCGCTGCGCTTCGCCCAGCGCAGGAACACGCCGGCGCCGCCGACATAGCGGTCGGACAGCCAGAAGCCCAGCCGGTCACGATAGAAGGCCTCTGCGCGGCGGGTGTCGGTGACCGCGAACACGATGTGGCCGATCTTCGAGGGCCGAGCGCCATCGCGGCAGGCGCTCGCCTCGCGGTCGACCCGGGCGCGTGCATCCGGGCGGTTCCACACGGTCGCCGGCCGGGTCGCGGGCTTGCGCGGCTTCCAGACGCGCACGCCGATGTGGATGCCCAGGTCATCGATGGAATGCACGGTGCCGTCGGCATCGCGGGTCACTTCCCGGTCGCGCGCCAGGTCGGCGGCGATTGCATCGCGCCGGGCTGCGGTGGCCACGCCGAACACCACCTCGCGGAACGAGGAGCCGCCTTCAAGGCGCGGCGGCAGGCCGGGCGTGTCGTCGGGGCGCACCTCGATGCGGTTGCCGCAGGACGTCTCGAACACCAGGCGGGTGCGGGTCGCCGACACCTTCGACAGTCCCCAGTCGGTGAACAGACGTTTCGCCTCGGCCATGTCGGCAGCCGTGTAGGTGATCGATGCGATGCCGGTGAAGTCCATCGGTTTTCCCCTTTCGTGGTGCTGACACGATGCGCGCGGCGCGATTATGTACCGGACGCCGAAGGATGATCGCCGGCCGGTCCCGCATCTGGCATTATCGACCACAGATGCAGGGGCGCAGAATCCCCCGCGAGTCGGCACCAAGGAGGAGAAGCATGTACATCGCCTGTCCCGAACGGACGCCTTCGTCGATGGATCCACATCGATGATCGCGCTGACCGAGGACCTCACCAAGGCGTTCCTGCGCGACCGGGGCCTGCCGGTGCCTGAAGGCGAGGCTGCCGTCGACGCGGACGCGGTGTTCCGCATCACGACCGCGCTCGGGGGCTCGGCCGTGGTCAAGGCGCTGGTGCCGACCGGCCGGCGCGGGCTCGCCGGGGCGGTGCGACTGACTCATGAGGCCGGCGCCGCGCGTGCCGCCGCGCAGGCCATGCTCGGCACCCAGGTCGGCGAGTATGAAGTCGAGCAGGTCTATGTCGAAGCGCTAGAGCCGATCGCCGCCGAGCTCTATCTCTCGTTCGTGCTCGATCGTTACCCGCCGCGCGTCATCGCCAGCGCCCGCGGCGGCGTGGACATCGAACAGACGCATCATGAAGATCCCGGCGCGATCCACACGCGGGATATCGATCCTGCCGCCGGCCTGCGCATCTGGGAGGCCGTGCAACTGTGGGAGCGCTGCGGCATCGAATCGGCCCGGCTGCCGGCGCTCGCCGAACTCACCGTCCGCCTGTGGCAGGCGTTCGTGGCGGCAGACGGGCTGGTGATGGAGATCAACCCGGTGGCGCTGCGCACCGATGGCCGGTTCTCGATCGTCGGCGCGATGCTCGGCATCGACGACGCGGCGCTGGCCCGTCATCCGCGCTGGCAGCCGGTGGCGAGCGAACTGTCCACGCGCGGTGGGCGGCGGGCAAACGCGCGCGAGCGGTCGGTGCTCGAAGCCAATGCACGGGTGCCGGGTGCGGTGTTCCGCTACACCGAGCTCGAGGGCGACATCGGGTTCTTCGTCGGCGGCGGCGGCGCGAGCCTGTTCCAGCACGACCTGATGCTCGCGCTGGGCGCCCGCCCGGCCAACCATCTCGATGCGACCCCCGGTGGCGGCTGGAAGGAAAAGATGGCTGCGGTGGTCGACGCGATCCTCGCCCGTCCCGGCGTGCGCGGGCTGCTGATCAGCTACAACTTCCTGCAGCTGATCAACGTCGACGAGCGGATGCGGCTGATCGTCGACCACCTCAAGGCAAGCGGCGTCGATCCGACCACGTTTCCGATCGTGGTGCGGCTGTTCGGCCCGGGAGAGGCGCGCGCGCGGGAGATCGCCGAAGAGCTGCCTGGCCTGGTGTACATGCCGCCGATGTCGCCGATCGAGGATGCCGTGGCGCGCATCGTCGAGCTGACCGGCGGTCCGCGCGAGGGGGGCGCATGAGCATCCTGATCGATTCGAACACGCGCGTGCTGGTGCAGGGGATCACCGGTACCCAGGCGCGGCGCGACGTCGCACATTGCCGCGCCTATGGCACGCAGATCGTCTGCGGGGTCACCCCCGGCCGTGGCGGCAGCGAGGCCGACGGGCTGCCCGTCTACAACACGGTCGCCGCTGCGCTGGCCGACCACCCGATCGACGCCACGCTGGTGTATGCACCGCCGTACGCGGTGCGCGATGCGGTGCTCGAGAGCCTCGCGGCCGGCATCCGGCTGGCGGTGGTGCTGGCGGAGAACGTGCCGGTGCATGATGCCGTCGCCATCCGTGCGGCGGCCGAACGCGCCGGCGCGCTGGTGGTCGGCTGCAACACGAACGGCATCATCTCGCCCGGCCGCTGCAAGCTCGGCGGCATCGGTGGCGACCTGCCGGCGCGCGTGTTCCTTCCCGGCACGGTGGGCATCGTGTCGCGCTCGGGCGGCATGTCGGCCGAGCTCGCGCTGACGCTGAAGGCTGGCGGCCATGGGGTATCGACCGCGATATCCATGGGTGGCGATGCCGTGCCGTGCACGCCGATGGTCCGCTACCTGCAGCTGTTCGATGCCGACCCGGGCACCGAGGCCATCCTGCTGTTTGGCGAGCCGGGCACGCCCAACGAGCAGGAGGTGGCCCGATGGCTCGGCGAGCGTGGGCCGGGCAAGCCGGTGATCGCCGTGCTGGCCGGCGAGTTCCAGGAACGCTACCCGGCCGGCGCCAGCTTCGGCCATGCGGCTGCGATGATCCAGGATGCCGGCGATACCGTGTCCGCGAAGCGCACGATGCTCGCGGCCGTCGGTGTCCACGTGGTGCATCGGCTGGGAGAACTCGGTCCGCTGCTGGCACGCCTGAATGTCACCTGCACTCCGGAGCACGCCTGATGAACGATCCCAAGCCGCCTGTGTCCGAACCGGTAGCGTCCGAACCTGCAGCGTCCGAACCTGCAGCGTCCAGGCCCGCAGCGGAGCCCCAGTGGGGGCCCGAACTGGCGGAACTCGCCGAGCGCCGCCGCATGGCGAAGGCGATGGGCGGCGAAGCGGCGATCGCGCGGCACAAGGCACGCGGCCGGATGACCGCGCGCGAGCGGATCGAGGCACTGCTCGATGCGGGCACCTTCCGCGAACTGGGACAGATCACCGGCAAGGGCAGCTACGACGCGCAGGGCAGGCTGGTCGAGCTGACGCCGGTCAATGCGATCATCGGCACCGGCCGCGTCGACGGCAACAAGGTGACGATCTCGGCCGACGACTACACGATCCGCGCGGGATCGTCCGAGGCAACCATCTCCGACAAGTGGGTGTACGCCGAACGGCTGGCGCATTCGATGCAGATGCCGCTGGTGCGCCTGGTCGATTCGGCCGGTGGCAGCGTCAAGCTGTTGAAGAAGATGGGCCATACCAAGATCCCGGGCTATCCGACCTGGCCGGTGGTCGACCTGATGTCGACCGTGCCGGTGGTCGGTGTCGCGCTGGGCAGCTGCGCCGGGCTCGGTGCGATCAAGGTGCTGATGTCGCACTTCTCGGTAATGGTGCGCGACCAGGCGCAGGTGTTCGCCGCCGGCCCGCCGGTGGTCAAGCAGGCCTACGGCATCGACATCGACAAGAACGAGCTGGGCGGGCACAAGGTCCACCGCAAGAGTGCGCTGGTGCACAACGAGGCCGTGGACGAGGCAGACGCGCTGGCGCAGGCGCGCCGGTTCCTGTCCTACCTGCCGCGCAGCGCGAACCATCGGGCGCCGCGCACGGCCTGCAGCGACGACCCGTCGCGCGCCGACGCCTGGCTCGCCGATGCCATCCCGCGCAACCGGCGCCAGGTCTACGATCCGCGCAAGATCATCAATGCGGTGTTCGACCGCGACTCCGTGTTCGAGATCGGGCGCCACCAGGGCGGTGCGACGATCACGGCGCTGGCGCGCCTGAACGGCTATCCGGTCGGCGTGCTGTGCAGCGACCCGCGCATCTCCGGCGGTGCGATGACGCTGGCCGCAGCCTGGAAGACCGAGCGCCATGTGAAGCTGTGCGACACGTTCGGACTGCCGGTGGTGAACCTGGTCGACCAGCCGGGCAATGCAACCGGGCCCGAGGCTGAACTCGCCGGCACCCTGCTGGGCGCGGTGCGCGTGCTCGCCACCATCGAGCAGGCAAGGGTGCCGTGGGTGTCGATCATCCTGCGCCGTGCGTTCGGCATGGCCGGCGGCCTGCATGCACCCAAGCACTTCCCCGCGCTCAACCACCGGTTCGCCTGGCCATCGGCACGCTGGGGTTCGATCCCGATCGAAGGCGGCGTGTATGCCGCGCACCGGCAGGAGATCGACACCGCC
>JBIITW010000085.1:0-18584 GCA_044340265.1 Burkholderiales bacterium | reverse complement strand
TCGGTGCCGGCGGCGCCGAGCACGTCGGCGAGTTCGCCCTTGCTGACGGCATGGCTGATCGCCTTGCAGGCACGGGCGATGACTTCGAGCAGCAGGCGCAGTTCGGCGGGCACCGTCTTGCGCTTGCGCTCCTGTTCGACGAGGTATTGCGTGAATGTGACACGACGCATGGCGGCTCCGATCCAGTACAGGGATGACGGGGATTATCCCGCTTTCGGGCCCTGGCCCGCACGGAACTTGTCCGCAGCGTTCGTGCCTATGCCGCCAGTCCGCGGATGCCGTCCCACAGCAGCTTGAGCGAAGTCAGGACCAGCAGCACGTAGCAGAGCGAATACAGCTGTCGCTGGTCGAGCCGCTGGTGCAGCTTCCAGCCGACCCAGACGCCGGCCGGTATCACGCTGGTGCAGGCGGCGATCAGGACCCAGAGCTTCGCGTCGGGTTGGCCGAGCAGCAGCCAGGGGCCGGCCTTCACCGCGTTGGCCACCGTGAAGTACATGCTGGTGGTGCCGGCGTACATCGCCTTGGACAGGCCTAGCGACAGCAGGTACATCGCCGCCGGCGGGCCACCGCTGTGCGCCACCATCGTGGTCACGCCCGACGCGCTGCCGGCGAGCAGTGCCCGCCACTTCGAGCGCGGCCGCACCACGATCCGGCTGCCGCCGATGAACCACTGCGCCGCGAACCCGAGCGTGACCACGCCGACCACGATCGCCACCCAGGACGGGTTCATCAGGCTCATGAACCACCAGCCGACACCGATGCCGATGACCATCGGCGGCACCAGCCACGCGAGGTCCTGGCGGGACCATGTCGACGGCTTCCAGTAGCGGAACGCGACCACGTCCATCACGATGAACAGCGGCGCCATCAGCGCGCCGGCCGAGATCGGATCGAGCACCAGCGACATCAGCGGGATGCCCAGCGCCGCGAGGCCGCCGCCGAATGCGCCCTTCATGAACGCGATGGCGAAGATGGCGACCAGGCATACGCCCAGGGTGACCGGGTCGGGCATCATCCTCGCGCCGGCCCCTGCACTGGCCGCGGCAGGCGCGCGGCCTGCATCAGCGTTTCGCGTTGCGCAGCGCGGTCAGCGTGGTTCGCGGCGTGATGGCTTCCGGGTCGGTGCAGATCTCGATCAGCGACGGCCCGTCATGCGCAAGGCAGCGCTCGAGTGCCGAGGCGAATTCGTCGGTGCGGGTCACCCGCTCGGCATGCGCGCCATAGGCACGGCCGAGCTGCACGAAGTCGGGGTTCTTCAGTTCGGTGCCCGACACCCGGGCCGGGTATTCGCGCTCCTGGTGCATGCGGATGGTGCCGAACATTCCGTTGTTGACCACGCAGAACACCACCTTCGCGCCGAACTGCGCGGCGGTGGCCATCTCCTGGCCGTTCATCATGAAGCAGCCGTCGCCGTTCCACGACACCACGACCCGGCCGGGATGCACCAGCGCCGCGGCCACGGCCGACGGAACGCCATAGCCCATCGCGCCGCTGGTGGGCGCGAGCTGGGTGCGGTAGCTGCGATAGTCGAAGAAACGATGCAGCCAGGCGGCATAGTTGCCGGCACCGTTGGTGACGATCGCATCGTCGGGCAGCCGCTGGCGCAACTGGCGCAGCACCACGGACAGGTTCACGTCGCCGGGGGGCGATACCGGTTCGAGCGTCTTCAGGTAGTCCGCATGGGCACTGGCTGTCCAGTCGCTCCAGGCGGCCGAGGTGTCGGCGGCCACCGGAGGCAGCGCACGCAGCGCGGCGGCCATCTCGGGCATGCCCGAGTTGATCAGCAGGTCGCCCTGGTACACGCGGCCGAGTTCCTCTGCGCCGGCGTGCACATGGACCAGTGCCGGTTTCATGCGCGGCACGTCGAGCAGGGTATAGCCCTGGGTGGCCATCTCGCCCAGCCGCGGACCGACCACCATGAGCAGGTCGGCGGCCTTGATGCGCTCGGCCAGTGCAGGGTTGATGCCCACGCCGACATCGCCGGCGTAGTTCGGCGAACGGTTGTCCATCAGGTCCTGGCAGCGGAACGAACACCCGACGGGCAGCCGGTTGGCCTGGGCGAACGCGGCGATGTCCTCGATCGCCTGCGCGGTCCAGCCGCTGCCGCCGATCATCAGGAACGGTCGCCGGGCCGCCGCGAGCCGGGCGTGCAGCGACTGCAGGTCGGCCGCCGACGGGCTGGCCTGCACCCGCTGGTAAGGCGTGGCATCGGCCACGCAGGCGATCTCGGTCAGCATGTCCTCCGGCAGCGCGAGCACCACCGGGCCGGGGCGCCCGGAGGTCGCGACATGGAAGGCCCGGCTGACGTACTCGGGCACGCGCGCGGCGGAGTCGATCTGCGCCGTCCATTTGCTCATGAACGGACCGTAGAAGCGGCGATAGTCGATCTCCTGGAACGACTCGCGGTCGATGTAGTCACGCGCCACCTGCCCGATGAACAGGATCATCGGCGTCGAATCCTGGAACGCGGTGTGCACGCCGATGGACGCATTGGTCGCGCCAGGGCCGCGCGTGACCATGCAGATGCCCGGCCTGCCGGTCAGCTTGCCGTAGGCATCGGCCATGTTCGCCGCGCCGCCTTCCTGCCGGCAGATGATGAAGCGCATTGCATCCCGATGGTCGTGCATTGCATCGAGCAGCGCGAGGTAGCTCTCGCCCGGCACGCCGAAAGCGAAGTCGACGCCATGGATGCGCAGCTGGTCGGCGAGGATCTGGCCGCCGGTGCGCGGCGGGTGGTTCGATGTATTCATGGCGTTCCGTCGGGCAGTGGTCCGGCGATAGTGTATCGCCGTAACCGTGCGGCTACCCGAGTGGCGGCCTGCCGCGGGTCACGACGCCTGCGGATCGACCCAGGCGCCGATGTCCGCCTCGGGCATCGGCTTGGCGAGCAGGAAACCCTGAACGAGGTCGCATCCGAGCGCACGCACGCAGTCGAACTGCTCGCGGGTCTCGACGCCTTCGGCGACGGTCTGGATCCCCAGCGTGCGCGCCATCGACACGAGGGTGCGGAAGATCACCGCATCGACCTCGTTGGCGGGCAGGTTGGCGACGAATGCGCGGTCGATCTTCAGCTTGTCGATCGGCAGCTGGCGCAGCCAGGCCATGCTGGAATGGCCGGTGCCGAAGTCGTCGACCGCGACGCGCACGCCCAGCGTGCGCAACTGCCTGAGCACTTCGATCGCTGCGCCGATGTCATGCATGATCGAGCTCTCGGTGACTTCCAGTTCGATCATCGAAGGCGGCACTCCGGCCTCGCGCAGGGTGCCGTCGACCATCGCGGCCAACCCCGGCTGGCGCAGCTGCAGTGGCGACAGGTTCACCGAGATCGGCAGCGCCGGCAGGCCGGCGCGGCTGCGGGCCGCCGCGAACGCGCAGGCGGCCTCCAGCACCCACCGCCCGAGCTGGCCGATCAGGCCGCGCTCTTCGGCGACGTTGATGAAATCGCCCGGCATCCAGAGCTCTCCGGTGGCACGGCGCCAGCGGATGAGGGCCTCCATGCCGACTACCGAGCCATCGGCCACCGCATACACCGGCTGGTACCAGAGTTCGAATTCGCCATCGCGCAGGCCGCGCCGGATGCCGTGTTCGATCGCCAGAGAGCGCGCGGCGCGCACGCTGAGTTCGCGGGTGAAGAAGCGATGGCCGGCACGCCCTTCTTCCTTGGCGTGGTACATCGCGGCATCGGCATTCTGTACCAGCAGGTGCGGTGTCGTGCCGTCTTCGGGATAGAGGCCGATGCCGATGCTCGCATTCACGGTCAGCGAATGGCCCTGGATCTCGAACGGTTCCTCGAGCGCCTTGAGCAGCTTGCGCGCCACGCGCGCGGCCGCGTCGGGACCATCGACGTGCGGCAGCACCAGCAGGAACTCGTCCCCGCCCAGGCGCCCGATCGAATCGGCATCGCGCAGGGCCGTGCGCAGTCGCTTCGCCACCGAGACCAGCAGCCGGTCGCCGACCGGGTGGCCGAGCGAATCGTTCACCGTCTTGAAATGATCGAGGTCGACGAACATCACCGCCACCCGGCCACCGTCGCGCTCGGCGGCAGCGAGCGCCATCTGCAACCGGTCCTCGATCAGCATCCGGTTCGGCAACCCGGTCAGTGGATCGAAGTTCATCAGTTCGTGGATGCGCCGCGCCTGCTGCCGAACGCCGGTGATGTCGGTCGACACGCCGAGCACCACGGGTTCGCCATCGGTGCCGGGCAGCAGCAACCGTGTGCTGCTGAACCAGCGCTCCGAGCCGGTGGCATCACGATGGCATTCCTCATGGGTGAGCGGACGCTGCAGGCGCAGCACTTCGGCGTCGTGCATCGCGAAGCCGGCACGGTCATCCGCGCCGGGCACTACATCGGACAGGCGCCGGCCCTCGATCTGCTCTACCGTCAGGCCGAGGGCTTCGGCGATCGCGCGGTTGGCGAGCAGGAACCGCCCCTGTGCGTCCTTCACGCTGATCAGCGTCGGATCGGTGTCGATCACGGTTCGCATGAACGCCCGCTCGCGGCGCAGTTCGTCCTGCGCCCGGGTCCGGTCGGACACGTCGATCGATGCGGTGAGGATGCGCATCTCGCCTGCCACCCGGATCGGCACCTTGACCGTGTGCATGTCGGCCTTGTGGCTGGCGGCAACGGTTATCCGCCGCTCGTAGCTGACCGGCCGGCCGGTGCGCAGCACCTCCTGGTCGGCACGCATCAGTGCTTCGACGTCTGCAGGGTCGGACAACCGGTCCGCATAGGCGGTACCCAGGGTCGAAGCGCCGCCGATGTCGAACAGGTCGTCGAACCGCTGGTTTGCCAGCAGCACGCGGCCGAGCGAATCGCGAACCGAGACGGCGATCGGCAACGTGTCGAGCACGGTGCGGATGAAGGCGCGCTCATCTTCCAGCGCCTGCGTCGCGATGCGCTCGGCAGACACGTCGCGCACCACCACTGCCACCGACCGGATCGCGCCATCGCGCATGCGCACCGGGTGCATGGACACCACCCAGCGAGCCTTGCCGGGGGCCGCGCCCGGCCAGTCGACGTTGCGCACCGGATCGCCGGCCATGGTGCGGTCGACCAGCGCGCCCAGCAGCGCGCTGCACTGCCTGGAGAACAGGCTGTCCAGCGGGCGCAGCACGGTCAGCCAGGGCTTGAGGTCGAACAACCGGACGCATCCGCTGTTCCAGCTCTCGACCACATGCGTCTTCGAGACGCTGAAGATCGCGTCCTCGGATGCTTCGACAATCGCGGCGACACGTTCGCGTTCCAGCCGCGAATGGCGTTCTTCGGTGATGTCCCGCAGCAGGACCAGCGCCCCGATCACTTCACCGCGCTCGTTGCGCAGGGTGGCCGTGCGCTGCTCCAGCGTCACCTGGCGACCGTCGCGGCAGGTCCAGGGCCGTTCGAAGGGACGATCGTCGAACTCGCCGTGCGCTTCGAAGAATGCCCAGGCGCGGCGCTGCAGTTCGATGCCCTCGGGATCGAGCGCGGTGGATATGGCCTGCTGCCCGCCGTCGAGCCAGTGCCTTGCCGGGTAGCCCATCAGGCCGACCACGGCGCGGTTGACGAACACGGTGGTACCGGACGTGTTGATGATCTTCACCCCGTCCGGCATGGTGTCGACCAGCGCGCGATAGCGCGATTCGCTCGCCTCCAGCGCCGTGCGTGCCGCGACCACGTCGTTGACGTTGATGTAGATCGTGATCAGGTGGTCGGGTTCGCCATTCTCGCCGGGCATCTTGGAAATCGTGCCGAGTACCCAGCACCGGCTGCCGTTGGCGCACAGCAGCGGCTTCATCGCGGTGTACTCGTCGACCGTGCCGGCGATCAGCTTGCCGACCCGCGCGCGCACGACCTCGAGTTCTTCGGGCGGGGTCAGGTCTTCCAGCGTCATCGAAAGCAGCTGTGCTTCCGTATAGCCGACCAGCCGGCAGAACGGTTCGTTGACCCAGGTGAATCGGCCCGAGTGCATCTCGCGCTCGATCACTGCGATCGAGGCGATCTCGACGGCACGCCCGAGGCGTGCGCCGTCGACTTCAGTCGTGCTGCCTGCGGTGACCACCGCGAGCACGGAAAGCAGCTGATGCTCCGGCCCGTCGACTGCCTGCAGCGTGAGCGATACGGCCTTGCGCGGCACGCCCTGTGGCTGCTCGATGCCGAACGCAGTGCGCAGCACCACCGACTCGCGTGCGCCCGCGGCGAAGGCTGCGACCGCCGCACGCAGTGGCGCGCGATCGGGTGAGGGAATCAGCTCGAACAGCGTGGCTGCCGCGAGTTCGTCGCGTGGCAGGCAGAGCATGTCGCGCAGGGGGGCGTTCACCCGCAGCACCTTGAGCGTCGTCGGCTCGAGTTCCATCAGCGGCGACGGGATCAATCGGTACAGTGCGTCGATGCGGGCAGTGGCCTCTTCGGCCGCGCGCAGCGCTCGCCCCTGGGCTTTTTCCTGGCCCCGCGCGATGCTGACGATCCGATCCCGTCCCGTACTGTCCGGCATGCGCATTTCTCTCCCCCCGGGGTCAGGCCGGTCAAGACCAGACATTGCCGGCCTGACCCCGGAACATGCGTCACCTATCTTGCAAGAATGGCCCTAATGCGTTCAATTCTCAATAGCGTAGAAAGAATACGCCTGTTCAGGCGATCTGGGGAGTGTCGGCCGGCATCCTGGACTCACCCGCGGCCGACGGAACCACTTCGCTGCGCCAGGCCACCATCAGGCGCAGCGCGGCAGTGGCGCTCATCGAGAACGGATCGAACACCGCAGACGTGCCGTACTTGAGCAGCGCGGCCGCCCTTCGGCTGGCGCCGAGTCCGACCACGTCGAGCGCCGCCATGTTCCAGTCCGGGAACTCGCGTTCCACCGCTTCACCGAAGCTGATCAGCGTGAGCTGAGTATGTCGCGGGTCGGCGGTGATCCGGTGGTAGAGGGCATTCACCCGCTGGGCGCTGCCCTCCAGCACCTGCAGGAAGCCGTCTCGGCTGAACGCGAGCATGCCGGTGATTTCCTGTTCATGGTTGTGCTGCCGGCATCTCTCGAGCAGGGTGACCATCTCGCGCATGCCCAGCGGGCGTGCGGAACGGCTCGCGTAAATCAGTCTGACCAGTCGCATCTGCTTCTCCTCGGGGTGAGTCCGCACAAGGTGCGGTTTCCGGCGGACGGCGGGGGAAGGGCCGGCCGGCGGATGGCTGCTGGAAGTCTGGATCGTTGTCGTGTGTCAGGTCATGCAGGCGCGTGCCGCCATCACCAGCGCGCCCGGAAACCGGTCCAGCGGAAGCACGTCATCGACGCCGCCCAGGCGAATCGCTTCCTTGGGCATGCCGAAGACCACGCAGCTCGCCTCGTCCTGGGCGAAGGTGCGTGCGCCGGCGTCGTGCATCTCGCGCATGCCGCGTGCGCCATCGTCGCCCATGCCGGTCATGATCATGCCGATCGCATTGGCGCCCGCTACCTGCGCGACGCTGCGGAACAGCACGTCCACCGACGGCCGGTGCCGGTTGACCAGCGGTCCGTCCATCACGCAGGCTTCGTAGTAGGCGCCAGAGCGCCGGATGGTCATGTGCTTGCCGCCCGGTGCGATCAGCGCGACGCCCGGGGCCACCCGATCGCCCGTCTTCGCCTCGCGCACGTTGACTTCGCATAGCTGGTCGAGCCGCTCGGCGAGCGAGGCCGTGAACCGCTCCGGCATGTGCTGCACGATCACGATGCCCGGGATCACCCGCGGCAGGCGGGTGAGCAGCGATTCGATCGCCTGCGTGCCGCCGGTCGAGGCGCCGATCGCGATCACCGTGTGGGTGGTCTTCGCCATCGCGCCTGCGGATTCGCCGCCGGGCGGGTTGCCCCTGGCAGGCGGCGGGTTCGAGGATGGGCGGGCGTCTGCGCCGGGCAGCATGCGCGCTGCCGCACCCGCCGCCCTGGACGCGTCGGGGGCTGCGCCGGATCGGCGTGGACGGCTGGCCGCGGCGGTCTTCAACGCCGCCGCGATCTCGCGCGCCGCGGCACCGAGGAAGTCCTTCAGGCCGAGTTTCGGCTTGGTGACGAAACTCACCGCCCCTGCCGACAGCGCGGCCATGGTGGTGGCCGCCCCTTTCTCGGTCAGCGTCGAGCAGATCACGACCGGGGTCGGACGTTCGGCCATCAGCTGCTTCAGGAAGGAGATGCCGTCCATGCGCGGCATCTCGACATCGAGCAGGATCACGTCGGGCCAGTCGCGTTCCATGCGCTGGCGCGCGAAGATCGGGTCGGATGCTGCTCCGATCACCTCGATCTGCGGATCCTGCGACAACGCGCGCGTCATCACTTCGCGGACCACCGCGGAATCATCGACGATCAGGACGCGGACCTTCCGGGCAATGCCGTTCACAGGGTTTCCTTTTCGGCCGCACTGGCCCAGGCGAGGGAGACGCTGGCCGAAGACCAGACGCTTGCACTTCCGTTGTCCAGGTCGAAGGACAGGCGCCGGTAGTGGTCGCCGGCCACATGCTCGGCCGCGAATCGAAGGCCGTGCGACGCAGCCCAGCCGCGCGCGCATTCCAGGTTGCGCCCGCCGATGTCCAGCGACGAGGGACCTGCGGTCGCACCGAGGAGGCCGCCGCCGCCGAACAGCTTGAACTGGAAGTCGGCGAGGGCGAGGCCGGCGCTGCCGATCGACTCGACGAGCAGGGCCAGCGCCTCCTCGCCGAAGCGGCCGTCGCGACGCCTTGCCACCGCGTCCTGCCGCGGGTAAAGGAAATGGCACAACCCGCCGACGCGTGCTGCCGGGTGCCATGCAGTGACCGATACGCAGGCGCCGAGCAGGGTGGTCAGGCGTGCCGGCGGACCGCCGAAGAACAGTTCGCCGGGCATCAGCGGTACTTCCCCGCCGGGCATCGCTACCTGGCGCAGCGTCTCCAGCGACATCGCCCGCGGCTCGCTGCCCCCGATCTCGACCGGCCACAGCGTGCAGATCGACCTGGGCATGCGCAGCGCGAGGGCGCCATCGCCAGCGTCCCGGTCGGGCAGCTCGATGACCGCCGATGCAGGTCCATCCGCGGCCGGTGAAGCCGTGGCAGTGGCCGATCCCGTTGCGGCGATGGCCGCTTTCCTGCGCCGGGGCATGGAAGTCAGGCGGTGGCGCCGAGTGCTTCGCCCAGGTGGGCGAGCTCATCGACCGACAGCACCTGCGCGAGGTTCAGGATCATCACGAACCGGCCGCCGACCTTGCCCATGCCCTGCAGGAACTCGGCCCGGATGCGTGCGCCGAACGAGGGCGGTGGCTCGATGTCCGCTGCCGGGATGTCGAGTACCGCCGACACCGCATCGACCATGATGCCGATGTCCTGCGCACCGTCTTCCGCCTGGACCTCGACGATCACGATGCAGCTGCGGCGCGAGATCGCCGAGGCGTCCCGCCCGAAGCGCGCATTCATGTCGATCACCGGGACTACCGCCCCGCGCAGGTTGATCACGCCGCGGATGAACCCCGGCATCATCGGCACCTCGGTCGGTTGCCCGAACTCGATGATCTCCTTGATGTGGTCGATGGCCACCGCGAACATCTCGCCGTTGAGCGAGAAGGTGAGGTACTGGGCGGGTTCGCCGCCGCCCTGCACGTCATCGTCCATCGCATCGGACGATTGACCGGATTTCATGAACTGGTCGGACACGGGGTTTCCTCCTTCCGGGAAGCCTGGGCGGCGCGTGCAGCCGAAGCCACGAGTGCGGGCACGTCGAGGATCAATGCGACCTCGCCGCTGCCCAGGATGGTCGAGCCGCCGATGCCCTTCAGGTGGGCGAACAGCCTGCCCAGCGGCTTGATGACGGTCTGGAATTCTCCGAGCAGGCGATCCACCACCAGCCCGGCCTGCTGCTCGCCGAAGCGCACCACCACCACGCTGCGGCGGTTCGAGGCCACGCACGGGCGGCCGAACCAGGCTGCGAGGTGCACCACCGGCAGCACTTCGCCATGCAGGTCGATGCAGCCCAGCGGCGCGTCGCCCAGCTGTTCGGCCGCATCCGGGCGCAGGTCGACGCATTCGCGGACCAGGTCGAGCGGAAGCACGTAGGAGCCACCGGCCACGTCGACCAGGAAGCCGTCGATGATCGCCAGCGTCAGCGGCAGCCGGATGGTGACCCGGGTGCCCTGGCCGATGCGGCTGGACAGCGACACCGACCCGCGCAGGGCCTCGATGTTGCGACGGACGACATCCATGCCGACGCCGCGCCCGGACAGGTCGGTCACCTGCTCGGCGGTGGAGAAACCGGCTTCGAACACCAGGTTCATCACCTCGGAATCGCTCAGCTGCGCGCCGGCGTCGACCAGCCCGCGCTCGATCGCCTTGCGCAGGATGCGGTCGCGGTCCAGGCCGCGGCCGTCGTCGATCACCTCGATGACGATGCTGCCCGAATCATGGAAGGCGTTGAGCGACACCCGCGCCGTTTCCGGCTTGCCCGACGCGCGCCGCTGCTCCGGGGTCTCGATGCCATGGTCGAGCGCATTGCGCACCAGGTGCATCAACGGGTCGCCGATGCGCTCGACCACCGACTTGTCGAGTTCGGTGTCGGCGCCGGAGATGGTCAGTTCGATGTGCTTGCCGAGCGACTTCGATACATCGTGCACGACACGTCGGAAGCGGTTGAAGGTCTCGCTGATCTGCACCATGCGCAGCTGCAGTGCGCTGTTGCGGATGTCCTCCACCAGCCGCAGCACGGTCTGTGTCGCTTCGGTGAGCGGCCTGTCGCGCGCGCGCTGCGCGAGCAGGTTCGCGCCGGCGCCGGCGATCACCAGCTCGCCCACCAGGTTGATCAGCCCGTCGAGCTTGTCGGCGCTGATGCGCAGCAGTCGCGATTCTTCCGCGCGCGTCTCGCGCGTCCTGACCTGCCTGACCGCGGCCGCCTCCACCACCTGCGTCGGTACGCCGGTCTCGCTGGCGAGCACCGCGCCGATCGGCTCCGGCACGTCGCCGGCGGCGCGCGTGCGCGCCTGCGTCTCGAGCGCATGGTCGAGCTCCGCGCGGGTCACCGCACCACAGGCGACCAGGATCTCGCCCAGGCGGGGATCGGCCTCCGGCAGCTGCTCGATCAGCGCCAGGTAGGCGTCGACCCTGCTGCCCGGAGGCACCAGCCGCAGTTCGCAGTCTTCGCGCACGAAGGAGAAAGCCTCCTCGATCACTTCGCGCGGGGCGGCCGTGTTCAGGCGCATCTCGAAGCCGAGGTAGCAGGTCTCGGCGTCGAAGTCCTCCGATGGCGGGATCGCATCGTCCAGCGTCACCACGGGTTCGAGGTCGCCCAGGGTCGACAGGTAGCGGATGAAGGCGAGCGGATCCATGCCGTTGCGGAACATCTCGCGGCCGAACCGGACGGAGATGTGCCAGGTGCCGGTGGCCTGCCCGGCGGGAACGTCGGTGGACGGATGCATCGATGCAGGCGCGGTGCCGGCCGTATCGGCCAGCGGTCCCAGCGTCTCGTGCAGCGATGCGCGCAGCGCCTGTTCTTCGGCATCGCGGGCGCTGTCGGCCACGCCTTCGCCTGACGGCGACTCGACCTGCGCGATGTGCTGGCCGATCATGTCGGCGCCGCGCAGAAGCAGCGCGACCAGCGGCGCGGTCAGCGCGATCTTGCCGTCGCGTACCCGGTCGAGCACCGTCTCGACCTCGTGCGTGAACGACACCAAGCGGTCGAAGCCGAACAGCCCGGCGGATCCCTTGATCGTATGCGCGGAGCGGAACAGCGCGTCGAGCGTGTCGCGGTCTTCCGGGTCTGCCTCGAGCCGCAGCAGGCAGTCTTCCATCTGCACGAGCATCTCCCGTGCTTCGGCGAAGAAGGTCCCCGCCGCCTGGTCCAGGATGCTCATTGCATGCCCTCCACCGTTGCGTCGAACGACAGCCCGAGCAGCGACAGGGCCGCCTGCAGTTCGGCGGATGCATTCGACAGCGCGAAGCCGCGCTCCCATGAGGCTGCGTGCCGGCGTGCAGCGAGCAGCAGCTGGATGCCGGCCGCATCCACTTCAGTCACCGCGCAGGCGTCGAGTTCCAGATCGCCGCCCTCGGCGAGCCGCGCCGAGAACAGGGCGCTGGTCGCGGCTGCGTTGTAGATCGTGAGTTCGGCCGGCAGTTCGATCGCCGGTGCCGCGCCGGCATCCTGCGCGGCCTCGGCGAGCGCCGCGGAGGTGATGCCTTCGAGCAGGTCGGCGGCGGTCATGGCAGCACCAGCTTGGACACCGCGTCCAGGATCTGGGCCGGCTTGAACGGCTTGACCATCCAGGCCTTCGCCCCTGCGGCGCGGCCCTCGTTCATCTTCGACTCCTGGCTCTCGGTCGTCAGCATGATCACCGGCGTGAACTTGTAGCTGGCGTGCTTCTTCACCTCCTTCAGGAAGGTGATGCCATCCATGTTCGGCATGTTCACGTCGCTGATGATCAGGTGGACCTTGCGCCCGTCGAGCTTGGTCAGCGCGTCGCGGCCATCGCAGCCTTCGAGCACGTCGTAGCCAGCGGACTTCAATGCGATGCCCACCACCTGCCGCATGCTGGACGAGTCGTCCACGATCATGATCGTCTTGCTCAAGGTACGGTCTCCGTGGTGTTCAGAAGAATGTGAGGCCGCTGGCCGCACCGGCACCCGACCGGGTGCCGCTCACTGCATCATGGTTGGCGTGCTGTTCGCTCATCGCGTAGCCGGCGCGCATCGACTCCAGCCAGCGGCCGGGATCGATGAGGTGTGCGGCCGACGGTTCGATCGCGCCGGCAAGGCCGTTCAGGTCCTCGGTGACCTTGGACAGCATCTGGCTGGTCCGGTCCTGGAACTGGAACCCGACCAGCAGTTCCGAGATGCGCATGCCGATCTCGCCGCGGTCGGCGCGAAGCTGTGCGGAACTTTCAGCGAGGCTCCCCACCGCCTGAGACAGGCGGGCGAGCGCCGCTTCGATCGTCGCGCGCGTCTCGGCGACCGACTGGCGGTCGGTTTCCGCGTTCTGCTGCGCCGAGTCGAGCAGCGCCAACATGGTGCCGCTGACGGTGTCGAGTTTCTCGGTGATGCGCTTGCCGGTTTCGCCCGACTGGTTGGACAGCTTGCGCACCTGGTCGGCGACGACCGCGAAGCCGCGGCCGTGCTCGCCCGCCCGCGCCGCCTCGATCGCTGCGTTCAGCGCGAGCAGGTTGGTCTGGCTCGCGATGTCTGCGACGTCTCCGGCGAGGGATTTCAGCTCGCTGGAGAATGCTGCGAGCTTGGCTACCTCGCCGACCAGCGCATCGCGGGACTGGACGTACGATTGAAGGGTGCCGACCACCGGGCGCAGCGTGCGCTCCGAATCGTTGATTGCCGAGGTGGCCTCGGCCTCGTCGGTGCCGGCCTGGCGCGCGTCGAGCCGCTCGACCAGTGCCGACAGGCTGCCAGTCAGGGCTTCGGTTGCCTCCCGCGTCTGCAGGCGGGCCGTTTCGACATGGCGGGCCCAGATCGGTGCAGCCGCACGGGTGACCTCGATCGCATTGGCCTGGCCCGTGGACAGCAGGGTGGCTTCACGGTCGGCGTCGGCGCGAGCTTCCTGCTGCCGCTGCACTTCCGCCGGGTCGGCGCGCTCCAGCCATTGCATGGCCAGCAGCACGCCCGCGGTGCAACCGCCCGCGGCGCCAGCGGCGGCGGCGAGCGCCGGCCAGAGGCCCCAGGCGGCAGCCGCGCCTGCGGCCGAGGCAGCGGCAAGGCCGGCCGTGATGGCCAGGCGGCCGGCAAGAGACGGCGGGGACGAAGGCGTGGAAGCGGCCATCGAAAGGTTCCTCGATCGGGTTCTGGACGGGTGGCCGGCAGCGGGGCCGGCGATGATGGTGACCGGCAATAGGGGGCCGGCCACGAAAGACGGGGTCGCTTTTCAGCAACATTCCGGGTAACGGCACCGCCGGCGAGACCTTTAGGTCATTCGGCGACGGGCAGGGCTTCGCGGGACCTGCGCACGGGAAAACCGACCGGTGCCGTCAGGGCAGGCAGGCGCGCGGCAGCGGCGCGTCGCGGCCGGGACGGGAGGCCGCCGTGAAGCCGCCGGAGAGCCGCCGGAGAGCCGCCGGAGAGCCGCCGGAGAGCCGCCGCAACGCCGCGTGGTGCGGCCTCGGCGGTTCAGTCGTCGGCGCGGTTCAGCCGTTCTTCAGCCGCGATGTACTCGTTGGCGACGTCGCGCAGCTTACGTCGCTCGCTGCGCGCTTCGCTGCGCAGGTAGTTGAATGCCGCATTGCGGGACATGCGCTGGCGTTCCATCATGATGCCGACGGCGACGCTGATTTCCTGCTGCCCCTCGAGTGCGCCGCGCAGCCGCTCCTGCTCGTCTTCGATCTGCGCGACGTCGCGGGCCCGGACCATCGCCGCCTCGATCGCCGGCACGATGTGGCGGATCAGCGCCGGCTTGACCAGGTAGCCATAGGCGCCCTGCGTCGCCGCCTCGCGCACCAGTTCGAGGTCGTCGTAGGCGGACAGGAACACGATGGCCACCGGCGCCCTGTCGAGCAGGGTCTCGGCCAGTTCCAGCCCGCTCATGCCGGGCATGCGCATGTCGACGAGCGCGGCATCCGGCATGGTGTCGCGGGTGAGCTCCAGCGCCTCTTCGGCGGAACCCGCCGACCAGACGTCGTAGCCGGCCCGCTGCAGGCCGTCGCGCATCGTGGTGAGGATCAGCGGATCGTCGTCGACGATCATCACCGTCCTGGGCGTCAGGTCTTCCGGAGCTTCGTCGGTATTGGGCGCTGTCATCGTGTTCCCGGTGCACTGCAAATGGATATGATCCCGATTCTAACCATTTCGACAGGCAATACGCATTCCCTACCTGTGCGAAGAAGAACCCGGCGGGTAAGGGGATGCTGAAAGGACCGGCAGCGCCAGTTCCAGCGACACCTGGACTTCGGAATCGGCTGACCGGATCTGCAGCCGCGCGCCGCGTGCGGGCAGCATCGCGCGCACCAGCTGCAGGCCGGTCCGCGCGCCGGTGCCGGCCTCGAAATCGAACTCGGGCGGCAGCGCGCCTTCGTTGCGGATTTGCAGCATGCAGCCCTCCGCCAGCGGTTCGCACGAGACACGCACCGGCGGCTTGCCGGGCTGCGCGCCGCCGTGCTTGATGGCGTTCATCATCAGCTCGTTGATCACCAGTGCGATTGCCACGCAATGCTGTTCGGAGATGCGGCAATGGGCCAGGCTTTCCGGGAAATCGGACGAGATGCCGTTGACCGCGATGCCGGCCAGTCCGTCGGTGACTGCCTTTGCGATCTCGCCCAGAGCCAGGTCGGAGCGCCCGGAGCGGGCGAGCAGCCCGTAGACGGTGCCGATCGAGTGCAACTGGCCGCCGATCGCGTCCAGCGCCTCGCCCAGGCCAGGATAGTCGCTGCGGTAGCGCTCGATCAGGCCGGTCATGCCCTGCAGGTGGTTCTTGATGCGGTGATGGATCTCGCGCACCAGCGAATCGCGATCGAGGCCGGTATCGGCCGGTGCGGCGCCGCCCGACGGTGCAGCCACGGCCTGCGGCATCGGTGCGGGGGGCGGCGCATCGACCGCTTCGACGACGCCGATCACCTCGTTGCCCGGATTGCGGGCACGGAACGCGGTAAGGCGAAGGCTGACCCAGGGACGCGACGGATCGGTGCCTTGCAGGTCGAGCTCGAAGCGTTCGATCTCGCCGCCGAGGATGCGCTCCATCTGCTTCATCAGGCGCGGATAGTCCTGCGGCGGCGCATGCGCGAGCCAGGCGCCCAGTGGCACGCAGCAGGCGGCGTCGCCGAAGCCCATCAGTCGTGCCGCGGTGCGCGACAGCGACAACCCCTGCTCGATGTTCTCCAGCGACCACCAGCCCAACCCGGCAGCGTCGAGGTCGACGGCGACCGAGCGTTCCTGCGTTCCGGCCTCGGCCGGGAGCTTTGCACTGGCGGTTGGCCAGCGCCGGAACACGATGCCCGCCCAGGCTTCGGCACCCGAATGGTCACGCTGCCTGCCGATCACCATGTCGACCAGGTGTCGGTGCCCTGCCGCAGCCGGGATGCCGATGCCATCCACGCGCAGGCTGCCATCTTCGTCGGAAGCCCGCAGCAGTCGCAGCGCTTCGAGGACGGCGTGCCGCGCGTCGATCCCGCACAGGCGCAGGATGGCCCGCCAGTCGGTGGCCGCAGCGCCGAACGGGCTGTGCCCGCCGACGGTCGCCACCCGCCCGGTCGAGGGGTCGATGCGCCAGAGCCAGCAATCGAGGGTACGGAAGACGTCCGGGCTGTTCATTCGTCGCAATCGTTTCGCCAACCGTTACAATCTGACAGGGGCGCAATAGGCGTTTCGCGGTGCTTCCAGGATTCCGGAAGTCCGCGTGCCGTTGCGGCCCGCGATGACATCGACCCGACCCGGGCTGCTGCCCCGAGAAGACACGGCGACGTTGCAATCCGAAAGCTTAACGCCCGGAGGACAAACAGGATGACACACACCGTCGGCGCATCACTCGCGCTCGCTTCGCTCGCCCTCGCCGCATCGTTCAGCTCGCAGGCATTTGCCCAGGGCAAGGGTGCAGATGCGGCTGATTTTCCCAACAGGTCGGTACGCATCATCGTCGGCTTCCCGCCCGGCGGTGCTACCGATATCCTGGCGCGCGTCGTCGCACAACACCTGGGCGAGCGCTGGGGACAGACGTTTGTCGTCGACAACCGTCCGGGCGCCGGCGGAAACATCGGGGCCGAACTCGCAGCCCGTGCAAATCCGGACGGCTACACGATGATGATGACCACCGCCGGGGTCTCGGGCATCAATCCCACGCTATACAAGAAACTCGCCTGGAGCCCGAAAAGCTTCGAGGCGGTGGTGGCGGTCGGCCAGACGCCGAACGTGTTCGTGGTCAACGCGAGCTCGCCGCACCGCACGCTGAAGGAACTCATCTCGGCGGCAAAGGCGAGCCCCGGCAAGGTGGTGTTCGGCGCCCCCGGCATCGGCACCACCGGCCACCTGTCCGGCGAACTGTTCAAGACAATGGCCGGCGTCGACCTCACCTTCGCCGCGTTCAAGGGCAGCGCGATGGTGCTGTCCGACCTGCTCACCTCCACCGGCATCACGATCGCGATCGACAACCTGCCGCCGTACGTGCCGCAGATCAAGGCCGGCAAGCTGCGTGCGCTGGCGGTCGGCACGCCGAAGCGAAGCAGCATCCTGGCCGACGTGCCGACGGTGGAAGAGGCCGGCCTGCCCGGCTACCTGTCCTACGCCTGGTTCGGGCTGCTCGCCCCGCGCGGCACGCCGAAGCCGGTGATCGACAAGATCAACGGCGAGACGAACAAGCTGCTGGCGATGCCTGCCACGCAGGCGCGGCTGGCCGACCTCAGCATCGAGGCGATGGGCGGTTCGCCGGCCGACTTCAACAAGCTGATCGATTCCGAACTGAAACGCTGGAGCGAAGTGGTGCGCAAGTCCGGTGCGAACGCGGACTGACCAGCGATGATCCAGGACACGGAAACGCTTGAACTGCTGCTGGAATCGATCCGCCGTTTCGTGCGCGAGCGGCTGATCCCGGCCGAGGACGAGGTCACCGAGACCGATGCGATGCCCGAGGCCATCGTGCGCGAGATGCGCGAGATGGGCCTGTTCGGCTACGCGCTGCCGAGGGAATACGGCGGGCTCGGGCTGACCACTGAAGAGCAGATGTGCGTCTCGTTCGAGCTCTGTTATGCGTCACCCGTATTCCGTTCGTATGTCGGCACCAACAACGGCATCGGCGGCATGGGCATCGTGATCGACGGCACGCCCGAGCAGAAAGACCGCTACCTGCGACGGCTGGCCGAAGGCGAGATCATCGGCAGCTTCGCGCTGACCGAGCCGGACAACGGATCGGACGCCGGCGGGCTGAAGACCTTCGCACGGCGCAAGGGCGACCACTTCGTGATCAACGGCACCAAGCGCTACATCACCAATGCGCCCGAGGCTTCGATCTTCACGCTGATGGCGCGCACCGATGCTTCGCAGAAGGGGGCGTCCGGGGTCAGCGCGTTCATCATCGAGCGCGGCACGCCGGGCCTCACCACGGCGCCGCCGGACCGCAAGATGGGCCAGCGCGGCTCGCACACCTCCGACGTGATCCTGCAGGACGTGCGGGTGCCGGCCAGTGCGCTGATCGGCGGTGTCGAAGGGCAGGGCTTCAAGACCGCGATGAAGGTGCTCGACCGGGCACGGCTGAACATCGCCGCGGTCTGCGTCGGCGTCGCGCAGCGCATGCTCGACGAGACGCTGGCCTACGCGATGGATCGCCAGCAGTTCGGCCAGCCGATCGCCGAATTCCAGCTGGTGCAGGCGATGCTCGCCGATTCGAAGACCGAGATCTACGCCGCGCGCTGCATGACGCTCGATGCCGCGCGCAAGGCCGACGATGCCATGAACATCGCCACCGAGGCCTCGTGCGCGAAGCTGTTCGCCTCCGAGATGTGCTCGCGCGTGGCCGATCGCTGCGTGCAGGTGCATGGCGGCGCGGGCTACATGCAGGAGTACCCGATCGAGCGGCTGTACCGCGACGTGCGGCTGTTCCGCATCTTCGAAGGCACCAGCCAGATCCAGCAGCTGGTGATCGCGCGCAACATGATCCGCGCGGCACGACGCTGAGCCTTTGCACATTCATCAACACAACCACAACGACCGGGGAATCCTC
>JBIITW010000004.1:0-61933 GCA_044340265.1 Burkholderiales bacterium | reverse complement strand
CGACCACCGCCGAGCGCAGGGCCGGCGGCAGCGGGGCTTCGGTGATCCAGCCGCGGATCTCGGCGCCGGCAGCCGCGAGTGCATTGGTGTCGTCGACGTCCAGGCCCTTCATCCGTTCCTCGATGCGTCCAGCCAGCCCCTGGTGTGCAAGGAACTCGCGGAATGCATCGGCGGTCGTGGCGAAGCCCTCGGGGACGCGGACGCCGAGATGGGAAAGGCCGCTGATCATCTCGCCGAGCGACGCATTCTTGCCGCCCACCTGCCCCACGTCGGACATGCGCAACTGTGCGAAGTCGACAACGTACTTGTCCATGGCCACTCCCTGTTTCCGGATGAACTGCCGCCGGGGTCGATTGTGCCCAAGCGTATGAACACGTATGGTAGCCGATCACCTACGGGCGCCATATCGATGATTTCACGCCGAACCGCGTTTTTCGTGTCCGACCGCACCGGGATCACGGTCGAAGCCCTGGGGCACAGCCTGCTGACCCAGTTCGAGAAAGTCACCTTCGCCGAAGTCACGGTACCGTTCATCGACTCGATCGAGAAGACGCGCCAGCTGGCCAGGCAGATCAACGAAGCCGGCCAGCGCGACGGCGCGCGGCCGATCGTGTTCAGCACGCTGGTGCGCGACGAACTGGCCGGGGCACTGCGTGCGTCCACCGATGCGATGGTGATCAACTGCTTCGAGACCTTCATCGCCCCGCTGGAGGCCGAACTCGGCACCAAGTCCAGCCACCGGGTCGGCGGCACGCACAGCGTCGAGGACGTCGTCAGCTACACCCGACGCATCGAGGCGGTGAACTATTCGCTGATGCACGACGACGGCAGTTCGACGCGCGACTTCAAGGACGCGGACATCATCCTGGTCGGGGTGTCCCGCTCCGGAAAGACACCGACCTGCCTCTACCTGGCGCTGCAGTACGGCGTGCGCGCCGCGAACTACCCGCTGATCCCCGAGGACTTCACCCGAGGCGGCGGGCTGCCGGAGAGCCTGCACGGCTTCCATAGCCGGCTGTACGGGCTGACGATCTCGCCGCAGCGCCTGCACCGCATCCGTACCGAACGCAAGCCGGACAGTCATTACGCGTCGCTCGACAACTGCGCCTATGAAATCCGCGAGGCCGAGGCCCTGATGCGCCAGGCAGGCATCCGGTTCCTGGACGCGACCGCGAAGTCAATCGAGGAACTCGCCTCCACCATCCTGCATGATGCTAACCTCACGCGGCATGTCTTCTGACCGGTTCCCGAGATGGTATCGCCCGACCTGATCGAAACGATCGCACTTGCCTCCGGCCTGGCCTGGGCGAGCGGCGTCCGTCTGTACGCGGTGCTGTTCTTCGTCGGCGCGCTCGGGCGCTTCGGGTACATCGACCTGCCGCCCGACCTGCAACTGCTCGCCCACCCGCTGGTGATCGCCGTGAGCGGGTTGCTGTTCATGCTCGAATTCGCGGCCGACAAGGTTCCCGGCCTCGATTCGTTGTGGGACGCGGTGCATACCTTCATCCGCATCCCGGCAGGCGCCCTGCTCGCCGCAGGCGCGCTCGGGCAGCATGACCCCGCCATTGCACTGGTGGCCGCCCTCCTCGGAGGCACGCTCGCCTCCGGTGCCCACCTGACCAAGGCCGCGAGCCGGGCGCTGATCAATACCTCGCCCGAGCCGTTCAGCAACGTCGCTGCCTCGACGACAGAGGATGCACTGGTCATCGGCGCGCTCTGGGCAGCCCTGTTCCACCCGGTGGCGTTTCTCGGCCTGCTCCTGCTGTTCGTGGCCGTCACGCTCTGGTTGCTGCCGCGCCTGTGGCGTGGCCTGCGCAAGGTATTCCAGCGCGTCTCGGCCCTGCTCGACGCCGGCGGTTCCGCACCCCGCCCGCAGTAGGCAGTAGACAGCCGACGTTCGCCGGCGTCAGTCGCAACGACCGATCGACGTCGGCGCACAGCGCCGGCCGTCCGACCAGATCGCATTGCCGAGCTTCGCCCGGCCGAAACGTGCGCCGTCGAGGCGGGCATTGCGCAGGTCCGCGAAACCGAGGTCGGCCCCTTCGAGCGAGGCCGAGCTCAGATCCGCGCCGGTCAGGCTGGCGCCGAACAGGCGTGCGTCGGTCAGCCTGGCACCCGCGAGGCTGGCGCCCGCCAGGTCCGCATAGGACAGTTCGGCGCGGGTCAGGTCGGCACCGGCCATGCGCGCGCCGGCCATGCGTGCCGATCGCAGCGAAGCGTCGGCCAGGGCAGCGTTCATCCGTTCGCAGCCTGCCCAGTTGACACCCGGCGCCGCCGGCGATGCACAATCCGCGGCCCGCGAGGCCAGCGACACTGCGATCGAGCTCGGCTCGCGCTGCCAGGCGGCGATGCCGATCGCGATCGCGGCCAGGGCCACCATCGGCATCCACCACCAGCGGGACGCCCCCGAACGCTCATAGGCACCCGCGAGGTCGCGTCGCAGCCGGCGCCAGAGCACCACCTGCAACAGTTCCCGCTGGTGGCGCCGTTCGTCCAGGGACCGGCGCTCGTCGGCACTGGTGAGTTCCGCGACCGTCTTGCTCTCCTCCCCTGTGCGGCGATCGATGCCGGTACGCTCGTCCGCCCAGCGCCGCGCGGCGGCGAGGCGTTCGTTGTGCCAGCTGACCGGCAACGGCTCGCCCGCCACCGGCCGGGCCTCGCGCGACAACGGCTCGATCGCCGCAAGGATCTCCGGATGCATCTTCAGCGGCTGCCAGGCCCGCCCGTCCTGGCTGGCGGGATCGTCCCACCCGAAGCGGCCGAGCAGCAGGCAGTCCACGACCACCTGCCGCGGGTGGGGGCCGAGAAGCTTGCCATCCCGGCGCACGTACCAGAGCGGTTGATGCTTCATCGGTCGCGCCTCGCGCAGCTGCGGAAACCCGCGTAGACATCGCGCCGGTCCGGCGTGAAGAAGTTGCGCCAGGTATTGCGCATGATGTCTGCCGACGTCGCGAAGCATCCCCCGCGCAGCACGCGGTGGCTGCCGAACCAGGGCTCGGAGTATTCGCGATACGGATCGGCCACGAAGCCGGGATAGGCTTCGAAGTTGCTGGCCGTCCACTCCCAGACATTGCCGGTCATCTGCCGGCAGCCATGCAGGCTGTCGCCAGCTTCGAACGCGTCGACGCTGGCCAGGCTGGCCGGCGTTCCGGGAAACCAGAGATTCGCGCGCCGCGCATCGGGCGCCGCGTCGCCCCATGGATGGCGACGCTTTTCATCCTGCACCGGATCGCGTTGCGCGGACGCCGCCAGTTCCCACTCGGCCTCGGTCGGCAGCCGTCTTTCCGCCCAGCGGCACCACGCGTCAGCCTCATGGGCGTTCACATGCAGCACCGGATCGTCCGCGCGCAGGGGGCGCCATTGGTCATTGCAGCGGACCTCCCATCCCTGCCGGTCCAGCATCCGGCGCCAGTAGGCCGGCCCGGTTGCACCGGCGGCACAGCGCCACGCCCAGCCGGCGTCGCTCCACCAGTGCCGGGTCTGGTAGCCGCCAGCGTCGACGAACGCGGCGAACGCTTCGCAGGTGGTGCTCGAGCGCGAGATGGAGAACGTCTCGACCGGCACCGGATGCGCCCATTTCTCGTTGTCGAACACGAAGCCGTCGCCGGCACGGGCGCCGAGCGGGAAGGTCCGGCCTTCGATGCGCACGTCACCCCTTGCGCGGCCGGGCGCCCGCGCCGGCGCCGGGACGACCCGATCGGCCTCGAGTGCGGGATAACCCAGCGTCTGACGGCTGTAGCCGAACGCCTCGGCGTGCATCTGCTCATGCTGCGCGCACACGGTCGCGTGGAACGCGAGGCCGCATGCGCCGCCAGGGACGGCGTCCGCCGCCGACCGCTGCAGCGCCTCGAACACCCGGGCAAGCACCTGCGACAGGTAGTGCCGGGTTGCAGCGGGCGACGGCAGCGGCAGGTCCCAGCGCGCGCCATGTGCCACCGCCGAAGAGTCATAGAGCGCGTCGGCGCCCGCCAGCATCGAGGGTGCAAGGGTGCCGTCCGGGCGCGGGCGCAGCAACCAGCGCTCCTGGAACCATCCGAGGTGCCCGAGCTCCCAGAGCGGCGGGTTCACGATCGGCAGCCGCGGGCCGAGCAGCGCATCCGGCGGCAGGCTGTCGAACAGGGCCAGCGTCCGCGCACGGGCCACCTGCAGCGCCTCGATCCGGTCAGGGGTGGTCGCCCCGGACCGGCCGGGTGGACTGCACACCACTGGACTGGACACCTCTGGAATCGCCCCCTGCGCGATGTGCTCGCTGTGCATGCTCGAACAGTCCCCCGGACACTGGATCTCGGGCCGCCGGCTCGATCGGCACGCCCCCCCTTACAATCGCGAGTTTACGCGTTTGGCTGAACACACCGTCCATGCAGATCGTCCTGGTCACGCCGGCACCACCGGCTTCCCGCGCCGGCAACCGCAACACCGCGATGCGCTGGGCACGCCTGCTGCGCCGCTGCGGCCACTCCGTTCGCGTCTGCACCGAGTGGTACCCGGCCGATCGCGATCCGGCAGAAGCGCGTGCGCCTTCCTCGCTGATGCTGGCGTTGCACGCGCGGCGCAGCCATGCCTCGATGCTGCGTTTCCGGCAGGCCGCGCCCGGACGCCCGCTGGTGCTCACGCTGACCGGGACCGACGTCTATCGCGACATCGTCGACGACCCGGATGCGCAGCACTCGTTGCAGATGGCCGACAGCTTCGTGGTGCTGCAAGGCCGTGCGATCGACGAGTTGCCGGTCGCGTTGCAGGCGCGAACCTTCGTCGTGCATCAGTCGGCGAACGCGGCACGCAACGTGCCCGTGCTTCAGCGATGTTTCGAACTGTGCGTCGTCGGCCACCTGCGTGAGGAGAAGGATCCGCTGCTGGCAGCGCGTGCACTGTCCCTGCTTCCCGGGGCAACCGCCGACGGACTGCCGCTGCGCCTGACCCAGGTCGGGCGCTCCCTCGATCCGGTGCTCGCGAACGAGGCGGCTTCGGCGATGGCGGCCGACGGTCGCTACCGCTGGCTCGGAGAGGTCACGCCGGCGCGGGCGCGCCGCCTGATCGCCCGTTCACGCGTGATGATCATCAGTTCCCGGATGGAGGGTGGAGCGAACGTCGTGTCCGAGGCCATCGCCGCAGGTACCCCGGTGCTGGCATCACGCATCCCGGGCAACCTCGGCCTGCTCGGCGACGACTGGCCAGCCACCTTCCCGGTCGGCGATGCCCCCGCCCTTGCAGGGCTGATCGCCCGCGTCGCGCAGGAGCCCGCCTTCCGGCAATCGCTTCAGGCGGCGATCGACGCGCGCGCCTGGATCGCCGACCCGGATCAGGAAAGGGCTGCGCTCGACGCCGCCATCCGGGCCGCGGTCGATCGCGCCGGCGCGGCAGCGTCCCCGCCCGGAAGTCGATAGACGTACAACACCGAGCCGGGCGCATCGTCGATCTCGAAACTGGCGGTGACCGGCACGCCGGGCACCGCGAAACTGTTGCTGATGAACAGCGCGCCCGGGCGCATCTCGGCAACGACCTTGCGCCACAGGCGCGCCATCGGCACCGGTGACAGGTAGGCGTAGACGATGTCGGCACCCGACAGGTCATGTTGCCAGAGGTCGCGACGGGCGACGGTCACATGGTTCGGGGACAGCGCGCAGCGCAGCCGGCTGACGAGGTAGGGCAGCCAGGCAGTCTCCAGCCCGAGGCATTCGCGCGTGGGCCGCTCGCGACCGACGCTCGCCACCACGCCGCCGAAGCCACAGCCGACGTCGACGAAGCGTATTGGCTCGTCTGCGGGCAGGATGTCCAGCAGGCGTGCGCGCGCCGCGCGGCTGCTGAGGAACAGCGGTACCCGTTCGCGCAGCGCATTGCCGTTGGTGACTGCAAGCAGCGCGGCGCAGCCGAGATAGATCCATGGCGGCGGTGAGAACTGGCCAAGCAGCAGCGCGGCTGGCGCGAACATGCTGTGCATCAGCACCCACCACTGTGCCTGCCCCGCCGCCGTGGCAAGCAGCACCGCCAGCGCAGCCTGTACCAGCGCCCAGAAGGTCCATGGCGCCTCCAGCGCGGCGATGCCGGCGAGACAGTAGATCGCGAGCGTGACCGCAGTGGCGACCACCTGCACCAGCAGGCCACCCAGCGCCGGCGGCAGCTGGTCCATGCCGCGCACGAGATTGCGCTGCGCCCCGAAGCCGGCCCTGGAGGCGGTGCGTGCGCTGTCGGGCTGCGCAGGCGACGTCGCGCGCGGCGACACGTCGATGCCGAGGTCGGGCAGCGGCGGCGTATTCATCGGGCAGGCGCTGCCGCAGGAACGGAGGGCGCGGCGGCTGCGGGCGGCGCGGCCGCGGCGGTCACCACGCCGGCCGCGGGGGCAACGGCCTGCCCAGCGTCCGACACGGGCCCGGCACCTGCCGGCCGCGCCCCGCCCGCGGGCGCCGGGCGGGCCGGCGGCGCCGCGGCCGACTCCGCAGTGATCGCATTTTCGGTCTTCCGATTGAGCACGATGATGCTGATCCGCCGATTCACCGCATCGAGCGGCGCGGCGCCGGGAAAGCCGACGGCCGAGGCAAGGCCCACCACGCGCAGCACCTTGGACTCCGCCATGCCCCCGGCGATCATCTCCCGCCGCGCCGCATTGGCGCGTTCGGCCGACAGTTCCCAGTTGCTGAATCCGCGGTCACCGCTGCCGAAGGCCGCCGCGTCCGTATGCCCCGACAGGCTGACCCGGTTCGGGACATCGTTGAGGATGGTGCCGATCTCGCGCAGCAGGTCACGCGTGTAGGCGGCCAGGTTGCTGCTTCCGGTCGGGAACATCGGCCGGTTCTGTTCGTCCACGATCTGGATGCGCAGGCCTTCGGGGGTGAGGTCGATGATCATCTGCTTGCGGAACGGCGCCAGCTGCGGGTTCGCCTCGATCGCCTTCTCGACCTTCTCCTTCAGCTCGGCGAGCCGGGCCGCCTCGCGCGCCTCCATCTCGGCCTCGAGCTCCTTCTCGTCGAGCTGGCGTGGCTCGACATCGCCCTTGTGCACCTGGCCGGCGCTCGCGGTGAGATCGGTGCCCCCGCCCGGGATCACGCTCTTCGCTTCGCCAGTGGAGGACCCGCCCATCAGGGCAGTCCTCAGCGGCGTGTTGAAGTAGTCCGATATGCCCTTGAGGTCACCCTTGCTGACCGACCCGAGCAGCCACATCAGCAGGAAGAACGCCATCATCGCGGTCACGAAGTCGGCGTATGCGATCTTCCAGGCGCCACCATGCTTGCCGTGGCCGCCCTTCTTGATGCGCTTGACGATGATCGGACGCTGCGATTCTTCGGCCATGATGTCCCCGGGGGTACGGTGTGGAGCAGCGTGCAGGCGTTACTTGCCCTTGCGCTGCTTCACTTCCTCCTCGAGTTCGCTGAAGCTCGGCCGTTCGGTCGAGTACAGGATCTTGCGGCCGAACTCGACGGCAACCTGCGGCGGATAGCCGTTCAGGCTGGCGAGCAGCGTGACCTTGATGCACTGGAGCATCTTGGTCTGCTCGGACAGCTTCTGTTCGAGCAGGCTGGCCAGCGGAGTGACGAATCCATAGGCCATCAGGATGCCCAGGAAGGTGCCGACCAGCGCGGCGCCGATCTTGCCGCCGAGGATTTCAGGCGGTTCGCCGACCGAGCTCATGGTCTTGATCACGCCCAGCACCGCGGCGATGATGCCGAACGCAGGCAGCCCGTCGCCGACACGGGTGACCGCATTGATCGGCGCCTCGCCTTCGTGGTGATGGGTCTCGATCTCGTTGTCCATCAGGTTCTCGATCTCGAACGCGTTCAGGTTCCCGCCGACCATCAGCCGCAGATAGTCGACCAGGAAGTCCATCGCGTGATGGTCCTCGAGGATCATCGGATACTTGGTGAAGATCGGTGACTGGTCCGGCGTCTCCACGTCGGACTCGATCGACATCAGGCCTTCCTTGCGCACCTTCGCCAGCAGGTCGTAGAGCAGCGACAGCAGTTCGAGGTACATGGCCTTCGAATACCTGGAGCCCTTGAAGCAGGTCGGCAGGGTGGCGAAGGTCGCCTTGATCACCTTCGAGGAATTGCTCACCAGGAACGCGCAGAAGGCCGCGCCGCCGATGATCACGAGTTCCAGGGGATGCCAGAGCGGGCCGAGCTTGCCCCCGGCCGCCACGAAGCCGCCCAGTATGCACGCAATGACTCCGATCCAGCCGCCTATGACCAGCATTCGCGCTCCGATGTGTCCGTTACGACAGATGGTTGCCCTGGTCGGCATGGCCGACGCGGCTCTCCGTTAACGGACGGTTTCGGATCGACTTGAGCCGACGCATCGGTACGCGCGGGGCTCCGCTGCCAGCGGTGCGCCCGGACGCAGAGGGGTCGGAGCAGCCAGTGCCGCAGCTAGATCAGGGGCATCTGAGCGATCGCCATCGCCACCGGGGCAAAGGATCGCCGATGGATCGCGCAGGGGCCAAGCGCCCGGAGCGCGGCGAAATGCTCCGGGGTCGGGTATCCCATGTGGCGTTCGAACCCGTAGCCGGGGTGGCGCACGGCCAGTTCGCGCATGCAGGCGTCACGTGCCGTCTTGGCGAGGATCGACGCCGCCGAAATCGACGGCACCCGTGCGTCCCCCTTGACCACGGCGCGCATGGCGAACGAATGGCCGGCGAAGTCGGGCAGCCTGTTGCCATCGACCCAGACGGCCGCCGGGGCAGGCTCGAGCGCCAGTACCGCGCGGCGCATCGCCTGCAGGCTCGCCTGGAGGATGTTTATCTCGTCGATCTCGACCACGTCCACGGCGACCACCGACCAGCACAGGGCGCGTTCGCGGATCTGCACCGCCAGCGCCTCCCGGCGCGCCGGGGTCAGCAGCTTCGAATCGGCCAGCCCCGGGATCGGCCGGCAGGGATCGAGCACTACCGCAGCGGCATGGACCGGGCCGGCGAGCGGTCCGCGCCCGGCCTCATCCACCCCGCAGAGGCCGGCTGGCAACGGCCCGACTGGCTCCAGCTGAGGCCGCTCCCGGCCGCGCGGCCCTGCACGTCCGCGCTCGCCCGATGCGTCGTCCCGGAGCCCCACCCTATGCGCCCAGCACCTCGAGCACTGCGCTCGAAGTGCGCTCGGCACTGCCCTGGCGCAGGTCGCGGTGCATCCGGGCGAACACTTCGGCCAGGTCCCGGCGCACCGGTGAATCGCCGATCAGGTTGGCCAGCGCCTGTGCCAGGTTCTCGGCAGTGGCGTGTTCCTGGATCAATTCCGGCACCACGAAACGGCCAGCCAGGATGTTCGGCAGGCCGCCATAAGGCAGATAGCCCTTGCCGCGCATCAGCCGCCAGGACCAGTCGGCCATGCGATAGGTGATCACCATCGGACAGCGCAACAGCGCAGCCTCGAGCGTCGCGGTCCCGGAGGCGACCAGCGCTGCATCGGCCGCCGTCAGTGCGACATGCGCATGCCCGAACAGTATCTGAAGCGGCAGGTCCTGCGCATCCCGGTCGTACAGCGCTCGCTCGAAGCGAGAGCGGGTCTCGCGACTGACCAGGGGCACCAGGAACTGCACATCCGGTACCCGCGCATGGACACGGCGCGCCGTGTCGACGAACAGATCGGCCATGTACTCGAGCTCTCCGTCCCGGCTGCCTGGCAGCAGTGCGATCACCGGCGCCGCCGCAGGCAGGCGCAGTTGGTCGCGTGTGCCGGCCCGGTCGGGAAACTCTGGCAGCAGGTCGGCCAGCGGATGCCCGACATAGGTGACGGGCACGCCGTTGTCCTCGAGCAGGGCCTTTTCGAACGGGAACAGCGCCAGCACCCGGTCGGCGGCCTCCTTCAGCAGCTTCACCCGCTCGCCACGCCATGCCCAGATCGAAGGACACACGTAATGGATGGTGCGCACGCCCCGCGATCTCAGCCGCCGTTCGACCTCGAGGTTGAAATCCGGCGCATCGATGCCGATGAACAGGTCGGGCGGCTCGCTGCGCAGTCTCGACACGAGCTTGCGGCGCACGGCGAGGATCTCGCGATAGCGACGCAGGACCTCGACATATCCGCGCACCGCGAGCAGTTCCATCGGATGCCAGCAGTCGAGCCCGGCGGCACGCATCTTCGGCCCGCCGATGCCGCAGAACGTGATGTCCGGCCGGCGCGCGCGAACCGAGGCGATCAGTTCGGCGCCGAGCAGGTCGCCCGAAGGCTCGCCGGCGACCAGCGCGACCGTCGTCAACGCGCGAGTCCGCGTCGCTGGGTAGCGATGAACGCGGTCATCAGTCCAACCAGCGGCACTTCGCCGGCCTGGCGCTCGAGTTCGGCGAGGGCTTGTTCCAGCGGCAGCCCCGACCGGTAGAGCGTGCGGTACGCCCGCTTGACCGCCTGCACCGTCTGCGCATCATGGCCGCGACGGCGAAGGCCCTCGCTGTTGATGCCCTTCGGCGCGGCGGGGTTCCCGGCGGCCATGACGAACGGGGCGATGTCCTGCAGCACGACGCTGCCGACCGACGTGATGCAATGGGCCCCGATGCTGCAGAACTGATGGACGCCGGTGAAGCCGCCCAGGATGGCATGGTCGCCGATGGATACATGTCCCGCCAGCTGGGTGCTGTTGGCGATGATCACCTCGTCGCCGATCACGCAGTCGTGCGCTACATGCACGTAGGCCATTATCCAGTTGTCACTGCCGATGCGGGTGACCCCGCCGTCCTGCACGGTGCCGCAATTGAAGGTGCAGAATTCGCGGATCGTGTTGCGGTCACCGATGACCAGCCGGGTCGGTTCGCCAGCGTACTTCTTGTCCTGCGGCACTTCGCCGAGCGAACAGAACTGGAAGATGCGGTTGCCACGGCCGATCTCGGTCAGGCCGCGGATCACGCAATGCGGCCCGACGCTGGAGCCTGCGTCGATCTTCACGCCCGGGCCGATCAGCGTGTAGGCGCCGACCTCTACATCCTCGGCCAGCTCCGCGCCAGGTTCGACGATTGCAGTGGGATGGATGCGTGCACTCATGTTCCGGCTCCGCGCAATGCTCAGGCGATCGCCCGCCGTACGCAGGTGATCTCGCACTCGGCGGTGAGCTGCCCGTCGACCTTCGCCACGCCCTTGAACTTGTACACGTCGCGCATGTGCCGGGACAGCTCGACCTCGAGATGCAGCTGGTCGCCGGCATGCACCGGACGCTTGAAGCGTGCCCCGTCGACCCCGGCCAGGTAGTACACGGAGCCATCGTCGGGGCGCGCCTCTGCCGTCTTGAACGACAGGATCGCAGCAGCCTGCGCCAGGCTTTCGATGATCAGCACGCCGGGCATCACCGGATGGTGTGGAAAATGCCCCGGGAAGAACGGCTCGTTGATCGACACGTTCTTCAATGCATGGATGCGTTTGCCCGGCTCGCATTCAAGCACGCGATCGACCAGCAGGAACGGAAAGCGATGCGGCAGGTACTGCAGTATCGCGTGGATGTCCATCGATTCAGTCAATTCACTCCCCCTCAGAAGCCTTGTAGCCGGCCGGTCGGCCGCGTTCCCCACCTGACTCGAGGACGGCGAGCCGCCCCTCGAGTTCCTTGATCCGATCCGCCAGCCGCGCGAGGTTGCGTACCTGTGCGGCATTCTGCAGCCAGCGATCATGCGCCTGGACCGGCATGTAGCCGGTCACCTTGCCCGGCTCATGTATCGACCGGGTGACCAGGGTGAACGGAGACACCTCGACGCCAGCGGCGAGTTCAAGGTGGCCCAGTATGCCGGCAGCCCCCCCTATGCGGCAGCCGCTGCCGATGCGCGCGCTGCCGGCGATACCCACGCAGCCCGCGATCACCGTGAACGGGCCGATCCGCACGTTGTGCCCGATCTGCACCAGGTTGTCGAGCTTGCAGCCTTCACCGATCACGGTATCGTCCAGCGCACCGCGATCGATCGTGGTGTTGGCACCAATCTCGACATCGTCTCCGATCTGGACCGTGCCAAGCTGCGGGATCTTCACCCAACGGCCCTGGTCCGGGGCGAAACCGAAGCCGTCCGCGCCGATGACCGCGCCGGCATGGATCAGGCAACGCGCACCGATCCGGCATCCGTCGTAGACGGTCACGTTCGCGGCAAGCACGGAACCGTCGCCGATCGAGGTGCGCTCCATGATGTGGCAACCGGGCCCCACCGAAGCGCCGGCACCGATCGTGGCGTATGCGCCGATGGATGCGGACGGGCCTATCGCAGCGGAAGGATCGATCCGTGCACTCGGGTCGACCCAGGCGCTCGGATGGACGCCGGCGTGCACCGGCCTGGGCGGATTCAACCGCTGCGCCACGCGCGCATAGTATGCATAGGGATTGCGCGCGACGATCCGCGGCAGGCTGGTCGCTTCCCGCTCGGCTTCGGACAGGATGACCGCCCCGGCCCGGGTCTCGGCAAGCTGGCTGCGATATCGGGGGTTGGACAGGAACGCAATGTCGCCCGGCCCGGCTTCGGCCAGTGAAGCCACGGCGGTGATGGACGGATCGCCTCCGACCCGCTCACCGCCGAGTTCCGCGACCAGCTGGGAGAGGTTCAGCGCCATCTGACAGGGCACACGGCTGGCGCTGTCAGTCGATCGGCGACTACTTGTCGGACGCGGCCAAGGCCTTCAGGACCTTTTCCGTGATGTCGATCCGGGGGCTCCGGTACACCGCTTCCTGGAACACCAGGTCGAGCTTGTCGGCTTCGGCGATGCGCTTGATCACGGTGTTGACCCGCTCCAGCACCGTCGCCATTTCCTCATTGCGGCGGATGTTCAGGTCTTCCCGGAATTCGCGCTGCAGGCGCTGGAACTGCTGCGTCAGCCGTGCAAGTTCCTGCTCGCGTTTCGCCCGATCGGAGTCCGACATCGTCACGCCTTCCTTCTCCAGGGAAACCTGGAGTTCCTTGGCGCGCGCGGCGAGGCGCTGAAGCTCCTGGTCACGCGGGGCGAAGTCCTTCTCGAGACGCTTCTGTGCGCGCACGGCAGGCGCCGCCTCGCGCAGGATGCGTTCGGTGTCGACGAAGCCGATACGGATATCGGAAGCCTGTGCCCAGGCACCCTGCCCTGCGGCGAGCGTCACGATGAAGACGACCGCCAACCAGAAACTTCGAACCATCCCTGCCCCCGAATGAACTACCGGTGCAAACGGCACCCTGCCCCACATGATACCACCGGTCAGAACGAGGTCCCGAAGGTGAACTGGAACCGCTGCAGGCGATCCGTCGGTTCCTTGTTGAGCGGCT
Organism: Burkholderiales bacterium; assembly: GCA_044340265.1. Classification (GTDB taxonomy): domain Bacteria; phylum Pseudomonadota; class Gammaproteobacteria; order Burkholderiales; family CAIKXV01; genus CAIKXV01. Next base: position 48,756 of record JBIITW010000004.1, on the reverse strand, counting down.
GCGCCATGCTCATCTTGAGCGGCCCGAAGGGCGACACCCAGGTCACTGCCAGGCCAGTCGAGTAGCGGGCATTGCGGCTCGTGAACGACTCGTCTGCGAAACCGCCATCGACGAAGGTGCTCAGCCGGACCGAACGATCATTGCGCAACCCCGGAAACGGAAACAGCAGCTCGATGTTGCCGACCAGCTTGTGCGATCCGCCGAGCGCCGTGTTGTCGGAATCGCGCGGGCCGACCGCCCCGGTGGCGAAGCCGCGAACCGAATTGATGCCGCCGACATAGTAGTTGCGGTAGAACGGCAGCGGCTTGCCGCCGAGCCCCTGCCCATAGCCGATGTCACCGGTCAACTGGAGCGTGATGTCGCGCGTCACGGGCAGGAAGTACTGGCCCACGTAGTTGAGCCGGTAGTATTCGAGATCGCTGCCCGGTATCGTCACCTCGGCGAATGCACGCTGGAAGGTGCCCTGGGTGGTGTAGATCCGGCTGTCCCGGCGATCGATCGCGACACCGACGGTCGCGAACAAGGCCTGGTTCGAGGCGCCGAAGGTGTTGACGAAATTGATGTAGCGCTGGGGGCTGTTGCTGAACGTGGTGATGTCTGTCTGTTCCGTGGTGAGGCCGACGTTCACGGTCACGTCGTCGGTCACCGGCAGCCCGGCCCGTACCCCAAGGCCGGTCGTCTTGGTCAGGTAGTTACCGAGGCCGAGGGAAACCGGATCGAACGTGCGCCGGTAGACGTCGAAGCCTGCACTGACGCCATCACTGGTGAAGTACGGATTGGTGAACGAGAGCGACGCCGTGCGATTGATACGGCCACTGCTGAGCTGTACCGCGAGCGCATTGCCGCTGCCGAAGATGTTGTTCTGCGATACCGACCCCTGCAGGATCAGCCCGTCGCCGCTGGCGAAGCCCGCTCCGAACAGCAGGTTTCCGGTCGAGCGCTCGACCACCGACACGTTCACGTCGACCTGGTCATTGGCCCCGGCCACCGGCGGTGTCTCGATGTTGACCTGCGAGAAGAAGCCCAGCCGATCGATCCGCCGGCGCGACCGGTTCAACGCTTCGGCACTGTACCAGCCGCTCTCGAACTGACGCATCTCGCGCCGGATCACCTCGTCGCGCGTGCGCGTGTTGCCGGCCACGTTGACCCGGCGCACATACACCCGGCGTCCGGGATCGACGAAGAAGGTGAATGCCGCAGTGCGCTTCACCTTGTCGATCTCGGGCACGGCGTTCACGTTGGCGAACGCATAGCCTTCGTCGCCGAGGCGATCGGTCATTGCCTTGGTCGACTCGGTCAGCCGTTCGCGCGAAAAGGTCTCTCCGGCGCGCAGGCGCAACAGCCGGCGCAGCTCCTCTTCGGGCAGGAGCAGCTCGCCGGCAAAGCGCACGTCGGACACCGTGTAGCGCTCGCCCTCGCTGATGTTGATCGTGACGAAGATGTCGCGCCGGTCGGGCGTGATCTGCACCTGGGTCGACTCGACGTTGAACTCGAGGTAGCCCCGGTTCTGGTAGAACGACCGGATCGTCTCGAGGTCGGCAGACAGCCGGTCGCGCGAATACTGGTCGTGCTTGCTGTACCAGGTCAGCCAGCCCGGCGTGCGCTGGACCATCAGACCGAGAAGCTGGCTTTCGCTGAACACCTTGTTGCCGACGAAGTTGATCTGGCGGATGCGCGCGACATCGCCCTCGCTGATCTGGAAAGACACGCCGACCCGGTTGCGCTCGAGCGGTGTCACCGTGGTCTGCACCTGGGCGGCATAGCGGCCCCGGTTGATGTACTGGCGCTTGATTTCCTGCTCGGCCCGATCGAGCTGCGCCTTGTCGAAGATGCGCCCGTCCGCGAGGCCGATGCCGCGCAGCGCCGCCCGCAACTGGTCGACGCTGAACTCCTTCGCGCCACTGATCTCCACCGACGCGATCGCCGGGCGCTCCTGCACGGTGACGATCAGCACCTCGCCATCGACTTCGAGGCGAACATCCGTGAAGAATCCGGTCGCGTAGAGTGCCCGGATGGCCTGTGCAGCGGCCTCCTCGGTCATTCGTTCGCCGACCTTGACGGGCAGGTAGCCGAAGATCGTGCCCGGCTCGGTACGCTGGAGCCCTTCGACGCGAATGTCACGGACGGTGAACGGATCGAACGCCGAACTTGCCTGGGCCCAGCAAAGCGCCAGGCCAACCACCAGATGTCTTGCGCGCAGCATGTAGTCGTAGGAGTTTGGGCGTCCGCCGGCAGTTCACTGCCGGCCGACCCGAACGGGAGGTCGGCCCGGATTAACCGCCGATCAGACGGTGGATGTCATTGAAGATCGCAAACGCCATGAGGACGAACAACACCCCCATGCCGACCTGCTGGCCTATCGCCATCACCCGGTCCGAAACCGGGCGACGCCGCACGACTTCGACTGCATAGTACATCAGGTGTCCACCGTCGAGCATCGGGATCGGCAGCAGGTTCAGTACGCCAAGACTGATGCTGATCAGCGCGATGAACGTGAGGTAGGCGACCCAGCTCACCTGCACCGACTGGCCCGCATAGTCTGCGATGGTTATCGGCCCGGAAAGGTTCTTGAGCGACACCTGGCCGACGAGCATCTTGCCCAGCATCTGCAGGCTGAGCACCGACGTGCTCCAGGTCTTCGCGACCGCCTCGCCGAGGCTGTCGATCGGTCCGTAGCGGACATCGACCATCAGTCGTTCCACCTGGGCCGGGTCTACCCGCGGACCGATGCCGACCTTGCCGATGACCTTTCCAGCCTCCTCGGCGGAGTCCGGCACCAGCCTCAGGGTCGGAATCGCCCGACCGTCGCGATCGATCTCGACGTCGATCGCCTTGCCGGGGCTGGCGCGGATGGCCGTGACCAGGCCCTCCCAGTCGGCCATCGTTCGGCCATCGATCGACAGCACCCGGTCGCCGGCGACCAGCCCGGCGCGGTCGGCCACACTGCCCTGCACGACCCGCCCGATGACCGGGTCGAAACGCGGCTGGGCGACGGCGAGGCCGATGTAGCCGAGGAAGTTCTCTTCGATCTGTCCGGTCGTCACGCCCGAGAAGTCGAGCGTACGCACGATCTCGCGTCCGTCGGCATCGACCACGTCCACGCGCACCTGAGCCCGGTCGACGCCGTGCGTGAGCAGGCGCAGGCGCACATCCTGCCACTGCACCACCGATTCACCATCCACCGCGCGCACGGTATCGCCCGCCCGGAATCCGGCCATCGCCGCGATCGATCCAGGTTGCGGCGCGGCGATGATCGGCTTCATGCCGGGAATGCCGTGCACGAACAATCCCCAGTAGAGCAGGATTGCCAGCAGGAAATTGGCCAGCGGCCCCGCGGCGACGATCGCGATCCGCTTCCACACCGACTGCCGGTTGAAGGCCCGCGGCAGGTCCTCGGCGGCCACGTTGTCCTCGCGCTCGTCGACCATCTTCACGTAGCCACCCAGCGGGATGGCTCCGATCACCCACTCGGTGCGGTCGGCCCCGTACACCTTCTTCAGCAACGGCCGACCGAAGCCGACGGAGAACCGGAGAACCTTGACCCCGCACCAGCGCGCGACGAAATAGTGACCGAACTCGTGGACGACGATCAGCACGCCCAGGGCGACGATGAAGGCAGCGATCGTGGTCAGCATGGCAGGGTGCAGTCCGTCCGTGGCAAGGAACAACTCGCAGGCATACTAGCAGGCACTGCGCGCGACGGCGGCCGCTGCAGCCCGTCGAGCGGTGGCGTCCGCGTCGAGCACGCCTTCGACCGATCGTGCATCACCCGGCAGCGGCTGCGCCAGCACGGTCTCGATCACGCGCGCAATGTCCCCGAAGCGCAGCCGCCGATCGAGGAAGGCCTCGACGGCAACCTCGTTCGCTGCATTGAGCACGGCGCTGGCAGTGCCACCCGCGGCCAGTGCGGCCCATGCCAGCGGCAGGCACGGAAACCGTTGCGAGTCCGGTGCCTCGAACTCGAGGCGCCCGGTCTTGAGCAGGTCGAGGAAATCGACGCCGGCGTCGATACGCGCCGGAAAGCCGAGGCCATGGGCGATCGGCGTGCGCATGTCGGGCTGCCCGAGCTGGGCGAGCACCGAGCCATCGCAGTACTCGACCATCGAATGCACCACGCTCTGCGGATGGACCAGCACCTCGATCTCGGCCGGCGTCGCGCCGAACAGCCAGTGCGCCTCGATCACCTCCAGCGCCTTGTTCATCATGGTCGCCGAATCGACCGAGATCTTGCGTCCCATCACCCAGTTCGGGTGGCGGCACGCCTCTTCCGGGGTGACGTCCGCGACCGACTCCGGGGAGCGACTCCGGAACGGACCACCCGAGGCCGTGAGCAGGAGTCGACGCACGCCGGCGGCGGCCATGTCGCCGGTGAAATCGCGCGGCAGGCACTGGAAGATCGCGTTGTGCTCGCTGTCGATCGGCACCAGAGAAGCGCCATGGCGACGGATTTCGCCGATGAACAGGCCACCGGTCATCACGAGTGCCTCCTTGTTCGCGAGCAGCACCCGCTTGCCGTGCCGGGCAGCCTCCAGGGTCGGCATCAGGCCGGCCGAGCCGACGATCGCGGCCATCACCACCGATGCATCGGGATGGCCGGCTGCAGCGATGCAGGCCTCGGGACCTGCGGCGACCACGGTGGATACGCCACGATCGCGCAGACGGCGCTCGAGCGCCGCCGCCTCGTCCGCATCGGACAGGACGGCCAGTTTCGGCTGGAACTCCAGGCACTGCTCGAACAGTCGCTCGACCTGCCGCGCCGCGGTCAGCGCGACCACTTCAAAGCGCCCCGGATGCCGGCGCACGATGTCCAGCGTGTTCACGCCGATCGTGCCGGTTGCACCAAGCACGGTGAGGCCGGCCGGTCGTGCATCGCCGGACACGCCGGCGGCTTCTGAAATCTGAGGTCTCATCGATTCACCCGGCTGAAATATACAGGGCCAGCGCGGCCACCGGCAGGGTGGAAGTCAGCCCGTCGATGCGGTCCAGTACCCCGCCGTGGCCGGGAAGCAGCGTGCCGCTGTCCTTCGCTCCGGCCTGACGCTTCACCAGCGATTCGAACAGGTCTCCGAGCACGCTCAGCGCGGTCAACGTCACCGCCAGCGACCAGCCTGCGGCCCCGGCCAGCGGCCCCTCGCCGGCTCCGCCGGTGCCCTGCAGGATCGCCAGATAGAGCGCGACACAGGCAGCGCCGCCTGCGACACCTTCCCAGGTCTTGCCCGGACTGATCGAGGGCGCCAGCTTGTGGCGCCCGAACCCCCGGCCTGCAAAATAGGCACCGGTATCGGCGATCCAGACGACTGCCATCAACGACAACAGGTGCCAGGGCTGCGCGCCGAGCCAGGCGAGTGCCGCACCCGCCGGGGCGAGCACGAGCCAGCCGACCGGGAGCGAAGCCTTGCGCACCGGGGCTGCGCGGGCGAGGAACGCGGGCATCAGGATCGCCCAGGCCAGGCCCGAGAGCACCCAGCCGATCGCCACCACGGACAGGGACAGCCCGGCCAGAGGCGCGCAGATCGAAGCGGCAACCGCTGCAATGAACAGGATGGTCGCGGCGGGACCGAGGCCGGTGAGCCGGGCCCACTCGAGTGCACCTGCCGAAAAGAATGCTGCCACGGCGAGCGTCCATGCCCAGTGCGGCACGAACCACAGGCCTGCGACGCAGCAGGCCAGCAGCACGGCTGCCGTGATGATGCGTTGGCCGAGCATGGTCAGCCGCCGCCCATGGCGCAGGTGTTCAGCATGGCGGGATACGGCCATGGCGCGGGAGGCCGGCGGGCCTCCGGCAACGCCTGCCGGGCGACGCAGGATGGCGGATCACCGTGCGCCGGCGACCTGGGGCAAGCCGTCGATCGGGTCCGTGCCCTCGAGCGCATCGACGACGGCTGCGTCCGACTGGCCTGCGTCCGACTGGCCTGCTTCGCGACGGACCTGGTCACTGGTGCGACCGAACCGGCGCTCGCGGCTGCGGAACGCATCCACCGCTGCCTGTACGTCGGATGCGCCGAAATCAGGCCAAAGCGTCTCGGTGAACCACAGTTCGGTATAGGCGAGCTGCCAGAGCAGGAAATTGCTGATCCGCGTCTCGCCACCGGTGCGGATGAAAAGGTCCGGTTCTGGCGCATGTGCCAGCGCCAGGTACCGGCCGATCTCGCCCTCAGTGAGCGGTCCGGCCGCGCCGGCACGGCCCGCGGCCGTGCGCGCGGCGAGCGCGCAGTTGACCGCCTGCGTGATGTCCCACCGACCACCGTAGTTGGCCGCGATGGTGAGGGTCATCCGTGCATTGGCCCGCGTCGTCGCCTCGGCATCCTCTATCAGCTTCTGCAGGCCCGGATCGAAGCGCGAACGGTCGCCGACCACCCGGAAGCGCACCCCGTGCTCATGCAACCGGGAGACCTCCTGCTCGATGGCGGTCGCGAACAATTCCATCAGCGCAGACACCTCGTCGGCGGGCCGCCGCCAGTTCTCGCTGCTGAACGCGAACAGCGTGAGGTGCTCGATGCCGAGTTCGCCGCAGGCCTGGACCGTCGCCCGCACGGCATTCGCGCCGCGCCGATGTCCCGCCACGCGCGGCAGCATCCGCTGGCGAGCCCAGCGTCCATTGCCGTCCATGATGATCGCGACATGTCGCGGCACATCGCCCGGCGAAAGTCCGGGCTCGGTCGGAGCCTGCCTGCGGAACATGGGGTCAGACCGCCAGCAGTTCGGCTTCCTTGACCTGGAGCGCCTTGTCGATGTCCGCGATGAAACGGTCCGTGAGCTTCTGCACGTCTTCCTGCGCACGACGCTCGTCATCCTCGGCGACCTTCTTGTCCTTCAGAAGGGCCTTGAGTTCGGCGTTCGCGTCGCGGCGCACGTTGCGCACGGCGACTTTCGCGTCTTCACCCTCGCCGCGCACGACCTTGATCAGGTCACGCCGCCGCTCCTCGGTCAGCGACGGCATCGGCACGCGCACCAGCTCGCCCGTGGTCGACGGGTTCAGTCCCAGGTCGGAGTCGCGGATGGCCTTCTCGATCGTGCTCGCCATCTTCTTCTCCCATGGCGTGACGCCGATCGTCCGGGCATCGATCAGGGTGATGTTGGCGACCTGGGTGATCGGCGTCGGCGAACCGTAGTAGTCGACCTGGATATGGTCGAGGATCCCCGGGTGGGCACGGCCGGTACGCACCTTCGCCAGGTTGGCCTTGAGCGACTCGACGCTCTTGACCATCTTCTGTTCGGCGTTCTTCTTGACCTCAGCAATCATCGGGTGCTCCGCACTGATCAGGAATGAACCAGCGTGCCTTCATTCTCGCCGGAAACCACGCGCCTGAGCGCACCCGGCTTGAATATGCTGAAGACACGTATCGGCAGGTTCTGGTCGCGGCACAGGGTGAGTGCCGTCGCATCCATCACCTTGAGCTGCTTGTTTACCGCTTCGTCGAACGTCAGCGAGTCGTAGCGGGTCGCCGCCGGATTGCGCTGCGGGTCTTCGGTGTAGATGCCGTCGACCTTGGTCGCCTTGAGCACGACATCGACGCCCATCTCCATTCCGCGCAATGCCGCCGCGGTATCGGTGGTGAAGAAGGGATTGCCCGTGCCTGCGGCGAAGATCACCACCCGCCCCTCTTCGAGATAACGCATCGCCTTGCCGCGGATGTAGGGCTCAGCCACCTGCTCGACGGTGAGGGCCGACTGCACGCGGGTCTCGATACCCGCCTTGCGCAACGCATCCTGCAGCGCCAGGGCGTTGATGATCGTCGCCAGCATGCCCATGTAATCGGCCGTTGCCCGATCCATGCCGGCAGCGCCGGGCGCGACGCCCCGGAAGATGTTGCCGCCCCCGATCACCACCGCGGTCTGCACGCCCAGTCGTACCACCTCGGCGACCTCCTCGACGATCCGGGCGATCGTCGGGCGGTTGATGCCGAACTGGTCGGGCCCCATCAAGGCTTCGCCCGACAGCTTGAGCAGGATGCGGCGGTAGGCAGTGCCAGGCGCACGGCCGGTGGCCGCAGCAGGCATTGAGGATGGGGACTGGGGCTGGTCGACGGCCATGCGGGGTCAGACTCCCTTCGCAGCGGCCGCCACCTCGGCGGCGAAATCGACCTGCTTCTTCTCGATGCCCTCGCCGACCAGGAACAGCACGAAACGATTCACCGTGGCCCCCTTCGACTTCAGCAGCTGTTCGATCGTCTGCTTGTCGTCCTTGACGAACGGCTGGCCAAGCAGGGTCACTTCCTTCAGGTACTTCTGCACCGACCCTTCGACCATCTTGGCGACGATCTCCGCAGGCTTGCCGGATTCCGCTGCCTTCTGGGCGGCGATCGAGCGTTCCTTTTCGATCAGTTCAGCCGGGACTTCGTCGCGACCCAGGGAAACCGGCTTGGTCGCGGCGATATGCATCGCGATGTCCTTGGCCAGCGCGTCGTCGCCGCCGACGACATCGACCACCACGCCGATCTTGGAACCGCCGTGGATGTAGGTCGCGATCCGCCCCTTTGCCTCGATGCGCACGAAACGCCGCAGGGACAGGTTTTCGCCGATGCGCCCGACCAGTTCGGTGCGCGTCGTCTCGACCGTGGACGCGCCCAGCGGAAGCTGCGACAGAGCTGCCACGTCGGCCGGAGCCTTCGTCGCGACCAGCGCCGCGCAGTCGCGGGAGAAGGCCAGGAAGTCGTCGTTCTTCGCGACGAAATCGGTCTCGCAGTTGATTTCGATGATGGCCGCCAGCTTGCCGTCCGGGGACACATGCACGCCGACCACGCCTTCAGCGGCAATCCGTCCGGCGGCCTTGGTCGCCTTGTTGCCCAGCTTGACGCGGAGGATTTCCTCGGCGCGCGCCATGTCGCCACCGGCTTCGGTCAGCGCCTTCTTGCATTCCATCATCGGCGCGTCGGTCTTCTCGCGCAGATCCTTCACCATGCCAGCAGTGATCTCGGCCATGGACTAACCCTTCCTTTCAGCGGCTCGCCGGATTGGCGGGCCTGGATATCGATTCGATCGGCTCACCCGGCGGCGAACCTGCCACCGACCGGGTATCCGGGGGCCAATGCCCCCGTCATGACTTCATGCGGCTGCCTGCAATCAGGCCTGGACGACTTCCTCGCCCGGCTCGAGTTCGACGAACTCGTCACCCACGATTTCCTGGATCACCTGGCTGCGTCCTTCGAGGATCGCATCAGCCACGCCGCGCGCATAAAGGCGAACGGCACGGCTGGAGTCGTCATTGCCCGGGATGACGTAATGGACGCCGTCCGGCGAGTTGTTGCTGTCGACGATCGCGATCACCGGAATGCCGAGGACCTTGGCTTCCTGCACGGCGATCTTGTGGTAGCCGACGTCGATGATGAAGATCGCATCGGGCAGCGAGGTCATGTCCTTGATGCCACCCAGGCTGCGCTCGAGTTTTTCCAGGTCGCGCTGGAACGTCAGTGCTTCCTTCTTGGAAAGCTTCTCGGCATTGCCTTCGGCGACCATCGCCTCGAGGTCCTTGAGGCGCTTGATGGAGCCCTTGACCGTCTTGAAGTTGGTCAGCATGCCGCCGAGCCAGCGGTGGTCGACGAACGGGGCGCCGGCGCGGGTCGCTTCTTCGCGCACGATCTCGCGCGCCTGGCGCTTGGTGCCGACGAACAGGATGTTGCCCTTGTTCGCCGCGAGCTTGCGCACGAACTTCATCGCCTCGTCGTACATGACGATCGATTTCTCGAGGTTGATGATGTGGATCTTGTTCCGGTGCCCGAAGATGTAAGGTGCCATCTTGGGGTTCCAGTAACGGGTCTGATGACCGAAGTGGACTCCGGCTTCCAGCATGGTGCGCATGGTGACTGACATGGATAAGACTCCTCAGGGTTGATCCGCCACGCTCCGCAACTGCCTCCGCCCCTGGAAGCCACCGCTTGCGCGTCGGCATTGCAGGGTCGGACACCCTTTGATCGGTGCGTGTGTGAAGTAGCACTGCAGGAACACGCGGCCAGCGGCCGCACGGTCACCCGCCAGAATGGCGAGTAACCCCGAAGGGTAACATATTGGTCCGTCGGCAATCCAGAACACCCTGGTTCAGGGTCGCAGTCGCCGCCGGCGCGCCCGGGCAGCCAAGGATGATTCATAATCCGGCCTCGAAATTCCGGACTCCGCCCGATGCTGCAGCCTCCCCCGCGCAAATCCGCCATACAGCTCAAGACCGCAGACGAGATCGCCTCGATGCGGGTGGCCGGCCGCCTTGCCTCCGAAGTGCTCGACTTCATCGGGCCGCATGTGCAACCCGGCGTGACCACCGAGGAACTCGACCGGCTCTGCCACGACTACATCACCGGCGTGCAGGACGCGATCCCGGCACCGTTGAACTATGCACCGGCGGGCTATGCGCCCTATCCGAAATCGGTCTGCACATCGGTCAACCACGTCGTCTGCCACGGCATCCCGGGCGACAAGAAACTGCGCCCCGGCGACATCATCAACATCGACATCACGGTCATCAAGGATGGATTCCACGGCGACACCAGCCGCATGTTCCATGTGGGCGAGCCGTCCATACAGGCGCGCAGGCTCTGCGAGCTGACCTATTCATGCATGTGGGCCGGCATCCGTCAGGTGAAGGCCGGGGCGACGCTCGGCGACATCGGCCACGCGATCCAGACGCTGGCCGAGGGCAACGGATTCAGCGTGGTCCGCGAGTTCTGCGGACACGGCATCGGCCGGCGCTTCCATGAAGAGCCGCAGGTACTGCACTACGGGCGCCCCGGCACCGGGCTGCGCCTGGAAGCGGGCATGACCTTCACCATCGAGCCGATGATCAATGCCGGCAAGGCACCGATACGGCAACTCGCCGATGGCTGGACGATCGTCACCAAGGATCACAGCCTGTCCGCGCAGTGGGAACACACGGTGCTCGTGACCGACGTCGGCGTGGAAGTGCTGACCGTGTCGGCCGGCTCGCCGCCCGTTCCTGCCTGACCTTCCGACGCCCCGCTGCCGCCGGGCCGCACCGGCTTCCGACCGGACCCTACGCACATGCGTCATCCCACACCCGCTGCGCCCGCCGCCCCTCCTCCAGGCGGCCCCGGCGCAGAGCCCCGCACCGGAGCGCCGACCGGATCGGGCGTGTCCCGCGCCGAACTGACTACCCGGCTGCGCCAGCGCCTGTGCGACGGGCGCGCCCAGCTGCGCGAGCGTTACCTGGCGGGTCTTCCAGCGCGCCGCATGCTTCGCGGCCAGGCCATGCTCACCGACGCACTGCTGCGCGAAGTCTGGCGACACCTGCAGATGCCGCCGGCCGCAGCGCTGCTGGCCGTTGGCGGTTATGGGCGTGGCGAGCTGTTTCCCTGGTCCGATGTCGACCTGCTGGTCCTGCTCGGTGACGCACCCACGGCCGCCATCGAGTCGAAGGTGGAGGAACTGATCGGCACGCTCTGGGACATCGGACTCGAAGTCGGGCACAGCGTGCGCACCGCCGAGCAGTGCCTCGAGATTTCCGCGCGCGACGTGACCGTGCAGACCAACCTGCTCGAGGCGCGGTTGCTTTGCGGCGCGAGGCAACGTGCGACCACGTTCCGGGAAACGCTGGCATCGCGCCTTGATCCGGTGCTGTTCTGCCAGGCCAAGCAGCTCGAGCAGCAGCAGCGTCATACCCGCTACCAGGAAAGTGCCCACAACCTCGAGCCGAGCATCAAGGAAAGCCCGGGCGGGCTGCGCGATCTGCAGACCATCCTGTGGATCGGCCGCGCGAGCCGTGCCGGCTCCGACTGGCGTGAACTGGCCGCCAACGGCCTGATCACGACGGACGAGGCGACCTTCATCGCGCGCCACGAACGCTTCCTGAACGACCTGCGCATCCGCACGCATCTGATCGCCGGCCGCCGTGAGGACCGCCTCCTGTTCGACCTGCAGACCCGGCTCGCCGGGCAGTACGGACTGGTGGATACCGCCTCCAAGCGCGCCAGCGAACAGCTGATGCAGCGCTACTACCGCACCGCCAAGTCGGTCACCCTGACCAACACCATCCTGCTGCAGAACCTGCTGTCCCGACTGCGCCCGGGACCGCCCTCGCCACCGGTGCCGATCGACCACCGGTTCCAGGCACGCAATGAACTGCTCGAGGCGCGCACGCGCGACCTGTTCGACCTCGACCCGCATGCGATCCTGGCGGCCTTCCTGACCCTGCAGCAGCACCCCGGGCTGAAGGGTATCGAAGCCGAAACGATGCGCGCGCTGTGGCGCAGCCGCACCCGCATCGATGCCGGCTTCCGATCGGATCCGGTGAACCGCGCGCAGTTCATGCAGATACTGCGCGAGCCGCTGGGTGTCGTGCGCGAAGTGCGCAGGATGCACCTGTACGGGGTGCTTCGCCGCTACATTCCCGCCTTCGGCCGCATCTTCGGCCAGATGCAGCACGACCTGTTCCATGTGTACACGGTCGACGAACACATCCTGCGCGTGGTTCGCAACGTGCGCCGGTTCGCAGTGCCGGAGTTCGCGCACGAGTACCCGCTGTGCAGCCGGCTGATCTCCGATTTCGACAAGCCCGAGCTGCTGTATGTCGCAGCGATCTTCCACGACATCGCCAAGGGCCGCGGCGGCGACCATTCCGAACTCGGCATGGTGGACGCCCGCCGCTTCTGCCGAAGCCATTCGATTCCAAGGGAAGACACCGAACTGGTGGCCTGGCTGGTGCAGGCGCACCTCGCGATGTCATCGACGGCGCAGAAGCAGGACATATCCGATCCGGAAGTGGTCGCCGCCTTCGGCCGCCGCGTGGGCGACCTGCGCCGCCTGGTGGCGCTCTACATCCTGACCGTCGCCGACATCCGCGGCACCAGCCCGAAGGTCTGGAACGGCTGGAAGGCGAAGCTGCTCGAAGACCTTTTCCTGGCGACGCGACGCTACCTGGATGGCGGTGCCGTGGACACCGACCACAGCCTGCAGATGCGCCAGCGCGAGGCGATCGCCAAGCTCGCGCTGTACGGGCTGCCGCCAGATGCGCAACGACCGCTGTGGGACAAGCTGGAGACGCCCTATTTCCTGCGCCATGACCCGCAGGAAATCGCATGGCATGCGCGGGCGCTGGTGAACCGGATCTCCTCGGACGGACCCGTGGTGCGCGCCCGCCCCGCCCCGGGCGGGGGCGGCGTACAGGTGCTGGTCTACGTGCCCGAACAGAGGGAACTGTTCGCGCGCATGTGCGGCTTCTTCGAGCGCATCGGTTTCTCGATCGTCGATGCCAAGATCAACACCACGCGCCACCAGTACGCCCTCGATTCGTTCACCGTGCTCGATCCGGAAGACACCGGGCGCGAGTACCGCAACGTGATGAGCTTCATCGAACAGGAACTGGCTGCGGCGCTGACCTCGCGCGTGCCGCTGCCACCACCGATCCGCGGCCGGATGAGCCGGCAACTGCGCCACTTCCCGATCGAACCCGAAGTCGGCATCCGACCGGACGAACGCGGTACATACCAGGTTCTCTCGATCGTCGCGGGCGATCGTCCGGGCCTGCTCTACAGCGTTGCGCACGTGCTGGTCGAGTACGAGATCAGCGTGCACACGGCACTGATCAACACCCTGGGCGAACGCGCAGAGGACACCCTGCTGATCAGCGGCCCGGTCCTGTCGAACGAGCGCGCGGTGCTGCGGCTGGAGGCCGACCTTCTGGCTGCGCTTGCGGTTCACTGACCGCAGCGGGCGGGCCGCCCCCCTCGAGTCGGTAAAGCCAGGCGAGCAGCTCCGCAACGGCGATATACAACTGGGGCGGTATGCGCTGATCGAGGTCGACCTGCATCAGCAGGCCGACCAGTTCAGTCGACTCGTGGACATAGACGCCGGCTTCCCGCGCACGCTCGATGATCGTCTCGGCCAGCGCACCACGGCCCTTCGCCACCACCTTCGGCGCGGCATCGCCGGTACGGTAGGCGAGCGCGATCGCAAGCGACGACTTCGGCGGCGTCGGTGGCGGCGGCGCACTCATCTCACCGCCACCTGAAGAGACTCGACCGTCAGACCTGCAGCGGCCAGCGCGTCGACCAGCTGCTGGCGCGCCATGGCCAGCTCGTCCGCACTCGCAGCCCCATCGGCAGCGACGGTCAACAACAGGCGGTCGCCGCGCAGCACCAGCTGGGCGTCGACCGCCCCCAAGCGAGGCAGCGTCACTGCGAGCCGGGTCGACCAGTCCGTTCCGGCTTCGGTCCCGGGCCCGGCTTCTTCCTCGGAGGGGCGCGGACGCTCCTGTACGGTGATCCTCGCCGACACGCCGGGCAGTACCAGCCCGCTCCAGCCGGCACTGCCTGCGTCGAGCGCAGCCAGCTGCTGCTGGACCATGCCGGCGGCCGCCGGATCGACGACACCGGCAAGCACGCTGCCGCCGGCCTGGCCCGCTGCCGGTGCGGCAGGCGGCGGAGCGGCCTCGCGCATCGCAGGCGACGAAAGCCGCGCGGCCTCGGCGGCAGGGGCGCGCGCGCTGGCCGGCTCGGTGCCGGCGGCAGGCTGGCTCACCCCGTTCAGCGGCACGAGCTTTCCCTGTGGCTCCTGCCGCAACGAATCGAGCGACCGCTCGCCCGCGACCCACTGCGCCTGGTGCGATTCGTAGAACAGTCCGCTTCCGGCAAACGTGCGCGCCAGTGCCGCTGCGAGCTGTCCGGCCAGCGCGGCACGGCCTGCGGCCGGCTCGGCGACCAGTGGCCCCCGGACACCCTGCATGCCCTCGGCGTCGGCGTCTGCGGCCGCAGCGTCCGCGCTACCCGCCGACGCAACCCTGGCGATCTCGCCCACCAGGCGGGACAGCGCCCGGGCGCCGGCACTGACCGAGACATCGGCCGCGGCAGCCGCCGGCCTGCCTCGTGCTTCTGAAGGCGGGCCTTCCGCAGCCAACTGGGCATTCCCGGCACCGGACGCGCGGGCCCCGGACGCACCGCTGCCGGCATCGGGCTCGCCCTGTGCAGACAGGACCAGCCGCGGCTGGTCCGCCATGACGGTCAGCCGCAGCGTATCCCCGCTGCGCGCACCCTTGGGCAGGACGACCTCGACCTGCCGTCCTTCGATCAGCGCCACGAAGCGCCCGCCGGCCCGGTCACTCAGCAACCTCGCGCCCACCTCCTGCCCGACCGACAGCGAACCCGCCGACAGCCGACGGTCGAGCGCGATCGCTGCAGTCAAGGGCGCGACCGGCGCAATCGCCGGACCGACCCGGATCGGCGGGTCGATCGGCATCATGCGGGGCCTGCTCCTGCGTGCAGCGCGCCCCGATCGGCGTTCAATGCGTGGACGGCGACCGGTACAGCGCGACGATCAGTTCGGCCTCGCCGCGAGAGATGCCGCAATCGGTCGCCACCTCGGCGACGGCACGTCCTTCGCGTGCCATGCGGATCGCATGGCCGTAAGGGGTGTCGGCCGATTCCGCTGCGCCGTAGCCCCCGGCCGGTGCAGCCGGGCCGGGCGAGCCGAGCACGCCGCGCGCGGCCTCGGCCAGCGCCGCGTTGCCGGGCTGCGGCATGCCGGCGCCCGCCGCCGCATCCAGACGGGCGCGAAGCTGCGCGGTTTCCAGGCGCAATGCTTCGATCTGCCCGCGCAGTTCGAGCAGCACGCGCGCCTGCGCATGGGCCTGTGCGCCGCGCTGCCAGAGGCGCCAGCCCGGATTGCCACCGCGTCGCAGCAGCAGCAGCATCTCGGCGACATAGACCGCCAGCACGGCTGCAAGGACGAGCAGCAGCTCGCGCCACGTGATGATGATCGAATCCATGCCCAGCCGTTCCGCAAGGTTCCAGACGAAGCATCTTGCTACCCCGCTTCGGCGGCGTCAACGTCGCCGCCCCGGTTCGTGGTCAACGTGTCGAGTAGGTGCGCTCGAGCTTGTGCCGGGTATCCACGGAGTTGAGGATCTGGCGCAGTTCCCCCATCCAGTCCTGGGTCAGCATCGCAATCTCCTGGTCGCAGGCGATCATGCGCTGCAGGATCCGGCGCTTGTCTTCGCGCGCCGCATCGCCGCGCCCGGGCTCGGGCGGGCGACGTCCGATCGCCTCGATAAGCAAGCCACGCTCCTTCTCCAGCTCGACCAGCCGATCCCATTGAGCCGAGCGCGCGCACGCAAGCATGCGTTCGGTGAGTTCGAGGGCATCCTCGTAGGCCTGTAGCGCGGACATGGACGCGCGGATCGGATCCTGTGGGTTGGGGTCAGGCAACGCCGAAGGACAGGCTGACGCGCGAACCGGGCGCCGCCTGCTCGCTCACCGCCGGCTGCGCCATGCGCGCCACCGGTCGGACCGAGAGCTGTTGCCACGCGCTCTTCAGTTCCTGCACGAGCTTCGACACCTCTTCCAGGTGCGCCGGGTCGTTCTGCAGGTTGGCGAGCATCAGGCGGGTGATCATGTATTCATAGAGGGCTGCCAGGTTGCCGGCGATGTCGCCGCCGCGCTCCTGGTCGAGCGCCGGCATCAGGCCTTCGGTGAGGATCGCCAGTGCCTTGGAGATCGCTTCGCCCTTCTCGGCGATGCGTCCGTCGGACATGGCCAGGCGAGCCCGGTGCATCGATTCCAGCAGGCCATCGTGCAGCATCAGGATCAACTGTTCGGGCGACGCGTCTGCGATCGTGGTTTCGAGTCCGGTGGCAGCGTAGGCACGGCTCGCAAGGAACGGATTGGCTGGCATCGAAGGGTGTCCCTGTAGATTGGTTCTGTCCGGGTCGGTCGACCGGGGAGGTGGCGCGAGGGGACGATGTCGCGGCGCTCACTGGAGATGCCGGCCTGCCGACAACTCCCGCGTACCGCGGTCCCGTCCCCGCAACCATCGGCATGTTTCGGCAGAAATGAAGAGCGCTGCCGGTGACGACGTGCCGCGATCACTGTCTGTTGAGTGCCGACAGCTGCTGGGTCAGGAAATCACTGGTCTGCGACAGGTTGCTGATCAGCACGTCGAGCGCGCCGAACTGCGCGCGATAGCGTCTCTCGACGTCTTCCAGGCGGCGCTGCATCGCACTGCGCTGGTCGGCGATCACCGACACGGATCGATTGAGGCCTTCGGTGCGACCCGCCAGGCCGCCTTCGGTACCGAGCTGGGCGCTGGCGAATCCGGACAGCTGGGACGCATAGCCGACGGTGAAGTCGATCGAGGAGCGCTGCCCGAGCGCGCCACCCAGCACCCGGACAGCCAGCCCCGAGACGGAAGTGAGCGTCTGGCCCGATCCGGTCGCCGCCACGCCGTCGATGTTGCCCGCGGCGTCGATGCCGTCGGCACGCACCGGGCTGCCGCCGAACAGGCCGGCCAGGGCGTTGCCGCCAGCCAGGATGACCCTGGACGCGGTGCCGAAGCTGTTCGACATCACAGAAAGCAGGCCGCCGGTTTCGCCGACCTGGACGCTGCGGCCGGACGCGACCAGCGCGGTCGAGCCGTTGATCCGGCCCTGGAGTTCCGAGGCCAGCGCGGCCGCGCTGGCATAGGTGCCTGGCGCAAGCGTGACGCTGAGCGCCGTATCGTCGATCGTCAGGTCGAGTGTGTCGTTGACCCCGGCAGTGATCGTGAGGCCGGCCGCCCCGACGCCGTTGCCGGTGCCGCGGGTCGCCAGCTGCGTCACCTCGAGCGCGTAGCTTCCGGCCGGCAGCGCCGTGCGTGCAGACACGAACTCGACCAGCGAGTCGGTGCTCGTGCCCAGCGGAGCGAACAGGCCTGCGATGCGGCCGGGATTGGCCGCCATCACGCGGTTCATCTTGGTTGCATCGAGCAACAGGGTGCCGTCACGCTGGAAGGCCATGCCGATGTCGCTCAGCGTGCGCACGTTCGAGCCGGAACCGCCCAGCGGCTGGTTGAATATCGAGCGCAGCTGGTTCTGCAGCGAGCGCACGGCGGGATCGCCGTTGAGCACCGCTCCGGTGCGCGTGTCCGCGTTGTAGGCAGAAACATCCTCGAGCGTCTTGTAGAGATCGTTGTAGGCCTTGACGAAGGTCTCGGCCGCCGCAACCGCCTTGCCACTGTCGCGAGCCACGGCGACGGTGGCCGGCGACCCGACGTTGGTCTTGGCGAGCGTCAGCGTCACGCCTTCCAGCGCATCGGACACGGTGTTGGTGGGCTTGGTGACCGCCACACCGTTGATGGTCAGCGCGGCATTGCGTGCGGCTGCGGTCTGCACCAGGTTCTGCGTGGCGGCCGGATCCTGGCCGAGAAGGCTGTTCAGTGCCGCGTCCCCGGCGACCGTGATCTTCAGGGCGTTGGCAGCCCCGGTACGATCCGACGACAGCACCAGCCGGAACGGCGAAGCACCGCCGTCGTTGACGATGCTGGCGGTCACGCCGATGCCTGCGGCATTGATCGAATCGCGGATGCCCGCCAGCGAGCCGGAACCCGGTTCGATGGTGACGGTTCGCACGCCGCTGCCGGCGGTGGCGAAAGCGGCGCCGGTGTACTTGCCCGTGAGGGAATCGAAGGCGCCACCACTGATGGTGCCGAAATCGAAGGTGATCGTGCCGGATCCGATGGTCGCGGTGGTCGTCGCCTGCCCGGCCGCCACCAGGCGCTGGTTCTGCGCCAGCGCGCTCACTTCAACGGAATAGCTGCCGGCCGGTGCGCGCGCCGTGGCCGAGGCTGCAACCGCGGTTGCATCGGTGCTGGTGGCGGTGGAGCCCTCGAACCGGCTCGCTACAGAGAGTCCGCCCATCGCGCCCTGGAACTGCGACAGCGCACTGCGGATCGAACCGAAAGCCGACAGCTTCGCCTGGAAGCTGATCTCGCGCGTGTCCAGCTGCTGCAGCGGACGGCTCTCGATCGCCATCAGCTGGGTGACGATCGTGTTCACGTCCAGCTTGGAACCGATGCCGGGTGACGAAATGGCCATTCAACCCTCCTGTTGCCCTGGAATGGGTAACGGCCGCCGAAGCGAAAGCTTTAGCGGAAAATGACGCGCGTGACGCCGGCAGGCTCCGGCAGACTCCGGCCAGCAGCCGGTCCGGACGATCAGGCTTCGCTCTTCACCAGCAGGCCCTGCATGCGGTCCAGCGCACGCGATATGGCCAGCATTTCCTCGGAGGGAATCTGGCGGATAAGCTCATTGCTTGCCGAATCGATGACCTTGATCAGCATCTGCCCCGACGAATCGTCGGTGACGAATTCGATCTTGCTCTGCAACGACTGCACCACTCGGTTCGATGCTTCCACTGCGGCTTTCACCGCCTGGGTATTCGGTTCGACGGGTGCAGCTTCTTCCTGCGTCACCCGGGCGGCTGGCACCTCGCGCGCGGTCTGCCGCGGCGAAAGTTCCGGCCTGCCGGTGCCGATGGCGGGCGTGGACGGCTGGATCAGCATGGCACTGTCTCCTTGCGCTCATGGTATCCGGCCGGGCAATGGCCCGGCCGGACATTTCAGCTCACTGCAACTGCATCACTCATCAACTACCGAGCCTCGATTACCGCAGCAGCGACAGCACGTTGTTCGGCAGCGCGTTGGCCTGGGCCAGGATCGCGACGCCGGCCTGCTGCAGGATCTGGCCGCGGGTCAGCGCTGCCGTTTCCGAGGCGAAGTCTGCATCGCGGATCCGGCTGCGCGCAGAATTCAGGTTCTCGGAAGTGGTCTGCAGGTTGGCGATGGTGTTGCCGAACCGGTTCTGCACCGCGCCCAGCTGCGCACGCGCCTTGTTGATCTGGCTCAGTGCCGCATCGACGATACCGACGGCGGTGTTGGCGCCGGCGGAGGTCGAGATGTCGACGCTGGACAGGTCGGCTTCCGTCGAACCCACTGCCGTGTTCGCGCCCGCAGTCACCACGCCGTTGGCGGTGTTCGACGCGACGGTGAAGCCCGCATCCGCAAAGAAGCTCACGGTACCCGAGGCACGGCTGGAGTCGGTGCCGCCGCTGGTGAGGGTCGCCGCGGTCGTGTTCGAACCGGTGAACGTGGCGTCACCCCCTGCCGAGTTCAAGAAGTCGTTGACCACGATGTCCTTGCCGTCGGCCTGGCTGAAGGTCAGCGCCGTACCGGCTGCATTCAGCGACGCGGTGACGCCGGTGCGGCCGGAAACCTGGTTCACCGCGGTGACCACCGAACCGAGGTTGCCGCCGGTCGGGATCGTCGCGTTGATCGTGGTCGCCGTGCCGCCGCCATTCAGGCTGAACGACACGGTACCGACGTTGGCCACCGACAGCGTCGCCGAGGTGCTGGCACGCGCATTGACACCGGTGGTGCCCGACTGTGCATTGACCGCGGCAGCGATGCTCGACGCCTGGTCGTTGGCCGCCACGGTGACGTTTGCCGAGCCGTTCGAGCCCGAGACGGTGACCGTCTGCGCCACCACGCCGTTGCCTGCCGGTGCCGAGTTGGCCGCAGCGGCGGCGCCGCCAAGGCCGGCCGCGCCGGTGCCCTGGCCGGTGAGCGTGTTGTTGCTCAGGTCCTTCGCGGCTGCGCCCTGGATCGAGACACCGATCGTCTGGTTCGCATCGGCGCCGACCTGGAACTGCTGGCCCTGGTAGGTGCCGTCGAGGATCTTCAGGCCGTTGAACGTGGTCGCGTTGGCGATCCGGGTGACCTCGGTCACCAGCTGGTTCACCTCCGAGTTGAGCGACTGGCGGTCGCTGGCGGAGTTCGTCGCGTTGGCCGACTGGATCGCCAGCTCACGGATACGCTGCAGGATCTCGCCCGACTGGGCCAGCGCGCCCTCGGCCGTCTGCGACAGCGAGATGCCGTCGTTGGCGTTCCGGCGAGCCTGGTCCAGGCCACGGATCTGCGAGGTCATGCGATCGGAGATCGCCAGGCCGGCTGCGTCGTCCTTGGCCGAGTTGATTCGCAGGCCCGAGGACAGGCGCTGCAGGGCCGTCGACAGATTGCTCTGCGACGTCGAAAGGTTCCGCTGCGCATTGAGCGAAGCGATGTTGGTGTTGATTACCTGGGACATTGAAGTCTCCTGAAGTGTTCGTGGTCGTGTCAGTCAAACGAAGCGTTGAGTGTTTGACATCGCTCATCCCTCGCCACTTAAGGCCTTGCGAGCCGCTGTCCCTCCCATTAACGGCCAGACCTCGAATTTCTTTAGCGAATCAGTCGCTTGAGGTGGGCCGTGGAGTGGGCAGCGTCGCCCCATGTCGATCCGGATTACGGCACTTGCACGCCAAACTTGAGGGCTATCGCCAACGCCGTGCAGGACCTGGCGGCCGCGGTGCCAGATCCGTCACGCCGGGCTGATCAGCGGACGTCGGCGCGGATCTCGTCCAGGTCCGATGTACACAAACGTTCCAGGAGACTCGCCGGGTTGCCGGTCGCCGGTTCGAGGAACTCCAGCCGGATGCCGGCCCGCGCGAATGCGTCGTCATCGTACAGATCGCGCCCGCCCGGCGCGTTCAGGTACCGGCTGGCACCGAGCTGGCGGGCGATCGCCAGGATCCGCTGCTGACCGTGCAGCGCAGGATCGATCTGGAGCGACGATGAACGAACCAGCGGGCAGTCGATCGCCAGGCAATCCAGCGTCGCGCGCAGGTTGCTTTCGAGGTAATCCACCAGCCGGTCTCCTCCGTCGAGGAGCGGGAGCCGCGCGGACGCATCCTTGCCGAGGCTGCGCAACGCAGGAAAGCGCCGCAGGTCGGCCTCGAGCTGGGCCATCGCGCCCGTCTCGAACCGCATGTCGCGGATCGCGGTGTCCTGGGCCGCATGCGCCAGGCGCAGGGTCAACCATTGCAGTTGCCCGTCGGCCCCGGTCAGCCGGTTGCGGTGCACCCAACCCCGGCGCGGGAACTGCACGCAGTCGTACAGCACGAACAGGTCGGCACGCGAGAACAGCCGGAAATAGCCGGCGTACGGGTAGAAATAAGGCTGCATGATGGCGATGGTGGTCACTGGCCCTGCCTTCCCTGTGTCCGTCCGGCCGTTCACGCAGCCGTACCGTCGGCGGCCGGGAGGGCCCGCCGACACTTCACAATGCGCGACCTATGCCCGACAATACGCGCTCGCCGGGTGCTGTTCACGATCCGCCCGCAGGCCTTCCCTCGTAGCCATCCCCCGCACGCTGCATGACGGAACCGCGCGCCACCGAAGATACCAGCCGCGAGCGCCTCGACCGTGCAATCGAGCTGCACAACCGGGGCCATCTGCGCGAGGCAATCGCGCTCTACGGGCAACTGCGCGAGGCCGATCCGTCGAACTTCGATGCGGTGCACCTGATGGGCGTGGCTGCGCTCCATCTCGGAGAGGTGGCGCTCGCCGCACGCCTGATCGAGGCCGCGCTCGCGATACGGCCCGCGTCCGCCGAGGCGCACAACAACCTCGGCAGCGTGCACAGCGCAGCCGGCAACCCCGATGCGGCGCTGCAGTCCTACCTCGTCGCGATCCATCATCGGCCGGGCTATCACGAAGCGTTCGGCAACCTGGGCAACGTGCTGCTCGAGCTCGGGCGCGACGATGAAGCGCGCGCCTGCTTCGAGGAAGCCGAACGCCTGTGCCCGGGCTGCGTGCAGGGGTCGAGCGGACTGGGGCGGTTGCGTTATCGCGCACACGACCTGGCTGGCGCGCAGGACGCACTCGAGCCCGGGCTCGAGGCGAACCCGGACAGCGCGGAGCTGCTGCTCAACCTCGCGCTGGTGGTGGTCGAGCGCGGCCTGCCGGAGCGCGCGCTGCCCCTGCTCGACCGGTTGCCCGGCCAGGGCCAGGGCAACGCCGCGGCAGCCGACCTGCGCGGGCTCGCGCTGGCGCGCATGCAACCCGACCCGCTGGCACGCGACCGCCTATACCACGGCGGCCTGATCGACGAAGCCGAAGCCCTGGCACGCGCGGACCTCGCGCGTGCGAACACGGTCGACCACCACAATTTCCTGCTCAAGTGCTACCTCGCCAGCCCCCGCCACAGTGCGCGAGCCTACTTCGAAGAAAGCCGCGCGTGGGCACTGGCGCATGCGGCAGAGGCGCAACTGCCTGCACCCTCCTCGTTCCCCAACGACCGGGATCCGGAACGCCGGCTGCGCGTGGGACTGGTCGGCGACTACATCGACGGCATGATCGGGCGGCAGGCGCTTTTCCCCTTCTTCCGCCAGTACGACCGCCAGCGCATCGAGCTGCATTGCTACAACTTCGGCGGCGGGGGCGACGTGCTGCCGACGCTCGTCGATCGCTACCGGAACGTGCACGGCATCGGCGACGCAGCCTTCTTCGAGCAGGTCAGGGCCGACCGCATCGACATCATGCTGGACATCAACGGCCGGCTGCGAACGCCGAATTTCTTCGACGCGATGCTGCGCCAGCCGGCACCGGTCCAGGTCAACTGGTTCAACCTCACGGCAACGGTGGGGGCCCGAGCCTACAACTACCTGATCGCCGACGACTACAGCGTGCCACCCGAAGACAGGGAGCTCTATGTCGAGAAGGTGTTCAACATGCCCAACGGCACCATTTCCGCCTGGGACATGGGCTCGCCCCCCGCGGTGCCTCCGCCCCCGATGGAACGCAACGGTCATCCGACCTTCTCCTGCTTCGGCGACTTCTTCAAGGTGAACGATGTCGTGCTGGAGGCCTGGGCACGGCTGCTGCACCGCGTCGGCGGCGCCAGGCTCTACCTGAAGAGCGCGAACCTGCGCGTGCGCGCGGAGCGCGAACGGATCGCTGCCGCGTTCGCAGCGCTCGGCATCCCCGGCGACCGCCTGATCCTCGAAGGTCCGTCCCCCTACGAGGCGATGAAGCGCCTCTACGCCGAGGTGGACGTCGCGATCGACACCTTCCCGTACAGCAGCGGATCCACCTCCATCAACGCCCTGTGGCAGGGCGTCCCGGTCATCGCCATCGGCGGAGACGAATGGCGCAGCCGGAACACCGCCTCGATCCTGGTCGGCGCCGGCCTGCGCGACTACATCGCACGCGACGTGGACGACTACATCGATCGTGCTGCAACCCTGGCCGGGGACGTCGACCACCTGCGCAGGCAACGCAAGGACCTCGCCGCCTACCTCGCGACGACGCCTCAGTGGCAGACCGACCGCTTCGCGACCGGGTTCGAGGCAAGGTTGCGCGCGATCTGGCGCGACTGGCTTTCCACTGCAGGCTGAACGAAGGCGGCTCAGCCGCCCTGGCCGAATCCCAGCGCGCCATCGACCTGCATGACCGACGGGAACCCGGGAAACAGCACCTCGCGGATGACCGTGCGCTGGTAGGCGCACGGATACTCGCGTTCGACGAAGGACGGCTCTGCCGTGTTCTCGTAGCGCATGCTGGCGGCGATGCGCAGCCCGGTGCAATCCTTTACCGCAGTGCGGTGCACGGTGAAGCCGGTGAACACGAGCAGATCGCCGCGCGCCACCGTCGCCGTGATGAAGTCGGCGTCGACATAGGCGGCAGGATCCACCTCGCTGGTGTGGTCGGTGATCCTTCCCGGCCAGACGCCGCGACGATGGCTGCCCGGGATCAGTTGCAGCGGGTAGGTCTGCGGCGTCACGTCGAACAGCGAGAACCACATGGTCACTGCGTCGAGCGAGCCCTGCACCACCGGCCAGTCCTGGTGCGTGGCCACGCCGTGGTAGCCGCCGGGGATGCGCAGCGTGTCGCCCATCACGTGCAGCACTGGCGACGTGGGCAGCGAGGTGGCGCAAAGGCCCAGGGTCGCCGCGATCGACAGCACCGCGTCGGACACCACGAGCTGCTGCAGCGAGGCGAGCCGCGCATTGTGCCGGGTCGCCGCCAGGTAGACCTTGACGTCGGCCTGCAGCAGGCGCTCCATGTTCTGCAGCAGCGACGCGCGCCCGCTCCAGGGTGCCGCGGGCAGCCCCAGGCGTTCGAGCTGGCGCTCGTACGTGCAATGCATGTCGCGCGCGATGCGATCCAGCCGGTCGACCGGCAACACGCCCGGTATCACCGCAAGTCCGCTCTCACGGTAGGCGCCCAGCCAGCCGGGCTGTGCCGGTACCCGGCCGGCAATGATGCCGCGCGGACGCTCGCTGCGAAGGGCAAGGGTCATTTCCGTTTCCTCAGTGTCGGTTGTCCGCCGTCCCCAGGCCACCCGGACCCGGGCCGCAGAGCAGGAAGATGCTTGCGCACAGGTCCGGATGGACCATGCCGAGCTGGTAGCAGCCTTCAAGGTAGGCGCGATCGATGATTCCGGCCTCCAGCGCACGATCGATCTGGAAGTTGGCCATCGGCTTGAACATCACGCCGGCGCGATGGATCACGTCCAGGCCTGCCAGGCGCACCTCGTGCTCCAGCGTGTCGAACGCATAGGTTCGCCGGTGTCCGTGCTCATGCTCGCCGGCGGTGACCGCCGTGTTGTGCGCGATCAGGCCCATCTTCACCGCGATCTGGCGAGAGGGCGCATTGGCATTGGGCACCACCAGGAACAGGCGCCCGCCCGGCGACAGCCAGCGGCCGATGCGTTCCAGCAACTGCACCGGCTCGTCGACATGCTCCAGCGTATGCATCAGGAACACCGCGTCGAACATCGCGTTGCCCGGGGGCGTCCAGTCCTCGAAGCGCGAATGCTCGAAGCGTACATGGGCGGGCACCGCATCGCTGGCGGCCTTGATTAGGTCCGCGGCGCCCTCGAGCACGGTCAGGTCGTCGAAGGCGCCGGCCAGGGTGCGGGTGAACTCGCCCCGGTAGCAGCCCATCTCGAGCACGCGCGCGCCCGGCTCGCGCGGCAGGAACGGCTGGAACGCGCGCCACATGTACTCACGATGGATGTAGTCGAAGGCATACGCGTACTTGCGCGCGCCGGTGTCCTGATGTTCGCTCTCGAGGTCTCGCTTCATCGTTTCATCCCTGGCCCGGCCGGTACATCCGGCGCTGCGGTGGCTGGTACCACTCCTCCAGCGTCGCCGGGATGCGTGAGTAGTAGCCGAGCACCTGGCACTGCAGCGGCGTGAGGCTGTCCATGCGGTCGTAGCCGATCGCACGTGGATGGTCGAACTGGGGCTTCACCAGCGGCCGGCTGAACATCGGCGTCACCGAGCGGCGCGGCCGCGCGGTGGCGTTCACGCCAGCTGCATGCCAGAGGTTCGAATCGAACACCAGCAGGCTTCCCGCACGTCCGGTCGCGGCTTCGGCGCGGGCGGCGAATGCATCATCCGACGGCCTGCCCGGGCAGTCGACATGGCTGCCGGTCATCATCATCGTCGCGCCGTTGGATACCGTGAAGTCGTCCAGCATCAGCAGCGTGTTGAGCAGCAGCGGCAGGTCGCGCGAGTAGGTGCGCACGTCCCGATGGATCGCGCTGGCATAGGAGGCACTGGCACGAAGGATGTTTCCCCCGAACGAATTCAGGATGAACGGGCCTTCGAAATGCGCTTCGAAGTGCGGGACGAGCGGGCCCAGCCGGTCTATGAACTCGAGGAAGGAGTCGCCCTGCCCGACCAGGTGGTGCAGCGTGCCTTCGGTGTCCAGCGCGATGCCGTTGGCGACCTGCAGCCGGCGGCAGCCGACGTAGGCATGATCGAGGTCGGCGCGCATGCGGTCGACCAGCGCCTCGTCGATGAATCGGTCGATGACCAGCCAGCCACGCGTGGCCATCGCCTCGACGAACGGCGCGACGCCGACATCGGCCGGCAGGCAGTGCCGGGAAGCAGCCAGGGGTTCGGTCATGTCGGGCATGGTCAGATCCTCACTTGATGGTCACGATCGCCTTCGACGGGTACAGCGCCGCCTTTTCGATCGTGTAGTCGATGTCCCGGAACACTTCCTTGAATGCGATCGCCTCACCCGGCGCACCTGGCCAGGTGAGCTCGTCGAACACGAGCACGCTGCCGGGCATCAGCGAGGACTTCATCGCCTTCAATGCCTCGACCGTGGGCAGGTAGGTCCCGATGTCGAAGAAGGCCATGGCGACCAGCGTCTCCGGATGGTCGTTGAAGTACTTCGGAACCGTCTGTGTCGCGTCGCCCTCGACCAGACGATGGTTCCCCCGCTGGTGGCCGAACGCATTCGCCCCCTCGTGCGCCTCGAGCAGGCTCGCCAGGTAGTCACGGTACCCGGCCGGCGTCGCGTAGGTGCCGTCGCTCATCACGTCGCCACGGATGTCCTTGTCGGTGAACGTCCGATAGCCGGAGAAGGTGTCGAAGCCGACGATGATGCGCTGCTTGTTGAAGGGCTCGTGGATCGCGCGCAGGTTCTCGAGCAGGACGAGGTTCTGGCCCCACCAGACGCCCAGCTCGATCAGCGCGCCAGGCAGGTGGCGGATACGCTGGTAGATGTCGTTCATGAACAGGAACTTCACCAGCACGGAACTGCGGGTGTACATGCCCAGGTTGAACATCAGGTGCTCGGGCGGCAGCGGCGAATCGTTGAACATGCGTTCGAGCTGTTGCCGGCGCTCGAGCTGCTCCTCGTCCGCCGACGTGCCTTCGCTGCTGGTGCGGGAACTTCCGTGGAGTGTCATCCAGGTAAACCTTCCATGGTCTGCGTGGCCGTTGCACCGAGCCGGCCGGGCAACTGGCCTTCCAGGACCGCGACCCCGATGCCGCTCTGCCCGAAGCCGTTGCCGTTGTAGAAGAGATAGGTGCGCGAACCGGCGCGCACGATCGACGGATAGCAGAGCATGGTCGAGTCCCAGCCGTCCGCCGACGGCGTGATCCCCGCCTGCGCGTCGCAGCGCACGAACCGCTCGCCATCGTCCGACCAGGCATAGCCGATACGGTAGGCACCGCTGCCGTCGCGGTAATCGAGGCTGTGCCGGTGGCAATACCACAGGTGGTAGCGACCACCCTCGCGCAGGACGGTCGGGTGCGAGAACGCCTCCAGCGGATGTGCCTGTTCGACACAGGTGACGGCCTTGCGCTCCCAGTGCACGCCGTCGGCCGAACGTGCATGGCGGATCACGTATACGGGCTCATACCGGCCGTCGACCTGCACCCAGCGCTCGCCCGAGATGTACCAGGCCTGCCAGCGCGCGCCGCGCGCCGTGCTGCGCGCGGGCGAGGCCGGCCGCGACGCCTTCTGGCCCGGTTTGCGTGCGCCCTGCGGGGCCAGCGGTTCGCACTCGATCCAGGGCGTGACTGCCAGGTAGGGTTCTTCCGGCGTGCGATCGAGGACCGGTCCTTCGTAGGCTCGCCGGAAGCTCAGGCCGCCATCTTCGCTGAAGGCGAGCCCGGTGGCATTGTGGTACGGCACGGTGAGCCGGCGGTTCCAGCCGCTGTAGTACATCCATACCCGGCCGTCACGCTGGTGCACCCAGGCCGGCATCACGCCTTCATCGTCGAAGGTGCCGGGTGCGCCCAGGCCCAGCACCGGCGTCCGATGGCAGCCGAGCAGCCGCGTCGGGTCGTCCCGGTCGACGTCGATGAAGGTGGGGAAGCTGCGACCGTCCGCGCCTCGGTCGGCATAGTAGACGCGCAGGCGGTCGGGCATCACCAGCACGGTCGGCACCTGTGCGTGGCTGCCCGCCCACTCGCTGAAGTCTCGCGGGTCGAACACCTGCCCGAGCTTGCGCCAGTGCCACCCGGTGCTGCCCTCGCCGGCACCGGCGGCAGGACGGCCAGCGGCGGTGGCGGTGGCGGGCGTGTGCATGGCGCTGTCCATCGTCGGCCCGGTCAGATGCCGCGCAGGCGGTGGCTGGGTACCCGCGACGCTTCGGTCTTCGCGCCGATGTAGACCTCTGCATCCTGCGTGTCGGCCAGGATCACCACACCGGCGCCGATCACGTTTCGCGCGCCGATGCGCACGTTGTCGCGGATCGTCGCGTTGACGCCGATGAAGCTCGAGGTGCCGACGGTCACCGCGCCGGAAACGACGACATGCGAGGCGAGGAAGCAGTCGTCCTCGATGACCGCATGGTGCCCCACATGGTTGCCCGCCCACAGCCAGACGTTGCGGCCGAGACGGGAGAAGGGCTGCAGGTTGTTCAGCTCCATCACGAAGGTGTTGCTGTCGGGCACGACCTCGCCGGCCACCAGCGCTTTCGAACTGATGTAGTTGGGGCATCGATAGCCGTCGGCCTGCACGCGCGCCACCGTGCCGGCGCGGGCCTGGTTGAGGCGCCCATAGGCGATCGCCACGAACATCGAATGGCTGCTCGCCGGCCAGCGAACGCAGGCTTCGGCGTACGGCACCACCGGCAGGCCGAGCAGCGATGGCGATTCGAGGTACTGCGGGTCGACCGTGAAACCGACCACCTCGTACGCCGAATCATGCTCGAAGCAGTGCCAGGCGACTTCGGCGATCTGCCCCGCACCGAACACGACCAGCGGCATGCGCGTCGCCATGGTCAGACGACGGCACGCAGGTGGGGAGCGCGCGGACCGCTGCTGCGCGTGGCTTTCGCCACCCCGGTTCGCCCGCGGCCGCCCAGCGCGAGGATCGCCTGCAAGGCACCGGTGACGCGCTCTATGTCGGCCAGGCTCATCTGCAGGTGGAACGGCAGGCCGAGCAGGTGCTGGTCGAGATGCTTGACCACCACGTGGTCATCCGCCTGGGTCAGCGACAGGAAGGCCGGATGGGCATAGATGCCCGGACAGTACCAGCGCCGGGATCCGATGCCGCGCGAGGCCAGGAACTCGGCGACGGTCTCGGCGCGCAGCCGGTCGGGCAGGCGCACCATGCCCAGCGAGTAGACACCGCCCACCGGTCGTTCCTGCACCCCGACTTCGGGGCAGGCCTCGATCAGCGCATTCAGGTAGGTAGTCATCAGCCGGCGCCGGGCCGCGCTGATTTCCGGCCAGCGATCGAGCGCGGCGAGCCCGACCGCAGCTGCGTATTCGCTCATCTTGCCGTTGACGCCGATGTCCGAGATCAGGCCGCCGGCCGACATGTAGCCGAAGTTAGACAGACGGCGCACCCGGGCCACCACCTCCAAATCCCGTGCCACCACGAAACCGCCCTCGCCCGCGCCCAGCGCCTTGGTCGCATGCATGCTGAACGCCACGACGGTGTGCCGGCCGATCGCCTGGTTGCCGAATGCGCCGGCGGCATCGATCACCACCGGCACCCCGGTCTCCTCTGTCAGCCGGTCCCAGCCAGCGACATCGAGTGCGCCACCGAAGGCAGCCACCGGCATGATCGCCCGGATGCCGCGCACCCGGTTCATCGCGGCACGCGCGATCTCCGGCGTCAGCACCCAGCGCGCCGGATCGACATCGGCGAGGACCGGCTCGAAGCCGGCCTGCAGGATGCCGGAAACCGTACCCGGGAAGGTCAGTGATGGCACCAGCACCTTGACCCGTGGCCGGTCGACACTGGCCATCAGCGCAAGTTGCAACCCGACGGTGCAGTTGGCCACGGTGGTCAACGCAACCGGCTGGTCAGGCTGCGATGTACATCCGGCCGCCAGCCGCCGCTCGAGCTCAAGACAGAGCGGGCCGAAGTTCGCGTACTGCTGCGCCTCGTCGATCCGCCGCAGGTAGGGCAGCAGTTCGTCCACTGACGGCATGTCGGGCTTGAGGACCGGGATCGGGGTCGGGGTCATGCTGCCTCCTTTCGGGCCACGCTTTCGACCAGGAATCCGGCCATTTCGTGTGCGCAGTCCGCCTGTTTGAACAGTAGATCGGACCGCCCGGACAAATCTTGAGCGAGCTGGTGGCGCAGCGAAGGTTCGGACGCCAGGGTCAGCGCCTTGGCGACGAAGTCTGCGCGGTCGGCGGCGACCAGCCAATCGATGTCCATCATCCGCAGCAGCGCCTGCGTACCGCGCCCCGACAGCCGCTCCGATGGCAGTGTCAGCACCGGGATCGATTGCCCGAGCGCGTTGATGGCGGTGGTACCCATGCCGAACGGCCAGCAGTCGAGCACGGCGTCAGCCGCCTGAAGCCATGACTGGAACCTGCGGGCATCGGCCCAGGGCTCGAAGCGCACCCGGCCGGCGGCAGCCCCCATCGTCTCGCGCTGCCGCGCCTCGGTCAGACGGCGCCAGTGCCGCTGGCGCTCGTCCTCGAACAGCACGACCAGCGCCTTCGGATCACGCTCCACGATCTCTGCCAGCGCGGCGTCGAAGTCCGGGTGTAGCTTGTGCAGCTTCACCGGGCAGAGATAGACATGCATCCCGTCGACGCCCAGTTCGCCACGACCGGGCACGGCCGGAAGTGTCGCCGGCCGTGTCAGGACGCTGTTGTAGGCGTCGAGCAGGACCAGCTGCTCGGTGTAGTAGGCCTGCGCCCGCGGTGTCTCCAGCCAGCGGCTGGACAGCAGGTAGTCGATGTTCGGGCTGCCGCTGGTCTCGGGATGACCGCCGCTCAGGCACTGCACGCGTGCCAGCCGCGCCAGCGACAGCGGGTAGGTCACGCGATCCATGCCGATGTCGGTGAAGAACAGGACATCCAGCTCGAGCGCGGCGATCGCTTCGCGCACGGCAGCGAGGTTGCCGCGCGGGGACAGCCATCCGGCGCAATGCGAGCGGATGCTGGCCGTCACCTCGTCGTCCTGGCGGCCCAGCCCGATGCCGATGATCTCCAGTCGCGGGTCGGCTGCGAGTCCGGCGAACAGCATGGCGAACGACATGCCGACCGAATGACGATAGAAGTACTGCGAGACGAACCCGACGCGTACGGTCCGCCGCTCACGCGGCCGGCGCACATGCGGGGCCTCGAAGCCGAGCCCGGGCGTGATGCCGAGGCAGGCGCCAGCCAGCGACGACAGCAGTTCACGGTTGTTCCAGCCCCGGTAGGCGAAGTAGAACGGCGGGTCGATGTACTTCATCAACTGCGCTTCATCCGCCCGTCCGGGGGCCGGGACGAGCGCCTGCAGGTCGCCAGCGATGCGGCTGCGGTCGGCATCGATCGATGACTGGGTACCCATGATGGCCGGCAACAGCGTCGCGGCGCGCAGCCGCAAGGTGGCATCGTCGGCAAGGGCCGCTGCATGCAGGAAGGACTGCCTTGCCGCGGCGACATCGCCCAGCTGCACGAAGGTCATGCCCAGGTTCGCATGGGCTTCGACGAACGTCGGGCGCAACGCGATCGCCTGCCGGAAGCAGGCCTCGGCATCATCGGCCAGGCCGAGCTCCTGTGCCGCGAGGCCGGCGCCGTTGAATGCTTCGACGAACGACGGTGCAATCGACAGCGCGCGGCGGAAATCATCCGCTGCTTCCGGGAAGCGCTGCTCGCGCAGGTCCACGTTGCCGAGGTTGTTCAATGCCTCTGCATGCGCAGGGTCGGCGTCCAGCGCGCGCTGGAAACAGCCCCGCGCGTCATCGAGCAGTCCTTCATCCAGGAACAGGATGCCCAGGTTGTTGTAGGCGCCTGCATGCGCCGCGTCGAGCTCGAACACGCGCTCGTAGCCGGCCACCGCTTCGACGCTGCGACCCAGGGCGCCGAGCGCACTGGCACGGCTGAAATGTGCATCGACGTAATCCGGCTGCTGTTCGCAGGCGCGCTCGAAGCACGACAGTGCCTCTTCGCGTCGGCCGAGGCCTGCCTCGAGCACGACGCCGAGGTTGCGCCATGCTTCCGGAAAAACCGGCCGCTGCGCGACGGCCCTGCGCAGTGCAGCGACCGCCTCTTCATCACGACCGAGCGCACCCAGTTCATTGCCCAGGTTGCACCACGCCTCGGGGAACACCGGCTGCACCTTGAGCGCACGACGATAGGCCTTCTCCGCTTCGGCGTGTCGATCCAGCTTCTGGCGCGCGAAGCCGAGCCTGAACCAGCCGATCGCGCTGTTGCGGTCATGGCCGACCGACCGCTCGAACGCCTCGGCAGCCAGCGCATCTTCTGCGCGTGCCGAGTGCAGCTCACCGATGGCCAGCCAGGCATCGGCCTGGGCGGGATCGACCTCGATCGAACGCATCAGGCTGGCCATTGCAGCCTGCGCATCCCCGCACGCCTTCTCGAGCAGGCCGAGCAGGTACATCGCGCGGGCGTTCCGCGGCTGCGCTTCGATCACGCCGAGGTAGGCGGCCCGCGCAGCATCGAACGCGCCCGCGTCGTGCAGGCGGGCGGCATCGGCGAGCGTGGCGCCCGGCGTCATGACTGGCTCCGCATGCGGCAGCCGACGACCGGGCTACGGCAAGGATTGCCGTCCGAGCGGTGATGGCGGCAAGGAATGAGGGCTTCGCGGTTCATGCCGCGATGGATTGCAGAAAGCGTGCCACAGCTCGATGCAGGCATCCTCGACGCCCCGTGCCATCGCACGCGGGTCGAACATCGGCGAGGCCTGCACGGCCATCCGAAGCCTTCCGCGCAGTGCCCGCAACCGCGCGGGATCCGAACCGAGCGACACCGCCCGTGCCTCGTACTCGTCGCCGGTGGCGCACGCGAGCTCGACGCATCCGACCGAAGCGAGGATCGCCGTCGCCATGCGCGACACATAGGTCTCGCCGGTGAGCGTCAGCAGCGGCACGCCGGCGGCCAGGCACTGGCTTGCCGTGGCACCTGCGGAGTACGGATAGCAGTCGAGGAACAGGTCGGCCGCCGGCAGCCGCGCGAGATGCTGCTCGAACGGAACGACAGGGGCGAACACCACGCGGGCCGGATCGATGCCCGAGCCTTCCGCGACGGCGCGCAGGCGCTGCCGCGCAGGCTCACCGTCCACGCTCAGCCAGAGCACGCTGCCATCGACCCGGGACAGGATGCGCATCCAGCGCTGGAACATCGCGGGCCTGAGCTTGTGGCTGGCATTGAAGGATGCAAACACCGTGTGCGTGGTCGGCAGGCCGAGCGTGGCACGGGCCGCACCGCTGATCGGCGGCGGCGGCCCGCCAGCCGGCAGTGCCGGCGCCGGGTGGTAGCCGCCGGCAAGATGGACCACCCGTTCATCGAACCCGCCTCGATGTTCGTCCGGGACCAGCACCGCATCGCAGAAGATCGCATCGATGAACGTGGCGCCCATGGTGCCCGGATAGCCGAGCCAGCTGACCTGCACCGGCGCAGGCCGCAGCGCAAGGGCCTCGCTGCGGCTGCCCTCGGTATAGCCGGTGAGGTCCACCAGCACGTCGATACGCGCCTCGTGGATCTGCTCGGCAAGGCTGCAGATGCCGGCCCTGGACAGGTCGAGGAAGCGGTCGCATCCCGCAACGAGCCTCGCCCGCACCGCGCTCGCATCGTCAGGGCCGACCGACAGCCCGAAGACCTCGACCCGCGCGCGGTCATGCGCGGGGAGCAGGTCGACCAGCAGGCGACCCATCACATGGTCGCGGAAGTCGGCCGACAGGTATCCGATGCGCAACCGGGCGCGCGGCGCAGGCAGATGCACGAACGGCGGCCGACCGACAGACGCCTGCAAGGCCCGCGGGACCACCCGGGTGGTCGTCCAGCCGCGCGCGCACTGCTGCTGCTCGGCAGCCGATTCCGTGAGGCCGGTAAAGCCGAACGGCGCGATCGGCGCAGCGCATCCCTCCCGCACGGCACGCCGCAACGCCTCGATGGCCGCATCCATTCCGTTCCAGTCGCAGGCGGCCAGTTGCGCCTCCACCAGCCCGGACAGTGATTCGTACTGGCCAGGGTCGGCTGCAAGCGCACGGCGGTACAGGGCGATGCGCTGCTCGTGGTCGCGCGTGACCTGCGCCAGTCCGTGCAGGGCAGCGGCATGGGCTGGCTCGAGGTCGATCGCCCGCTGGTAGTGCAGCCGCGCACGTTCGACACTGCCAGGGACGGCCAGTACATTGCCGAGGTTGTAGTGGGCAGCGACATAGGCCGGGCGCAACGCGAGCGCCCGCTCGAAACAGGTGCTCGCCCCGGCCGGATCATCCAGCTTGCGCAACAGCACGCCGAGATTGTTGTGCAGCTCCGGCCAGTCGGGCGCCAGCGCCAGCGCTCGCCCGTAACGAAGCGCAGCTTCCTGCAAACGCCCTGCGTTGCCGAGCAGTTCGGCGAACACTGCCTCGTCGGCCGCGGTTGCAGCGCCCGCCGCTGCAACCGCCATGCCGGATGTCATGCAGTCCAGCGCCGCCGCATGCCATCGTCCGGCAGCCAGCAGCGTACCTGCGCGGCGCAGCGCCGCGCCGTCGCCCGGGTCGAGCGCAAGCAGCGCCTCGACCGCAGGCTCCACCACCGGATCGTCGCGCGCGCATGCCAGCCGGATCAGTTGCAGCAGTGCCTCACCGGAAGCCGGGTCGGCCTCTACCGCGCTCGCATAGCATGCAAGGGCTTCCTCCGGCCGTTGCAGGCGCTCCAGCGAATCGCCAAGGTCCAGCCATTCGCGGGCCAGCATCGCTTCGGCCTAGTCGTCTTCGATGTCCTGCCCCGGGAACAGCGCATCGCTGAACCCGAACAGGCGCAGGTCCCGGATGCGCATCGGATACAGGATGCCCATCAGGTGGTCGCACTCATGCTGCACCACGCGTGCATGGAAGTCGGACACCGTGCGATCGATCGGCTCGCCCGCCGGGGTGAAGCCGCGGTAGCGCAACTGCTTCCATCGCGGCACGACGCCGCGCATGCCCGGCACGGAAAGGCAGCCTTCCCATCCGTCCTCCTGCGCATCGCCGACCGGCTCGAGCACCGGGTTCAGCAGCTCGGTGTATGGAACATCTTCGGCATCGGGGTAGCGCGGGTTGGCTGCGACGCCGAAGATCACCACCTGCAGCGACACGCCGATCTGCGGCGCCGCGAGGCCCGCCCCGTCGAGGGCGGCCATCGTGTCGCGCATGTCCTGCAGCAGCGCGGCGAGCTGCGCAGTGCCGAACGCTTCGACCGGCCGGGCCACCTGCAGCAGCAGGGGGTCGCCCATCTTCAGCACGTCACGAATCATGGCATTCCACGCAGCGGTCGAGGACATGGGCGACCCGCTGCATCGCCGCGGACAACACCGCACCGATGATGTCCAGGTCGATCGCGTGTTCGCTGTTGCCCCTGCCCGCCGCGAAGTTGGCGACCACCGCCAGCGCGGCATAGGACAACCCGAGTTCACGCGCGAGCACGGCCTCCGGCATGCCGGTCATGCCGACGATGTGCGCACCGTCGCGCTCCAGCCGGTCGATCTCGGCTGCAGTCTCGAGGCGCGGCCCCTGGGTCACCGCATAGACCCCGTGATCGAGCACCGGCTCGCCAGCGGCAGCCGCCGCGGCCAGCAGCTTCGAGCGCAAGGTCGGGCAATACGGCTCGGTGAAGTCGACATGCGTGACCGGCTGGTCGGGCCCCTCGAAGAAGGTGCCGCGCCGGCCATGGGTGTAGTCGATGATCTGGTGGGGCACGGCAAGCACCCCCGGCGCGAAGTCGGCATGGATGCCGCCGACCGAAGCCACGGACACGATCGCCGTCACCTTCTCTTCGCGCAGCGCCCAGATGTTCGCCCGGTAGTTGACCTCGTGCGGCGCGATGGTATGGCCATGTCCATGGCGTGGCAGGAACACCACCTCCCGCCCGCAGAGGCGGCCGAAAGTCAGCGCGCCCGAGGGCTCACCATAAGGCGTGCGCACCACGCGCCGGTGCGGGTCTTCGATCGTGGCCAGCCTTGCCAGGCCCGATCCTCCGATGATTGCTAGCATGTCCCTGTTCCTTCGTTCGCCTGGCGCAGCCGCGCGGTCAGGACGTCGAGCCCGGCTGCCTCGCCACCGCATGGATGCCCGGCAGGTTTCGCCAGGCACCGTTGACGTCCATCCCGCAACCGAACACGTAACGATCGGGGACGATCACCCCGACGAAATCGGCACGGACCGGCTTCTCGCGCGGCAATGTCTTCTCGCAGAGTACCGCGCTGTAGAAGGCGCGCACACCTTCGGACAGAAAACGCGTGCGCACTGCGGCCATGGTACGGCCCTCGTCGAGGATGTCATCGACCACCAGGACCGTGCGCCCTTTCAGCGGCACGTGCGGCGCGACCGGCCAGCCGACCTCGCCGCCGGTGGTGGCACCGCGATAGCGGGTCACGTGGATGAAATCGAACTCGAGGGGAAACCGCAGGCGCGGCAGCAGCTGGCCCGCGAAAACCACGCCGCCTCCCATCACGGCAAGCACCAGCGGCTCGCTGTCGCGCAACTGCTCGATGATCTCCAGGGCCACCCGGTCGATCGCCTGCGCGATCGCCGCCTCGGAATGGAGCAGGTCCGAGGTCTCAAGGATTTTCCAGGCTTCCGTTCGATCGATCATTGCAGCCCCTTGCTGGTGCGGCAGTCTATTCGATCAGCCATGGCGACTCAATCGACGGAGTCCGTGCTGGAGTCGCTGGTGGCATCCCCTGCAACATCGGCCGCTCCGAGCAGTGCGCGCAGGCCGGCTTCGTCGATCACCGGCACCCCGAGCGTCCTCGCCTTCTCGAGCTTGCTCCCCGCCTCTTCCCCGGCCACCACATAGTCGGTCTTCCTGGAGACACTGCCGGAAACCTT
Organism: Burkholderiales bacterium; assembly: GCA_044340265.1. Taxonomy (GTDB): domain Bacteria; phylum Pseudomonadota; class Gammaproteobacteria; order Burkholderiales; family CAIKXV01; genus CAIKXV01. The sequence goes on along the minus strand of JBIITW010000004.1, from coordinate 11,672 downwards.
CCCGCCCATGTCCTCGATCAGCGCGCGCGCTTCATCGCGTGTCATGCCAGGCAGGGTGCCGGTCAGCACGAAACTCCTGCCGGCAATCGTACTGCGCAGTCCTTCGAGCGGGGGCGCCCTGTCCACCACCTGCGGCGAGACGCCAGCCGAACGCAGCGCCTCGATCACCTCGCGATTGTGCGGCTGCGAAAAGAAGGTCGCGATGCTCGCCGCGACCACCGGACCGACATCGGGGACCTGCAGCAGCGCGGGCTCGTCCGCATCGAGAAGTGCGTCGAGGCTTCCGAAATGCCGCGCCAGGTCTCGCGCCGTGGTCTCGCCGACATTCCGGATACCCAATGCGAACACGAACCGGGCGAGCGTCGGCTGGCGGCTTGCATCGATCGCCGCCACCAGGTTGCGCGCCGACTTTTCCGCCATCCTGTCCAGACCGCCGGCCTGCTCGATGGTCAATCGATAGAGATCAGCCGGCGTGCGCACCAGCGGCGATCCGCCCGACTGCGGGACTGCAGAGACCAGCTGATCGACCAGCTTCTCTCCCAGCCCTTCGATGTCCATCGCCCGGCGCGACGCGAAATGCAGCAGCGCCTGCCTGCGCTGGGCCGAGCAGAACAGGCCGCCGGTGCAGCGGCTGATCACATCGCCCTCCGGCCGCGCGACCGCAGAGCCGCACACCGGGCAGGCGGCCGGCATCGTGAAGACCCGCGCCCCGGCCGGGCGTCGATCCGGCACGATGCGCGCCACTTCCGGAATGACATCGCCGGCTCGCCGCACCACGACCGTGTCACCGACGCGTACATCCTTGCGCCGTACCTCGTCTTCATTGTGCAGCGTCGCGTTGGTCACGGTGACGCCACCGACGAACACCGGCTTCAGGCGCGCGACCGGCGTCAACGCGCCGGTGCGCCCGACCTGCACGTCGATGCCGAGCAGTTCAGTCAGCGCCTCTTCGGCGGGGAACTTGTGCGCCAGCGCGAAGCGCGGCGCACGCGAGACGAATCCCAGCCGCTGCTGGTCGGCGATCGCATCGACCTTGTAGACGACGCCATCGATATCGTAAGGCAGCGTCGCACGCCGGGCGCCGATCCCTGCGTAGAAGCCGAGCAGCCCATCCACGCCCAACACGGTGGCACGGTCCGCGGTGACCGGAAAGCGCAGCCCGGCGAGCCAGTCCATCAACGCACCATGCCGATCCGCCGGCAACACCAGCTCCGGTCCCGTGGCCACGCCGTAGGCGTAGAACCAGAGTCGGCGCTGCGCCGTGATCGCCGGGTCGAGCTGGCGCAGCGAACCCGCAGCCGCATTGCGCGGATTGACGAATTCCCGCTCGCCGCGCGCCCGCTGCTCGTCGTTCAGCCTGGCAAAGTCACGGCGGCGCATCAGTACCTCGCCGCGAACCTCGAGCAACGGCAGCGCCGTTTCGATGCGCAGCGGGATCGCCTGCAGCGTCCGCAGGTTCGCGGTGACATCTTCACCGGTCTCGCCATCGCCACGCGTCGCGCCGGTCACGAACCGCCCGTCGACGTAGGTGAGGCTGACCGCAAGCCCGTCGAACTTGGGCTCCACCGAGTAGGCGATGGGCGCGTCGCTGCCCAGTGCTTCGCGGGCGCGGCGATCGAATGCAACCACCTCCTCTTCGCTGAACGCATTGTTCAGCGAAAGCATCGGCACCCGGTGCGTCACCCCGGCGAAGGCAGACGAGGGGGTTGCACCGACCCGCTGCGTAGGCGAATCCGCGGTCACCAGTCCCGGGTCCCCGGCTTCGAGCGCCTGCAGGGCCGCGAACAGCCGGTCGTACTCGGCATCGGGCACGGTCGGCGCATCCAGCACGTAGTACGCATGCGCATGGCGCTCGAGTTCGCGCCTGAGCGATGCCGCCCTGGACGCAGGGTCTTCCGTACCGGCCATGGTGGCGCCGCTAACCGAAGATCCGACGCGCGATCGGATCCCCCGGTTCGATACCGCGCGCGCGCATCGCCTTGAGCATCGACGACAGCTGTGCGCGGATGCGGCTGATGCTGGCCTCGTCGAGCACCCGTCCGGAGTCGTCGACGACACTGCCCGACAGGCCTTGCGCGAACTGCCGCGCCTGCGTGGCCATGCGCTCGAACTGCGCAAGGGTACCCGGCGTGCGCGGCACGTCGAGCAGCAGCGAGATCGCCCGCACCGACTGGCTGCGCAGCGCCTGCGGATCGAGTCCCCTGCCATTGCCGTCGGTGAGCGTGCAGAGGGTCGTGCCGGCATCATCGGACAGCACGAAGGTGTGGTCGGGCAGCGCTCGGAAGCCGGCGGCCTCGATGAGGCCGCGCAGCTTGGTGCCCGAGAAACCACCGCTCGTCGCAGCCACGTTGAGCCCTATGGCAACGTCCACCGAACTGCAGAACTCGTGCAGCGCTGCCGCATGTCCGGCAGTCGCCGCTGGATCGGGTGCGGTGACAAGGCCGCCGACGGCGTTCGCGGCACCATGCCCATTGGTGAGGAACCCCTGCAGTTCGGCAGCTGACGCCGGTCCGCGCGGATCGACCGCCTGGATGCGCAGGATGCGATCGATGGTCGCCGGGTCGCCCGGTTCACGGTCACCGCCGCCGAGAACATCCGCATCGAGCCAGTCCGACAGCCGGGACTCGCCGGACACTTCGGAACGGATCACCGCCAGCGCTGCCGCATCGGCCGCGGCTGGCAACCGGAACACGACCGGGTACCAGAGTCCGGCGGGGCCTTCCAGTCCGGTGGTTGCCTCGGGACGCGGATCGGGCCGACGGACTGCGGCAGGCGACACCGACGACCTGGCGCGGGTGGATTCGTCAGACACATTCGGGCTCGCAACCGGCACCGGACCGTCGGTGTCGTCACCGGGCGGCGCGCCGAAGCGAGGCTCGACCCGCTCGTCCGTCACGGCGAGGTCGCCGAGGCTGGGTTCACGCCGCGCGTCTGCGTCGGCATCGGCGAGTCCGCCGTCATGCTCGGGCGAAACGGCTGCTGCTGTCGCGTTCGAAGCAGGCGTCGGGACAGCCGCAGGCCCCGGCGCCCCTGGCTGCCCGGAGGCCACGTCCGGCAGCAGCACGTCACTGTCAGCCCCGGGCAGGACCTTCTCGGACTTGCGACGGAACTGGCGTTCCTGCCAGAAGTTGTAGATCGCTACCGCCACGACGGCGAGAACGCCGAGGACGATCAATGCTCCCTGCAGGTCAGTCATCGGTATCGGTCAGGCAGCCTGTTCTTCGGTAAGCCGCATCGCCTGGTCCATGTCCACCGTGACCACGCGCGATACGCCCTGCTCCTGCATCGTCACCCCGACCAGCTGGTGCGCACCTTCCATCGTGATCTTGTTGTGCGAGATGAACAGGAACTGTGTGTGTTCGGACATCTTGGTGAGCAGGTTGCGGAAACGCTCGGTGTTCGTGTCGTCTAGCGGCGCATCGACCTCGTCCAGCAGGCAGAACGGCGCAGGATTGAGCTGGAACAGCGAGAACACCAGCGACATGGCGGTCAACGCCTTCTCGCCGCCGGACAGCAGCTGGATCGACGCGTTCTTCTTGCCCGGCGGCCGGGCAAAGATCTGAACGCCGCTGTCGAGGATCTCTTCGCCGGTGAGCACGAGCTCGGCATGGCCGCCGCCGAACAGCGCCGGGAACATCTCGGCCAGGTGCTTGTTGGCCTCTGCGAAGGTCGCCATCAGACGCTCGCGGGTTTCCTTGTCGATGCGCCGGATCGCCGTCTCGAGCGTGGCGATCGCCTCGTTGAGGTCGTTCGCCTGTGCATCGAGCGCGTTCTTCTTCTCGGTCGCGCCGCCGAGTTCCTCGAGCGCGGCCAGGTTCACCGCACCCAGCGCGCTGATCTCGGCCTGCAGGCGATTGATCTCGCCGGCCAGCGTGCGCGGACGCGGACCGTCTTCTGCCCGGGTCGCGAGCGCGGCCTCGTCGGCACCGGACTCCAGCAGCTTGGCGGCGAACTGCTCTTCCGTGAGCCGGGCCTCCTGCTCCTTGAGCTTTGCTTCACCGATCGCGTTGCGCAGCGGGTCGTGCTTCTGCTCGGAGGTGAGTCGCTCTTCGTCGATCGCTCGCAGTTGCGACTCGAGCTCGGACAGCGCATTGCGCGCCGCCGACATCGCAGCTTCGCGCACCTCGCGTGCCGACAGCGCCGACTGCAACGACTCGACGATCGGCGCTTCGTCGAACTGCTGCATCTCGGTTGCAAGACGTTCCGCCTCTGCAGCCAGCCCGGCAAGTTCGCGCTCGCTGCCTGCGACTGCGCCCTCGCCGTCCTTGATCCGTGACTGCGCGGATTCGATCCGGTAGCGCAGCTGCTGGACGGCCTGGGCCGCCTGCTGAGCAGACTCGCGCGCGCGGGCGAGCAGCCCCTGGGCGCGCCCCGCTTCGGATCGCGTCGCAGCCAGCTGCGCGCCGATCGATTGCAGCTGCCCGGCGAACTGCTGGAGGTTCTGGTCGGTCTCGGCCAGCCGAGCCACTTCGGCCGCCCGCTCGGTCTCGATCTCGGCGGTTTCGCGATCGATCTGCGCCAGGCGCTGCTCGGCGCGATCGGCCTGCTCGGTCTGGCGCACCAGCTGCATCTGCGAAGAATGCTGGTTCTGCCGGAGCTCGTCCGCCAGGCGCCGCTTGTCGGCGAGTAGCCGACGGGCGCTCGCCACGCCTTCGGTCGCCTCGATGTGGCGGCCACGCGCCTCTCCGACCTGGGCCGTCAGCGCCTCGATCTGTGCCGACAGTGCCTCGATCTCCCGCTGGCGCGCGAGCACGCCGTGCACCTCGGAATCGGGTGCGTAGAAGACCACGCTCGACCGGCTGAGCAGGTGTCCCTCGCGGGTGACCATCATCGCGCCTGCCGGCAGCCGCTCGCGCAGGCGCATGCCTTCATCGAGCGAAGTCGCGACGAACACCTGGCTGAGCCAGTCACCCAGCACCGGCTCGGTGCGCGCATCCTCGCAGCTGACCAGCTCGCGCAGCGGTCGTCCCAGGACACCCAGCGACCCGGTGGTCGAGACCCCGGCGGACAGTTCGTACACCGCGACTTTCGCGCCGGGCATGTCGGCGAGCCAGCCCGCGCCAGCGTCGATGCGCTCGACTGCAAATGCATTCAGCCGTTCGCGCAGCACCGCCTCGAGCGCATTTTCCCAGCCCTCTTCGATGCGCAGGCCCTGCCACAGCCGGCGCGCATTGGCCAAGCCGTGCCGCGTCGCCCAGTCACGCGTGGCCTGTGCGTTGGCAAGCCGGCTCTGCAGTTGCTCGAGGGCATCGCGCCGCGCCTGCACCTTGGTCAGTTCGCGGTTGACCGCATCCACCGCCGACTGCGCCTCGCGGGCTGCAATCTCACCCTGGGCCAGCGCCTGCTCTGCCGACGAAGCGCCTGCACGCATCTCGGTGAGCTCGACGCCGAGCGCGGCGACCGCCGCCTGCATCGCAGCCAGCGCGTTACGATCGGGCGGCTGCAGGCCGCCGCGTTCCGCGGCGAGGCGCTGCGCACGCTGGCCGAGCTGCTCGGCGAGCCGCTGCGAAGACCCGCGACGCGTCTCTTCCACCTGCCAGAGCTGCTCTGCCTGTGCAAGCGCACGTTCGGCCTCGCGCACGCGTGAATGCGCATCGCGGGCGGCCGTCTCAGCCTGCGGCAGCAGTGCGGATTCATGCTCGGAGCTGGCGCGCGCCGTCTCTGCCTGCGCCTCCAGCGACTTGGCATCACCCTGCCACTGCCCGAGGCTGGCGATCAGCCCGTCACGGCGCTCGCGTGTCTGTTCGAGGCGGGCCCTCGCCTGCACCAGCTGGCCTTCGACCCGCGAGCGCGTATCGCGCAGGTGCGACAGCTGCTGCTCCAGGCGCGCCACTTCCGCGTTCGACTCGTACAGTTCACCCTGCGCCAGCCGAGTCGCGTCGTTCGCGACCTGCTGTTCATCGCGGGTCGTGACCAGTCGTTTCTCGACTTCGCGCAGGCGCGCCGTCTCGGTCTCGAGCTCGATCGACAGCCGCTCGACCTCGCGCTGCTGGCGCTCGCGCAGTGCGCTTGCTTCAGTGCGGCGCAGGTACCAGAGCAGGTCCTGCGCCGAGGTGAGTTCGGTGGTGAGCTGCTGGAACTGTGCCGCGACTGCGGCCTGCGAGGTCAGCCGCTCGATCTGGCGCTCGAGCTCCAGGCGGATGTCGTCGACCCGGGCCAGGTTCTGCCGCGCATCGGACAGGCGGTTCTCGGTTTCGCGCCGCCGCTCGCGGTAGCGGGAAACGCCAGCGGCCTCTTCGAGGAACACGCGCAGCTCTTCGGGCTTGGCGTCGATGATGCGCGAGATGGTGCCCTGCTCGATGATCGCGTAACCGCGTCCACCGAGTCCGGTACCCAGGAAAACGTCGGCCACGTCGCGCCGACGCACATGCTGGTTGTTGATGTAGTAAGCCGATTCGCCATCCCGCTCGAGCACGCGCTTGACCGACAGCTCGGCGTAGCTGGCCCACTGCCCCCCCGCCTTGCCCAGGCTGTTGTCGAACACCAGTTCCACGCTGGCGCGGTTGGCAGGCTTGCGCGTGGCCGAGCCGGCGAAGATGACGTCCTGCATCGTCTCGCCGCGCAGGTGTCGCGCAGACGACTCTCCGAGCACCCAGCGCGTCGCGTCGATCACGTTCGACTTGCCGCAGCCATTGGGACCGACGACGCCGACGATCTGCCCGGGGAGGCGGATCTGCGTGGGATCGACGAACGACTTGAATCCGGACAGGCGTATTTCGGTCAGGCGCACTTAGGAGGCTTCATCTTGACGGACAGGAATGACCCCTTAGTTTAGCCCAAGGCCACCGCGAGGGCGGGTTGACCGACATGGGCGATCGTCGGACACTTGGCGAAAGCCTTGCAACGAGGTCCCCGCCATGCCGATCGAAGCCCTGGATCACTACAACATCTGCACTGCGGACCTCGACCGTGCCCGCCGCTTCTATTCCGAGGTCGTCGGGTTGCGCGATGGTGAACGCCCGCCATTCGGCCGTCCCGGCGCCTGGATGTACCTGGGCGGCCAGGCGATCCTGCACATCTCGACCTCCCGGGTGCCCGATTCGAGCAAACACGACGCCTTCGACCATGTCGCCTTCCGCGCGTCCGGGCTGGCCGAAACCCGGCAGACGCTCGACCGCATGGGCATCCGCCACCAGTCTTTCGTGGTGCCCGACCGCAACCAGGTGCAGGTGTTCTTCCGCGATCCCGATGGCGCCGAGATCGAACTGATCTTTTCCGGCGAGGAAGCCGCAACCGAGATCGCCGCCGGCAGCATCGCGGTCGATGCCACCAGCGGCCGTGACACCGCGCCCGCCCGCACGCCGGGACGCTAGCGGCACGGTCTACTCGTCGGTGCGCCCGATGAAGCGCACCGAAGCCTGGATGCGCTTGACCTCGCGCTGCCAGGCGGCGGCGAACTCGGGACCGTCCACGTAGGCGACGGTGGACAACGAGCGGGTCATCGAATTCCGGAACTCTTCATCCTGCGCAGCCGCGCGCACGGCGTCCTGGATGATCCTGAGCGACGTCGGCGGCGTCTTCGCCGGTGCGAACAGCGCCGTCCACAGGGTGAACTCGATGTCGATGCCGCTCTCCCTGAAGGTCGGCACGTCCGGGAAGGCCGCCACCCGGGCCGCCCCCCACTGTGCGATCGCGCGCACCTTTCCGGCCTTGACCTGGGGCATCGCGACGCTCGGCGCGGAGGCGACTGCGGTGGCGTGGCCACCGACCACCGCCGCCATCGCCGGCGCACCACCGGTGTACGGCACATGGCGCAGCCTGATGCCTGCCGCCTGTTCCAGGATGGCGATCGGCAGGTGCGTGGTGCCATAGGTGCCCGACGAGGACACCAGGAAATCCGTCGGCCGCGACTTCGCCAGCGCGACGAACTCCTTCACCGTGCGTACCGGCAGCGACGGATGGGCGAGCAGCATGGCCGGATCGGCAGTGATCTGCGCGATCGGCACGAACTGCGACAGCTGATAGCTCGGCGCGCGCTGGAACAGTTCATCGATCGCCGGGATCGCGGCAAACGCCGGCGACTGCAGCAGGAGCGTATGGCCATCGGGTGCCGCGCTGGCCACCGCAGCCGAGCCGATCGCCGAATTCGCTCCCGGACGGTTCACCACCAGCACCGGCTGGCGCAACTGGCGCTGCATCGATGCGGCGAGGCCGCGGGCGACGATGTCGACGAATCCGCCCGGCGCATTCGGATTGACGATGGTCATCGGACGCACCGGGAACGGTTCCTCGGCACCGATGGCCGGAACGGACAGGCAGGCCATGGCGGCCAGCACGGGCAGGCGCAATGCATTCATGTCGACACTCCTCCGGGTACACCCGCGGTCAGGACCGGTCTGGCGCCGGCGTCGCCGCCGCGGGCACGGTTTCAGGTTGCTACAACGTCGGACTCTTCACCTCGCCGCCGAGCACGGACAGCGCCCAGGGGGGCATCTGCGCATCGGTACTGAATGCGAAATGCCCGCCGGCCGAATGCGCATCACGGAACAGCCGCTGCACCGGCTGGCTGTCGTAGATGCCGTTGGCTCCGGCGAGCTCGTGCAGGGCGTCCACGGCTTCATTGACGATCTTGATCGACAGCGCGCAGTTGCGCTTGTAGCGCAACTTGGCAGCCAGGTCGATGCTGCCACCGGCGGCGAGGACGGCGAACGCCTCGGCGCAGTCGTTGCGCAGGAAGGCACGCATCGCATCGACCTTCGCCGCGGACATCGACAGCCGCAACTGGACGGTCTGCAGGTCCCGCAGGGTGGCGCCGGTATAGCTGGAGCTGCGCTCGCGGATCGAGTCGAGCATCCGGTCGACCATCGACTGTGCGTTGCCGACCATTGCCGCGGCGATGCTGTGGCCACCCAGCGCAGCGGTGGGCACCCTGAACAGCGGTCCGGGATGTTCGGCCAGGCCCGGGAACAGATGGCCGGGACGGGCGACATGCAGGGACAGCACGCGATGCTCCGGAACGAAGATGTCGGTGGCACGCACCGTCCGGCTGCCGGTGCCGCGCATGCCCAGCGTCTGCCAGTCGTCGAGGATCTCGTAGTCGGCGGCCGGGACCAGGCAGGCACACCAGTCGACAGGTCGCTCGCCGTCGCGCACGATGCAAGACAGCATGTTCCACTGGGAAACGTCGACGCCGGACGAAAAGCCCCATTGACCGGAAAGAACGAGGCCGCCGTCGACGCGCGCGCCCCGGCCTTGCGGAAACGCGATGCCCGAGGCGATCAGTGCATCGGGGTTGTCGCCCCAGACCTCTTCCTGCGCGCGGATGTCCCACAGCGCAAGCTGCCGGTGGTGCGAGGCGAGATTGGCGAACGTCCATGCGGTCGACGCATCGCCGCGCCCCAGTATCTCGACGATGTCGACGATCGCGGTGAGTTCGAGTTCCATGCCGCCGAACCGGCGCGGCTGCTGGTAGCGGAATAGGCCGCTCTCGTGCAGCGCCTGCTCGATCGGCGCGATCATCCGCGTAGCCTTTTCCTGCTCGGCGGCATGGGATGCAATCAGCGGCACCAGGGCGCGTGCGCGATCGAGGGCTTCCGCATAGCCGACCTCGGCGAAACCGCGGCGGGATCCGGGAAGGGGTGCGACCGCAAGGCTGTGCGGAGCGTTCATGGCGTGAGCATACCGTCTGGCAGCTTCGGGCTCCACCCCACCGCTATAATCGATCGTCCCCGGCCTGGCGCCTCCTCGGCCCCGCCGCTTTTCGAATCCGTCCAAAGACAGCATAGCCTGCCCCCCATGCCTGCTCGTTCCACGCGTGCCGCCCGCACTGCCGCCTCCGCCCGTCCCGCAACGGTCCCGGGTCCGAACCGCGACCTCGAGACCTTCCCGAATCCGGCACCCGAGCGCGACCTGCGCATCCACATGGAGATTCCGGAGTTCACCTGCCTGTGTCCGAAAACCGGGCAGCCGGACTTCGCGACCCTGGTGCTCGACTACGTACCCGACCGACTGTGCGTCGAGTTGAAGAGCCTGAAGCTTTACACCTGGTCGTACCGCGACGAGGGCGCATTCCATGAAGCCGTGACCCATCGCATCCTGGACGACCTGGTGCGCGCGACCCGGCCGCGTTTCATGCGGCTGAAGGCGAAGTTCTTCGTGCGCGGCGGCATCTTCACGACCGTGGTCGCGGAGCATCGCAAGCCGGGCTGGAAGCCGCCGGTCCCGGTCGTCCTCGAGGCGCTCGACTCGCAGTCCAGCGTGCGCGGCTAGTTGCCGGCCACGCACGCGCATGGCGTATCCAGGCCCTGCCCCCGCCGATGCCGGTGCACCGGCAGACCCGATGCTGTCTGCCATGGCGCCGGTTGCCCTGCGCTGGTGGCCGACGATAGACGATGACCCGGTGCGCGCCGCGGCCGAATGCGCAGCGGGTCTGCGCGCGCTCGAGGCCTGTCTCGAAGCCGACGGCGGCAGGCAGACCGCCGGCGCAGCACAGGGGCGCCTGGAGGCGAAGATCGACCTGCTCCTGGTCACGCTCGATCGCGTCGGCGAGGCACTGGCGGTGCAGTCCGGCCGGGGCGGCCGGACCGAATTCCTTCACTGTGACGCGCTGTTCCGGCCTGGGTCGCTGGAATGGGACGAACCACTGGAACTGCCCCCCGAAGGCACCCCGGCAATGGTAGAGGTGCGCGCAGCAGCGGGACACCCGGTGTCGACGATGCTGCCGGCCACGCTGCTGCGGCAACCGGCTGCCCTTTCGACCGATGGCGGCACCCGCGTCATCGCGGTGCTGGCGCCCATGGCTGCGCCGCTGCGCGAAGCCTACGAACGCTGCATCTTCATCCTGCATCGGCAATCGGTACGTCGCGCGCACGCCGGATCGGCTGCCGCCTGAGGCATACCTCGTACGGGAACGGGCGAACACGGCCATGTGTCGGTCGGGCGATATACTCCGACCTCGCCCTTTCCGGGCCGCGCGACCGCACCGCCGGCCGCCCGGCCAACGCATGAATTGAATCCCGACCTGGACCTGCTTCAACCGTACCCGTTCCAGCGACTGTCCGGCCTGTTCGGCACCGTCGTGCCGAACCCGGCCCTGCGCCCGATCAGCCTCGGCATCGGCGAACCGAAGCATCCGACGCCGGAGCGGATTCGCGCGGCGATCTGTGCAAACCTCGACGGACTGGCTGCCTATCCGGGTACCGCAGGCTCTGAGGCACTCCGCCGCTCGATGGCCGACTGGCTGGTGATGCGCCACGGGCTGGCCGGGCTGGACTGGAAAACCCAGGTGCTGCCGGTGAACGGCTCACGCGAAGCACTGTTCGCGATCGCCCAGACGGTGGTGGACCGTAGCCGGCCGACTCCGGTGGTGGTCTCACCGAACCCGTTCTACCAGATCTACGAAGGCGCAACGCTGCTCGCCGGGGCCCGTCCCGCCTTCCTCAACCAGACGCAGGACAACAGTTTTCGCCTCGACCTCGGACAGTTGAGCGACGAAACCTGGAGCCGCACCCAGTTGCTGTTCGTCTGCTCACCCGGCAATCCGGCCGGTGCGGTGCTGACGCTCGACGACTGGCGGGCCCTTTTCGCGCTGTCTGACCGCCATGGCTTCGTCATCGTCTCGGACGAGTGCTACTCCGAGATCTTCTTCGACGACGCGCTTCCACCGCTCGGTGGCCTGGGTGCGGCGCAGGCGCTCGGGCGCGCCGGTTTCCCGCGGCTGGTGGTGCTGGGCA
>JBIITW010000084.1:0-18782 GCA_044340265.1 Burkholderiales bacterium | reverse complement strand
AGCTGGGGCAGGTCGACGACCTGGTCTCCGTACAGCAGCAGGTCGAGGTCGATCAGCCGCGGCGCGTTGCGGAACTCGCGCGTGCGCCCACCGTGCTGCTCGATCGCGAGCAACGCATCGAGCAATGCCTGCGGCGACAGTCGCGTGTCGAGCGCGACGACCGCGTTGAAGAAATCGGGCTGGTCGAGGTAGCCCACCGGTGCACTGCGATAGACCGAACTGACTGAACAGACGCGGGTCGAAGGCAGGCGCGCCAGGGCGTCGATCGCCGCGCGCATCTGCGCCACGGGGTCACCGAGGTTCGCGCCGATACCGACGCAGGCGCGCACCGGCGACAGCGGCAGAGTGGCCGGCCCTGCTTCTGCCCTGCCCGCTTCGGCCGCATCGACCGGCACACCTGCGGCGGTGATCGCGCCCATCGCCCGGGGCACGCTGCTGGCCGGATCAATCACCGCCCGCTCCGGCACCCGTCGGCGCGACACTGGCGCCGTCGGCCGCTGCGCCGTTCTCTTCGGCGTTCGTGCGCGCGCGACCGCTGCGGCTGCGCCGGCGCTTGGGCTTGCCCGCTGGCGATTCGGGCAGCAGCATCTCTTCACGCTCCGCCTCGCCGGCACGCTGGAACCGCATCCACCATTCGCCGACCTCGGCATCGAGCTCGCCGCTCTCGCAACGGAGCAGCAGGAAATCGTAGCCGGATCGGAACCGCTCCTGTTCGAGCAGGCGGAACGGACGCCGGCCGAAGCGCTGTTCGAAGCGCGGCTGCAGGAACCAGATCTCGCGCATCTGCGCGGTGAACCGGCGCGGGATCGCCAGCAGTTCCACCTGGCGCGAGATCACCGAATCCATCGCCTCGGCAAGCGCGATCATCGGCGGCTTGCCGCGGCCGCCCGGGCCGCCCTCGGTGCCACGTTTCCACTGCGCCAGCACTTCATGCCAGAGCAGCGATGCGAACAGGAACGCCGGCGACACGCTCTTTCCGGCATTGGTGCGCGCATCGGTGTTGGCCAGCGCGAGCATCACGAACCGCTCGCCCATCGGCTGCTCGAGGATCACGTCGAGCATCGGCATCAACCCGTGATGCAGGCCATCGTCGCGCAGCCGGTTGACGCAGGCCACTGCGCCGCCGGACAGCAACAGCTTGAGCATCTCGTCGAACAGCCGGGCCGGCGGCACGTTCGACAGCAGCGGCGCCAGTTCACGGATCGGCGCACCGGTCGACGCCTCGATCTCGAAGCCGATCGACGCGGCGAAGCGCACCGCGCGCAGCATGCGCACCGGGTCTTCACGATAGCGCGTGGCCGGATCGCCGATCATCCGTATCTGCCGCTTGTGCAGGTCTTCGACGCCCTGGTGGTAGTCGACGATCTCCTCGGCCTTCGGATCGTAGAAGAGTGCATTGACGGTGAAATCGCGGCGTGCCGCATCCTGTTGCTGGGAACCGAACACGTTGTCGCGGATCAGCCGGCCATGCTGGTCGGCCTGCCGCGTGCCGGGCCCGGTTTCGGTGCGCGCGCGCTGCGAACGCGGCCCGCGCGGCGCCGGCGCCGGCTCGGGTGCGTCGAACGCGTCACCGGCATCGTCGCCGGCGGCATCCAGTTCGGCCTCGGCCGGCGGCGAACCGTCTCCGCGGAAGGTCGCGGTCTCGACCAGTTCCTGGCCGCACATCACATGCACCAGCCGGAAGCGGCGACCGATGATCCGCGAGCGGCGGAACAGCGCGGCGGCCTGCTCGGGCGTGGCATCGGTGGCGACGTCGAAATCCTTGGGCGTGCGCCCGATCAGCAGGTCGCGCACCGCGCCCCCGACCACGAATGCCTTGTAGCCATTGTCCTGCAGCGTGGTGGTCACGCGCAGCGCGCAGGCGCTGATCCGGTCGCGGCTGATGCCGTGCCGGTCGCGGGGGATGATCTCGGGAACCTTGCGTACTTCGGGCCGCGCACCGCGGCTGCCGAATACGCGCCGCAGGAAGGAGCGAATCATGAAGGAAGGCTGGAGCCTTCGTTAGGCCAGGGGCGCAGAGTATACAACGCGCTCACGGCATCATCGATTCAGGGCGAGCACCGGCCAGCCCCGCTCCAGTGCCACGGCACGAAGACGGTCGTCCGGATCGACGGCGACCGGATGGCTCACCCGCTCGAGCAGCGGCAGGTCGTTCGCAGAATCGCTGTAGAACCATTGTTCCTCGAAGTCAGACACCTGGTGCCCGAGTCCTGCGAGCCAGGCCTGCACGCGCGACACCTTGCCCTCTCGGAAGCATGGAATCCCGGCCACGCGCCCGGTGAACCGGCCACTGCCGTCCTGCTCCGGCTCGGTCGCCAGCAGGTTCGGGATGCCGAACTCGCGTGCGATCGGTGCCGTGACGAAGGAATTGGTTGCCGTCACCACCGCGCAGAGATCGCCGGCATGGCGGGCGACCAGCGCACGCGCGGGTTCGCCGATCATCGGCAGGATCCTGCGCTGCATGAACCCGGCGTGCCAGTCATCGAGCGTGGTGCGGGGATGGCTCGCCAGCGGTGCAAGCGCGAAGGCGAGGAACGCCATGATGTCGAGCGTGCCCGCCTTGTACTGGTCGTAGAACGACTTGTTGCGCGCCTCGTACTCGCCGCGCTCGAGCACGCCGGTGTCGATCAGGAACTGGCCCCATTCATAGTCGCTGTCTCCGGCGAGCAGGGTGTTGTCGAGGTCGAACAGCACGAGTTTCATCGATCGATCTTCCTTCAGGGGAAAGTCAGCCGAGGCTGCGCAGCCATTCACGCGCCAGCGGCAGCGTGACCGGGCGTTTCGCAGCCAGCGAATGCTGGTCGAGGGAATCGACCACGGCAAGCAGGGTCGGCAGGTCGCGCGGCATGGTCTGCAGCAGCCAGTCGAGCACTTCGGGTCCGATGGCCGCGCCGCGCGATCGGGCATGGGCAGCCATCGCCGCCGCCTTCTGCGGCTCGGTCAATGGATGCACCTGGTAGGTCAATCCCCAGGACAGCCGGGTCACCAGGTCGGCGCGCAGCGCGAGCGCCGCGGGCGGGCGCGGCCCGGACACCAGCAGGCTGCAATGCGGATGTTCCTGGCGCACCGTGTTGTAGAGGTTGAACAGCTGTTGCTCGCCACCGGCATCCAGCGCATCGACATTGTCGAGCGCAAGCCGGGCGACCGGCCTGCCCGCGGCATCGCACAGCAGTTCGACGCCCAGTGGCGAATCGGGCTCGCGCAGGTCCATGTAGCGGCCCGGACCGGTCGACGCAGCCGCGGCGGCCGGCCCGCCCGTTCCCGTTCCCGCGCCCGTTCCCGCTCCCGCCCCCGCATTGGTCCCGGTCGCCGCGTGCAGCAGGTGGGTGCGGCCGGATCCGTCCGCACCCCACAGGTAGAAGAAGCGGCCCTGCGCCGCCGACGTATCGCCGCGCAGCAGGTCGACCAGTTCGGCGTTGTCGCCGACGATGAAGTTGTCGAAGCTCTGTCCCGGCAGCGGCACCAGGTCGAGCACGCCCTGCGGATGGCGCGGGGCGAGCGGGTCGCTGCGCGGGGCGCCGGGCTGGTTGGCAGGCGGCTGCGCGGCGGATCCGAAGGGCAGCGGGCCGACCGGCGCACCGGCGGGCTTCGGCGGAACGGCCATCTCAGCCCTTGTACAGCGGGCTCGCGAGGTAGCGACCCCGCAGGTAGCGCAGCCATACCAGCAGTGCGGCACTGGCTGGCAGCGCCAGCAGCACCCCGACAAAGCCGAACACCTGGCCGAACGCCAGCAACGCGAAGATCACCACCACCGGATGCAGGCCGATGCGGTCGCCAACCAGCTTCGGCACGACGACATAGCCCTCGATCAACTGGCCGGCGAAGAACACCGCCCATACCCAGAGCAGCGGCCCGATTGCCTGGAACTGCATCACCGCCACCACCGTGCCCAGGACGATGCCGAACACCGCGCCGACGTAGGGAATGAACACGATCAGGCCGGTGAGCAGTCCGATCGCCACCGCATATTCGACGCCGACCAGCCACAGCGCGACCGCATAGTAGGCGGCCATCACCAGCATCACCGACAGCTGGCCGCGCAGGAACTCGCCGAGCACCGCGTCGATCTCGCGCGCGAGCTTCGTGATGGTCGCGTGCTGTGCGCGCGGCAGCATGTGGTCGACCTCCGCCACCATCTCGCTCCAGTCGCGCAGGAAGTAGAACAGCACGACCGGGACCAGCATCAGGTTCACGAAGAAGCCGACCAGCGCCAGCCCGCCGCTGGTCAGCGACGGCACGACCCAGCCGGCGATGCGCTGCGGGGATGGCAGCTGCTCGAGCACCAGCGCACGCAGGTGGTCGAGTTCGACCTCCACGCCCAGGTGCTCCTCGACCAGCGGCTCGATGTTCGCCCGCGCCCATTCGAAGAAGCGCGGCATGGTCTCGGTGATGCGCACCAGTTGCTGTTGCAGCAGCGGCAGCAGGATCAGCACCATCGCCACCGTGGCCACGACGATCAGCAACAGCACGAGCGCGGCGGCCAGGCTGCGCGACAGGCCCCGGGCGGCGAGCTTCGCGACCACCTTCTCGAAGATGTACGCGACCATCAGGGCAAACAGGAACGGCGTGAGCACCGGCCCCAGCAGGTAGAACAGATAGCCGCCGAATGCGACCAGGGCCAGCCAGAAGGCCCAGGTAGCCAGCTCCGGGCGCGGGCCGGGCCGCATCGACGTGCTCATCGGACGGGTGACAGGCGCATCGGCGGGCGCACCGGCGTGCGCAGGCTGGCCCCGGAACGGGGGCCCGGGCGGGGGCTGGGGTGCGGCTTTGTTAGAATCACGGCCTGAAATGTATCTGTGACGCCCACGGAACTCAACTGCGAGCCGCCCCCTTGAAAAAGAACCCACCCGCAACACCCGGCGGTACCCCGTCCGGCATGACCTATCGCGAGGCCGGGGTCGACATCGACGCCGGGGACGCGCTGGTCGAGAACATCAAGCCGCTCGCCGCGCGCACCCGGCGTGAAGGGGTGCTGGCCGGCATCGGCGGCTTCGGCGCGCTGTTCGAGGTCCCGAAACGCTACCGCGAGCCGGTGCTCGTCTCCGGCACCGATGGCGTCGGCACCAAGCTGAAGCTGGCCTTCGCCCTCGGCCGGCACGACACCATCGGCATCGACCTGGTCGCGATGAGCGTCAACGACGTGCTCGTTCAGGGTGCCGAGCCACTGTTCTTCCTCGATTACTACGCCACCGGCAAGCTGGAAGTGGACGTGGCCACCGAGGTGGTGCGCGGCATCGCGCACGGCTGCGAACTGGCCGGCTGCGCGCTGATCGGCGGCGAGACCGCCGAGATGCCCGGCATGTATGTCGCCGGTGAGTACGACCTTGCCGGCTTCTGCGTCGGCGTGGTCGAGAAGTCGAAGATCATCGACGGCTCGACGGTGACCGCGGGCGACGTGATCCTCGGGCTCGGTGCCAGCGGGCTGCATTCCAACGGCTATTCACTGGCACGACGCATCGTCGAGGTGTCCGGTGCCGACCTCGATGCCGATTTCCATGGCCGCCCGCTGGCCGACGCGCTGCTGGCGCCCACCCGCATCTACGTGAAGCCGGTGCTGGCGCTGATGGCCGCGCTGCCGGTGAAGGCGCTCGCGCATATCACCGGTGGTGGCCTGCCGGGCAACCTGCCGCGCGTGCTGCCGGAATCGATGGTCGCCGACATCGACGGGGCGAGCTGGCCACGCCCGCCGCTGTTCGGCTGGCTGCAGTCGGCCGGCGGCGTGGCGGACGAAGAGATGTACCGCACCTTCAACTGCGGCCTCGGCATGGTGCTGGTGGTGGCCGAGGCCGATGCGGGCCGTGCGATCGAGCAGCTCACCGCCGCCGGCGAGACGGTCAGCCGCATCGGCACCGTTCGCGCGCGCCGCGGCGACGAACCGCAGACCGCGATCCGCTGATGCGCGTCGACGGCAGTCGCACATGACGGCCGCCGCGGGCACGGATGCCGCAACCGGCCCTTCGGTCGTCGTGCTGATTTCCGGGCGCGGCAGCAACCTGCGCTCGATCGTCGAATCGAATCCGCCGTGCCGGATCGCCGCGGTGATCAGCAATCGTCCCGATGCGGCCGGCCTCGCGTTCGCGCGCATGCATGGCATCGCGACCGAGGTCGTCGACCATTCGGCCTTCGCCGCCGCGCAGGACCCGCGCGCCGCCTTCGACGCAGCGCTGATGCAGGCGATCGACCGTCACCAGCCCGCGCTGGTGGTGCTGGCCGGCTTCATGCGCATCCTCACCGCCCGGTTCGTCGATCACTACGACGGGCGGATGATCAACATCCACCCCTCGCTGCTGCCCGCCTTCCCCGGCCTGCATACACATCGGCGCGCGCTGGCCGAAGGTGTCCGCCTGCACGGCTGCACGGTCCATTTCGTCACCTCCACGCTGGACAGCGGCCCGGTCATCGCGCAGGCGGCGGTACCGGTACACCCTGACGACACGGAAGAGACGTTGTCTGCACGGGTACTGGTGCAGGAGCATCGGCTCTATCCGCAGGCGGTACGCTGGTTTGCGCAGGGACGGCTCGCGATCGACGGCAACAGGGTACGGCTGGCAGGGGCGAAAGACGGTCACGCGCCAGCCGATGGCGGTGCGCTGGTCGTGCCACCGCTGGACTGAACAGAAGGGAGGCCGGATGGAATCGCCCCTCGTGCAGGCATCGATCGGCAGGCGCAGCGCATGCGCCGCTGCCTTCGCTGCCTGGGCCTCTGCCCTGCTGCCCCTGGCGCCATCGAAGGCACGAGCGGCCGAAGGTTCTTCGGGCAGCGGGGCCACGAACGGCGCACCGGATCGCACCGACACGCTGCCGGCGCGGCTCGCACTGGTCTATTCCCTGTCGCGCAATGGCCTCGAGATCGCGCGTGTCGAGGAGTCGTTCGAGCGCGACGGCGGCAGCTACCGGATCACCAGCGAGGCACGTGCGGTCGGCGTGGCAGCGTTGCTGGCGCGCGGCCAGGGCTGGCGGCGGGAGAGCCGCGGCACCCTGGGCCCGTCCGGCCTGCGGCCGGAACAGTTCACCGACCAGCGCGGCAACAATCCGGTGCTGCGCGCCCGCTTCGACTGGTCGACGAACCGCATCCGTTTCGACCGCCCCGGCACGGATGCGGTCGAAGGCGAGGCCGAGCCGCTGCCGCCGGCGACCACCGATCGCCTCAGTTTCCCGTATGCACTCGCGCTGCGTGCAGGCCGACCGCCCGGCCTGCCAGCCTCGGAATGGGATGCACCGATGACCGACGGCCGGCGGGTCAGCCTGTATCGCTTTTCCGTCGCCGGCCGCGCGCCGCTGACAACGCCCGCCGGCAGCTTCGATGCGATCCGGGTCAGCCGCATCCGTGACAAGGGCGACAACGCGACCGACGTCTGGCTGGCAGCCGGGCGCGGGATGATCCCGGTACGCATCCTGGTGGCCGAGAACGACGGCGCGACGTTCGACCAGGTGCTGGTGCAGATCGGCGGTCAGTGAACCCGGAAACCGCCCGGTCGCCCCGGCGCGGATTCGTCTGGGCGCTGCTCGCCTCGCTGCTGCTGCATGCGCTGACTCTTTCGGTGGCGACGCTGCGGCCGGGCAGCGCGCCGGAGGCCGCATCGGCAGGGACATTGCCGCTGGTGGCGGTGACGCTGCTGCCGCCTGCCGCCAGTCCGGTGCCGGCACCGGCACCGCTCCAGCCGCCGGCCGCAACACCCCGGCCGGCCGCAGCGCCGACCCGCCCGCCACTGCCCGCGCCAGCTCGCCCGGATGACGCGGTGGCCGTGCCTGCGTCCGCCCGCCCGCCAGCGCCGGGTGCAGCCGCCCCTCTGGCAGCCACGTCCGCCGCGCCGCAGGTCGGCGCGCAGCCCGACGACGGTATGCCGGGTGCAGGAGGTGTATCGGCGGACCCGATCGCCTTGGCAGCGCCTGCCGAACCCCCGAAGCCGCTGCCGCCGGTCGCAGCCGCAGCCGATGCCTCGCAGGCCGGCAGCGGCGCCGACGCGCAGGTGGCGGAATCCGCAACTGCAGGCCGCGATGCCGTGCCACCCCCAGGCAGCATCCGCTTTCCGCGCAGCGGCCGCCTCGAATATGGCGTGACCATCGGCACCCCGCCGACGCCGGTCGGGCGCGCGACCTATGCCTGGGAAGCGAGCGAGGCGACCTACCGTCTCAGCCTGAGCGCCGAGACCACCGGGCTGGTCGGGCTGCTGCGCCGGGTGCGCGTGGTGCAGACCAGCGAAGGCCGGATCACGCCGGATGGACTGCGGCCGGATGCGTTCGCGATGGACCGCGGGCGGAATGCACGCAATGAATTCGCGCGATTCGACTGGACCGCGAAGCAGCTGACCTTCGGCTATCCCGATGCCACGCAGACCGCCGCGCTCGGCGCGGGCGCCCAGGACACGCTGTCCCTGATCCTGCAGTTCGCGTTCGTGCCGATCGGCGACGGACCGCGCGACGTACTGCTGACCACCGGGCGCAAGCTGTATGTACAGACCTATGAACGCGTCGGGGAGGAAGTGATCGAGACCCCGGCCGGCTCCTGGCGCGCCTCCCACCTGCGCCGGGTCCGCGCACAAGCCGGCGACGAAGGCTACGATATGTGGCTCGCGACCGATCGACCGTTCCTGCCGGTGCGCATCCGCTGGACCGACCGCAACGGACGCGTCACCAGCGCGACGCTCGACACGGTGCGGCTCGCGCGGGACTGACCGCGCGTCGCCCCCCGGCACGCCCTGCACCCGCCCCGCACCCGCCCCTGTTCCCGCTCCTGCGGTTCCCGTTTCTGTCCCCTGTTCGCGATCGGCCCCTCTTCGATGGATGCACTACCCTCCCCCAACCCCCTGCGCATAGACGCCGCAACCCAGGCGCTGAGCCTCGCATCGACCTTCGCGCTGCCCGCCGACCAGGTGCTGCACCAGTTCTTCCGCACCCGGCGCGAGCTCGGCCCGCTCGACCGCGCGTTCGCCGCCGAAGTGATGTACACGGTGCTGCGCCGCTGGCGCACGTTGAACGCCCGGGCGAGCGTGGCGGCACCGGCGGCGGCGCAATCGGGTTCACCTGCGGCGACGGCAGAAGCGGGTGCGGGTGCGGGTGCAGGTGCGGCTGCGGCTGCGGGTGCGCCGGTCGCCGCAACCGGCCCCTCCATCGACGCCTCCACCTTCGCCGGTGCCGACCGGTCGGCGCCCGCCGCGGTCGATGCACTGGCGCCCACGCCGCGCCGACTGGTGCTGGTCGCGCTGACCACCGTGTTCGGACTGTCGGCGCGCGCGCTCGAGCCGGTGATCGGCCGCAACGACAGCGAATGGCTGGCGACCACCCATGCGATGGATCCGTCCACGCTGTCGGCCGGCGCCGCACTGGACATCCCCGACTGGCTCTACGATCGTCTGCACGCGCGCTTCGGTGCCGCCGAGACTGCGCAGCTGGTCGCCGCGCTGAACCAGCCGGCTCCGCTCGACCTGCGGGTCAACCCGGCGAAGATCGACCGCGAGACGGCGATCGCACAACTGCAGTCGCGGCAGATGGACGCACGCGCCACGCCCTTTTCACCGTTCGGCCTGCGCATCGAGGGCCGGCCCAACCTCGGCCGCGATCCCCTTTACGAGCAGGGCGCGATCGAGGTGCAGGACGAAGGCAGCCAGCTGCTCGCCCAGCTGGTCGCCCCGAAGCGGCGCGAGATGGTGGTCGACTTCTGTGCCGGGGCCGGCGGCAAGACGCTGGCGCTGGGCGCACTGATGCAGTCGACCGGGCGTCTCTATGCGTTCGATGTGTCAGAGCGGCGGCTCAAGGCGTTCGAGCCCCGGCTGCGGCGAAGCGGATTGTCGAACGTGCATCCGCAGCTGCTGTCGAGCGAAGTCGATGCACGGGTCAAGCGCCTCGCAGGCAAGATCGACCGCGTACTGGTCGATGCGCCGTGCACCGGCCTCGGCACGCTTCGCCGCAATCCCGACATGAAGTGGCGGCAGCCGGAGTCGGCGGTCGCCGAGATGGCTGCGAAGCAGTCGGCGATCCTGGCCAGCGCGGCGCGCCTGCTCAAGCCTGGCGGGCGTATCGTCTACGCCACCTGCAGCCTGCTCGAAGAAGAGAACCGCCTCGTGGTCGAGGCCTTCCTCGCCGCGAACCCGGCGTTCGCGCTGCGTCCGGCGAACGAGGTGCTGGCCGGCCTGGGCATCGCGCTCGATACCGGCCCGTACCTCGAGCTGCTGCCGCACCGCCATGGCACGGACGGGTTCTTCGCAGCGGTGCTGGAACGCGCGAAGGAATGAGGCAGGCGAAGTCGCTGCGTGCGGCGCTGCTGCCACTCACGCTACAGCTCACGCTGCAACTCACGCTGCTGATCGCCCTGCTGATCGCGGCCGGCGTGCAACCGGCCGCGGCAGGCGAGGCCCCGCCCGGCCAGTCACGCCTGTTCGCCGCCACCGGCACGGTGCAGGTCGCGTTCACCCCGGGCGACCCGGTCGACGAGATCCTGATCGGCGTGATCGGCCAGGCCCGGCAGCAGGTGCTGGTGAAGGCATTCAGCTTCACCCACAAGCGGATCGCGCGCGCACTGGTCGATGCCCACCGCCGCGGCGTGCGCGTCGAGGTGCTGGCAGACGAGCGCCAGGACCGGCAACTCGAAGGAAGCGTGCTGACCGACCTCATGCGCAACGGCATCCCGGTCTGGCTCGATGCAAAGCGCGCCAGCGCGCACAACAAGGTGATGATCATCGACGCCGGAACGCCGGCGGCGGTGCTCGTCACGGGCAGCTACAACTTCACCTACTCGGCGCAGCGGCGCAATGCCGAGAACGTACTGGTGATGCGCGGCAACGTGGCACTGGCCGGCGCCTTCGTCCACAACTGGCAGCGCCTGCGCGCGTCGGCGCGGCCGTACCGCGCGCGTGCAACGCCTTGAGCGCTGCCGGGCACCCGCGTTCGCGGACCGCGCCATCGCAGAATCCTGCAATATCGGCCCGGCGATCCTGCATTGCCCGTGGTACTCGAAGCGGAAATGAATCCGCTCATCATCAAGGAGGAAGACCATGGCTTCATCACACTCGCCGGGAAATGCGCTGGCCATGAACGGCCTGCGCGTGGGTGCGGCACTGGCCGCGCTGCTGGTTGCGGCCACGGGCACGGCCACGGCGCAGTCCCAGTTCCCGGACCGGCCGCTGCGCCTCATCGTGCCGTTCGCCCCCGGGGGCAACATCGACCTGACCGCGCGCACCATCGCACCAGGCATGTCACAGGCGCTCGGCCAGCCGGTGGTGGTCGAGAACCGGTCCGGCGCAGGCGGCCGCATCGGCGCGGAGGTGGCCGCCAAGTCGGCACCGGACGGATACACGCTGCTGCTCGGATCGAGCGGCTCGCTGACCATCAACCCGGTGTTCGGCACCAACGTCTCCTACGACCCGCTGCGCGACTTCGTGCCGACGACGCTGGTGTCGATCACGCCCCTGGTGGTGACGGTCCACCCGTCGGTACCGGTCAAGACCATTGCCGGGCTCATCGCGCTGGCGAAGAAGCAGCCGGGCAGGCTCGCCGTGGCCTCGGCCGGCATCGGATCGACCACCCATATCGCCAACGAGATCTTCCAGATCGAGGCCGGCGTCAAGTTCATCCACGTGCCGTTCAAGGGCAGCGGCCCCGCGCTGGTCGACCTCGTCGGCGGCCATGCCGACCTGATGTTCGACCAGCTGTCGACATCGTCGCCGCACATCCGGGCGGGCCGGCTGCGCGCGCTTGCGCTGACCACCAGCAAGCGCTCGGCGCTGCTGCCGGAGATCCCGACGATCGAGGAGGCCGGCGTGCGTGGCTACGAGGTCGCGACCTGGACCGGGGTGTTCCTGCCCGCCAATGCGCCGAAGGAGATCGTGGCGCGGATCTGGAAGGCGGCCTACGACACGCTGGCGCAGCCCTCGGTGCGCGAGGCGTTCGAACGGCTCGGTTCCGAGCCGATGCGCAGCACGCCGGAGGCGCTGGCCACGCGCATGCGCAACGAGATGGTGAAGTGGACCAAGGTGAAGCAGGCCGTGAACATCAAGCTGGATTGAGTGCGAGGGACATCGAAATGGCAATGATCAGGCTCGTGGTTCCGGAGGAACTGGCCGGCGCGGCACCCGCCACGGTCGGCGCGCATGCGGCGTCCGTCGACGTCGCACCGGCCGCTGCGTCTCAGGCTGATACGTCTCAGGCTGATACGCCACCGGCCCAGGAAAGACCGAGCGCAATGCTCAGGCTCGGCGTGCTCGACAACAGCAAGGGCAATGCCGACCACCTGCTCGCCTCGCTGGTCGAGCGCCTGCGCGCCGAGATCCCGCTCTCCGCGGTGGTCGGCGCGCGCAAGGCGACGTCTTCGCTGCCGGCCACCGACCAGGTGCTCACCCGCCTCGCACAGGAGACCGACTGCGTCGTCGCAGCGATGGGCGACTGAGGATCGTGCACGTCGTGGAGTGTCCACGACGCCGTTGAACTTCGCCGGCGCGGCAAGCCGAGCGCGGTTGTCTGCACGACCCAGTTCCAGGGCCTGGCCAGGGGTCAATGCCGGGCGCTCGGCATGCCGGACCTGCCGCTCTTCGTGGTCCCGCACCCGATCGGCGGCCTGTCGCGCGAGGAAATCGAGCAACGTGCCGAACTCGCCTTCGCACCGCTGCTCGAGTGGATCAAGGGAGGGGCGCGATGAGCAGGCTGACGAACTGGCTCGACACACCGGGTTGCACCATCGATTGCGAGGACGGGCTGGAGGCCATCCAGTCGCTGTTCCTCGCGCGTGGCTGGAGCGACGGCCTGCCGGTGATCCCGCCCACGCCCGAACGGGTCGAGGCGATGCTCGCGTACTGCGACCGCCCGTGGGACGAACCATTCATGACGATGCCGCCGCGCTACGCGCCCGCCACGCCGGCGCGCATCGCGGCGAACGCGGTGATGGCCGGGCTGCAGCCGGCGCACTTCCCCCTCGTGCTGGCCGCGTTCGACGCGCTGGACGCGCCGGAGTTCAACCTGTACGGGATCCAGGCGACCACGCATCCGTGCACGCCGCTGCTGCTGTTCGGCGGACCGCTCGCCGTGGAGGCCGGCATCCATGGCGGCAACAACGCCTTCGGCCAGGGCTATCCGGCGAACGCGACCATCGGCCGCGCCGTACGCCTCGCCCTGGTGAACATTGGCGGTGCGATCCCGGGCATCGGCGACATGGCGACGCAGGGGACGCCGGCCAAGTTCGCCTACTGCTGTTCCGAGAACGAGGCGCAGAGCCCCTGGGAGCCGCTGCGCGTGGAACTCGGCCTGCCCGCCGAGGTGACGACGGTCACCGTGGTCGCCGCCGAAGGCCCGCACAACATCAACGACCACGAGAGCACGACGGCGATCGGCGTGCTGAAGTCGATCGCCGGGACGGTCGCGATCACCGGCGCGAACAACGCCTACCACCCGTCGGTGCCGGTCGTGGCGATCGGCCCCGAACATGCGCGCACCCTTGCCGACGGCGGCTACACCAAGCAGGCCGTGAAGGCTTACCTGTACGAACATGCCAGGCTGCCGCTCGGACGGTTCTCGGACGAGAACATCGAGCGGCGGCTGCGCAAGCGGTTCCCGGAACGCTTTGCCACCGCCGGCCTGGACGCGCTGGTGCCGATGGCGCAGTCGCCCGAGGAATTCATGGTGTTCGTGGCCGGTGGCGCCGGCAAGCACTCGGCATTCATCCCGACCTTCGGCAGCACGCGGCCGGTGACCCGGGTGGTCACGACCGCCGATGGCGTGCCGGCACTACGACTCGACGACTTCCGCCGCCGAAGCGCCTGATCAACGATCAGGCGCTTGCCGGGAAACCGTACAGCTGCGCCGGATTGTCCACCAGCACCCGCTGCCTGACCCCGGCGTCCGGCAGCCATCCCGCGAGCGCATCGAACAGCATGCCGTCGTCGGGCACGCGTGCCGGCGCGAACAGGTTAGGGTGCGGCCAGTTCGTGCCCCAGACAACGCGGTCGGGCCGGGCGGCGACGATCGCGCGCGCGATCGGCGCCATGTCGGCGTACGCCGGCGGGCCCTCGCCCGACAGCTTGTAGAAGCTCGAGAACTTCACCCAGCGATCGTCGCGCTCGACCAGCTGGCGGATCAGCGCGCGGACGGACGGCGAATCGGGACCTTGCGCGGCGCCCACGCGCGCGAAATGGTCGAACACGATCGGCGCGTCGATGGAACCCAGGTGGCCGGCGTGCTCGACGATCTCGGTGCCCGACCCGAAGTGCACCTGCAGGTGCCAGCCGAACGGCCTGATGCGCGTGGCCATCGATTCCAGCCGTTCGAGGCCACCGTAACCCTTGACGCGCGTCGACAGGCGCACGCCGCGGAAGCCGGCTTCATGCAGCCGCCCGATGTGCGCCTCGGTCGCATCGGCCGCGAGCCCGGCCACGCCGCGCGCGCGATGCTGCCCGAGCTTCGCGATGACGTCGGCGGTGATCGAGTTGTCGTTGCCGTAGACGCTGGCGTTGACCTGCACCGTACGCTCGATGCCGAGCGCTTCGCACATCGACACGTAGCCGTCGATCGACCCGCCGTTCGGGGTGTAACTGCGGTTCTCGATCAGCGGATAGCGGGTCGGATCCTCGAAAACATGGCAGTGGCAGTCGGTGGTGCCGGGCGGCAGCGCCACCGACGGCTTCGACGGCGACGGGTCCGGGGCAAGGCAGGAAGGAGCAGGCATGCGGGAACCCTCTCGGTCAACCTGCGGATTCTAACTGCTGGCCCGGGCCACCCGGTTGCGACCCGGACCCGCGAAGCCTAAAATGACCGGACAAAAGGTACGGACAAACCGTTGACGTGGGACCGCCGACGTGGACCCTCGACGCGGAAGACCCCGAGCCTTGGAACAGCAGCCGTCCAGATCCCGCCCGGAGGAGCCTTCGAATGCGCCAGAAGCACCCCACAGCGCCCTGCCTGATGTTTCTCTTCGCAGCGGTCGCCAGCGCATCTGCGTTCGCCCAGACCTCGCCCGCCTGGCCCGTGAAGCCGGTACGCATGGTCATCCCCTGGCCACCCGGCGGCGGCGCCGACATCGTCGGCCGCATCCTCGCCGAGCCGCTGGGCCAGGCCCTCGGCCAGCAGGTCGTGGTCGAGAACCGCGGGGGGTCGAACGGCGTGATCGGGGCCGAGGCAGTCGCACGCGCGACGCCGGATGGCTACACGATCATGTTCCACAGCGTCACCTCGCACATGCTCAATCCGTCGTTTTTCCCGAAGCTGCCCTACGACACCTTCACCGACTTCGCGCCGGTCGGGCTGGTGGCCGAGGTGCCGCTGGCGATCGTCGTCAACCCGGTGCTGCCGGTGAAGACCCTGAACGACCTGCTCGCGCTGGCGAAGAAGAACCCGGGCCAGCTGTCGTTCGCCTCGTTCGGCGCCGGCAGCATCAGCCAGCTCGCCGGGGAACTGTTCAACCGCCAGTTCGGCGTGAAGATGACCCATATCCCGTACAAGGGCGGCGGGCCGGCGCTGGTCGACACCCTCGGCGGTCATGTGCCGATCTACTTCTCCGGCATCGGCACCTCGCTGCCGATGCTGCGTGCCGGCAAGCTGCGCGCGCTCGGCGTGACCACCGCTGCCCGCTCGAAGCTGCTGCCCGACGTGCCGACGGTCGACGAGGCCGCCGGCAGCAAGGGCTATGAAGCCTCGGTGATGTTCGGGCTGTTCGCACCGGCGAAGACGCCGCAGGCGATCGTCACCCGTCTGAATGCCGAGACCGTGCGCCTGCTCGAATCGGCGGACTTCCAGAACCGGCTCGCCAACCAGGGCGGATCGGACCGCGCCACCTCGACCTCGCCGCAGGCGATGCTCGACTACATGAAGACCAACACGCCGCGCTGGGCGGCACTGGTCAAGGAAATCGGAGCTCGCATTGACTGACACTGCATTTCGCATGCGTACCCTGGCACTGGCCCTGTCGGCGGTGCCCGCGCTGGCCATCGCAACCCCGGCCTCGGCGCAGGCCTGGCCCGCCAAGCCGGTGCGCTGGATCGCGCCCTACCCGCCCGGCGGCTCTTCCGACCTCGTCGCCCGCGCCGTAGGCACCCGCCTCGCCGAACAGCTCGGGCAACCGGTGCTGATCGACAACCGCCCGGGCGTGGGCGGCAGCCTGGGCACCGAGCTGGCTGCGCGCGCCGCCCCGGACGGCTACACGATGCTGCTGGCGAACATCGCGCCGCTGGCGATCAACCCGCACATCTATCCGAAGCTCGGCTACGACGTGATGCGCGACTTCGAGGCGGTCAGCCTGCTCGCCACCGGTCCGACGCTGCTGGTGGTCGGGCCGTCGCTGCCGGTGAAGAACCTGCAGGAACTGATCGCGCTGGCAAAGGCGAAGCCCGGGGCGATCAAGTACGGCACCGGCGGCAGCGGCACGCCGGCCCACCTGACCACCGAACTGCTGCGCCTGATGACCGGTGTCGAGCTGCTGCACGTGCCGTACAAGGGCACCGGCCAGTCGGTCACCGACCTCCTCGGCGGCCAGATCGACTTCGTGTTCGCCAGCCCGCCGGTGGCGGCAGCGCATGTGAAGAGCGGCAAGCTGCGCGCCCTCGCCGCGTCGAGCGCGAAGCGCACGCCGCTGGCACCGGACATCCCGACCGTCGCCGAGAGCGGCGTGCCGGGCTTCGACATGGTCACCTGGTGGGGCGCGGTGGTGCCGGCGAAGACCCCGGCGCCGATCATCGACCGGCTTAACGCAATGCTGCGCAAGTCGCTCGAGTTCGCCGACACGCAGGAGCGGTTCGCCGCACTGGGCATCGACGTGCAGTCTAGTACGCCGGCCGCCTTCCGCAGCTTCATGGCGGCGGAACTTGCCCGCTACGCCAAGCTTTCGAAGCAGGTCGGACTGAAGAACGAATGAAGGAGCAACACCTGATGAAGCGATCCACCCTGGCAGCGCTGCCTGCCTTCGCGATCGGCGGTCTCCTGGCAATCCAGGCGCCGATGCTGGCTGCACAGCCGCAATGGCCGGCCAAGCCGGTGCGCATGGTGATCCCGTGGCCGCCCGGCGGCGGCACCGACATCCTCGGGCGGCTGTTCGCCGAACCGCTGGCGCAGGCGCTCGCCCAGCCGGTGGTCATCGAGAATCGCGGGGGATCGAACGGACTGATCGGTGCAGAGGCCGTGGCGCGTGCGGCACCCGACGGCTACACGATCATGTTCCACAGCGTGACCTCGCACATCCTGAACCCTGCGTTCTACCCGAAGATGCCCTACGACACGCTGGGCGATTTCCAGTCGGTCTCGCTGGTCGGAGACGTGCCGCTGGTCATCCTTGCAAATCCGGCATTGCCC
Organism: Burkholderiales bacterium; assembly: GCA_044340265.1. Classification (GTDB taxonomy): domain Bacteria; phylum Pseudomonadota; class Gammaproteobacteria; order Burkholderiales; family CAIKXV01; genus CAIKXV01. Next base: position 1,517 of record JBIITW010000084.1, on the reverse strand, counting down.
GTGCGCAACCTCAAGGAACTCGTCACGCTGGTCAAGCAGCAGCCGGGCAAGATGTCCTACGCGTCCTTCGGCATCGGCAGCATGAGCCATCTCGGGGGCGCACTGCTGATGGACATGCTGGGTCTGAAGATGATCCACGTGCCGTACAAGGGCGGGGGGCCGGCGATGACCGACCTGATCGGAGGACACGTCCCGCTTTTCTTCGCCAGTTCCGCCACGGCACCGGAGCCGGTCAAGGCAGGCAGGGCGCGCGCGCTGGCCATCGCCTCTGCCTCGCGCAGCGCGCTGCTGCCCACCGTTCCCACGGTCAATGAAGCCCTGGGAATCAAGGGCTACGAGGCGACGATCATGTACGGCGTGTTCACGCCGGCGAAGGTTTCCCCGGATATCGTGCGGCGGCTCAACGAGGTCACCGGCAAGGTCCTGCGCGCGCCCGATATCGTCGCCCGCCTGCAGGCGCAGGGCATGGCAGCCCCCGCCCCGGGGACGCCGGAGCAGATGACCGCGTACATCAAGGAGAACCTGCCGCGCTGGGCGAAGGTGATCCGGGACGCCAACATCCGCATCGACTGACGTCCGCATCGACTGACATCCGCAACGAGACGACAGGTTTCGCGGTACCGCGTGCATTTCCGCCACGGCTTTCGCACGAATCTTGCATTACCTTTCCGGCAGGACCGCCGGGTTCCATCACAGCACGCCACAGACGCGCAAGAAAGGAATACGAATGTTCAACCCCTTCCAGCCCCTGCAACTGATCGAGACCGAAGTCTTCGCCACGCTGCCCGCCAAGTACCGCAAGAAGCAGTACAGCGACTGGGCGCATCCGAACCGCCAGGGCACCGAGATCGAGTGTTTCCTCGAAGGCCCGTCGTTCGACCGTGACGGCAACCTGTGGTTCGTCGACTGCGCGTTCGGCCGCATCTTCCGCGCCGACCCGAAGGGCAACATCGAACTCGCGCTGCAGTACAACGGCTGGCCCAACGGCCTGAAGTTCCACAAGGACGGCCGCATCTTCGTCGCCGACTACAAGATGGGCATCCTGACCATCGATCCGAAGACGATGAAGATCGAGGAAGTGCTGCGCACCGCATTCAGCGAAGGCTTCAAGGGCTGCAACGACCTGCACTTCGCGACCAACGGCGACCTCTACTTCACCGACCAGGGCCAGACCGGCATCGCCGACCCGACCGGCCGCGTGTTCCGCTGGCGCGCCGACGGTTCGCTCGACCGCCTGTGCAACAACGTGCCCAGCCCGAACGGCATCACCCTGTCGACCACCGAGAAGCACTGCTATGTCGGCGTCACGCGCTCGAACTCGGTGTGGCGCCTGCCGCTGATGCAGGACGGCTCGATCTCCAAGACCGGTGTCGCGATCCAGCTGTCAGGTGGCGTCGGCGGCCCGGACGGCATCGAGATGGACGCCGAGAACGGGCTGTTCGTCTGCCAGCTGGGCGTCGGTGTCTGGCGCTTCGACTCGAACATGCTGCCCACGCACCTCGTGCATTCGACCAACC
>JBIITW010000083.1:0-18947 GCA_044340265.1 Burkholderiales bacterium | reverse complement strand
CTGTTCCGCATCTTCGAAGGCACCAGCCAGATCCAGCAGCTGGTGATCGCGCGCAACATGATCCGCGCGGCACGACGCTGAGCCTTTGCACATTCATCAACACAACCACAACGACCGGGGAATCCTCTCGATGAACGTGAAGTCTTCCGCATGCCTGTCCGGCCTGTCCGGCATCTCCCGCCGCGCCGCGCTGGCGGCCCTGGCCGGCACGCTGCCGCTGGCTGCCGCCCTGCCGGTGGCTGCCCAGCAGTATCCGTCCAAGCCGATCCGCATCATCGTCCCGTTCGGGGCCGGCGGTTCCGCCGACACCATGGCGCGGCTGGTCGGCCAGCGCTTCACCGAGACCTGGGGCCAGGGCGTGGTGGTCGAGAACCGCACCGGTGCCGCCGGCATGATCGGCGCCGAGGCCGTCGCCCGCGCGCAGCCGGACGGCTACACGCTGATGGTGACCTCGGGCGCGTTCTCGTCGACGCCGGCACTGAACACCAAGGTGTCGGTCGACGTGTTCAAGGACTTCACCCCGGTGGTGAACATCTCCAACACGGCGACGATCATCAACGTGCATCCGTCACTGCCGGTGAAGAACATCAAGGAACTGGTGGCGTTCGCGAAGAAGCGCCCGAACCAGATCGGCTATGCCACCGCGGGCGTGGGCAGCACCGGCCACCTGGCCACCGAACTGTTCCTGGCAATGACCGACACCCAGATGGTGCATGTCCCCTACAAGGCCAACCCGATCGCGGTGATCGACGTGATCTCGGGCAACGTGCCGGTGATGTTCGACCTGGCACTGACCGGCGCGCCGCATGTGCGCTCGGGCAAGCTGCGCGGCCTGGCCGTCACCTCGAGCCAGCGCCTGGCGCTGCTGCCCGACGTGCCGACCATCACCGAGGCCGGCCTGCCGGCATTCGATGCGAACGTGTGGCTGGGCATGCTCGGGCCGGCCGGCCTGCCGCGTGACATCGTGATGCGCCTGAACACGGAAGTGAACCGCATCGTGAAGCTGCCGGAGATCGTCAAGCGCTTCAACGAACTGGGCGTCGAGCCGGCCGGCGGCACGCCGGAGGCGTTCGCCACCCTGCATCGCAATGACTTCCTGAAGTGGCAGAAGGTGGTCAGGGATGCGAAGATCAAGCTCGACTGACCACTGACGGAGCGGGCGATGGGTATGCGCATCGGAGGGCAGGGTGCCGCGCTGGCGCTGATTGCACTGGCCACACTGGCCACCCTGGCAAGCCAGCCGGTGCAGGCACAGAAGGCATGGCCCGAGAAGCCGGTGCGCATCATCGTGCCGTTCGGTGCAGGCGGTGCCGCCGACACCATGGCGCGGCTGCTGGTGCCGACGCTGCAGGAAGGCCTCGGCCAGCCGATCGTCGTCGAGGTCCGCGCCGGTGCCACCGGCGCGATCGGCGCTGAACTCGTCGCGCGCTCGGCACCGGACGGCTACACGCTGCTGCTGACCTCGGGCGCGTTTGCCACCTCGCCGGCGCTGAACGCCAGCCTGCCCTATGACATCTTCCGCGACTTCACGCCGATCGTCGGCGCATCCAACGCGCCGCAGGTGCTGGTGGTGCATCCGTCGCTGCCGGTGAAGTCGGTGAAGGACCTCGTCGCCTTCGCCAAGGCCCGACCGGGCGAAGTGGGCTGGGCGACCGCCGGCGTCGCATCGGCCGGCCATATCTTCGGCGCGTACTTCGCGTCGCTGGTCGGCATCACGTTGAACCATGTGCCGTACAAGTCGAACCCGGCGGCCGCTGCCGACGTCATGGGCGGCCATGTGCCGATGATGTTCGACCCGCTGTCGACGTCTTCAGCGCATATCCGCGCCGGCAAGGTGCGCGCACTGGCCATCACCTCGCCCAAACGCCACCCGCTGCTGCCCGAAGTGCCGACGATGGCCGAGGTGGGCTTCCCGGCGTTCACCACCAGCATCTGGCTGGGCCTGCTCGGCCCGGCCAAGCTGCCGCGCGAGATCGTCGACCGGGTCAATGCCGAAGTGAACCGCTACCTCGCCACCCCGGCAGCGAAGGAGCGCTTCAACCAGCTCGGCGTCGAGTCCTTCGGCGGTTCGCCCGAGGCGCTGGCGGCGCGGATGAAATCCGACCTGGCCGTGGCGCAGAAGACCGTGCAGGTCGCAGGCATCAAGCTTCAGTAACGTAATGGGTGAAGTGAGCCCATGCATGGGCGCCTCGATCGATCGAGGCGCCGGCATCAATCGGAGTGAAAGACAGATGAGATCCATCGCAGCAGACATTAAGACACATTCAATCCTCGCCGCAGCCACCGGCACGTTCGCGGCCCTGGGCCTGCTGGCCAGCCAGCCGGTGCAGGCACAGAAGGCCTGGCCCGAGAAGCCGCTGCGCATCGTGGTGCCGTTCGGGGCCGGTGGTTCGGCCGACACCATGGCGCGGCTGATCATCCCGACGCTGCAGGAAGGCCTCGGCCAGCCGGTCATCGTCGAGATCCGCTCAGGGGCCACCGGCTCGATCGGTGCCGACTATGTCGCGCGCTCGGCCCCGGACGGCTACACGCTGCTGCTTACCTCGGGCGCGTTCGCGATGTCCCCGGCGCTGAACACCAAGCTGCCCTATGACATCTTCCGCGACTTCACGCCGATCGTCGGTGCCTCCAACGCGCCGCAGGTGCTGGTGGTGCACCCGTCGGTGCCGGTGAAGACGGTGAAGGACCTCGTCGCATTCGCCAAGACGCGGCCGGGCGAACTGGGCTGGGCGACCGCCGGCATCGGCTCGACCGGCCACATGGCCGGCGCCTACTTCGCCGGCCTGATGGGCATCTCGCTCAACCATGTGCCGTACAAGTCGAACCCGGCCGCCGGTGCCGACGTGATCGGCGGCCATGTGCCGATCATGTTCGACCAGCTGTCGACCGCCTCGCCGCATATCCGCGCCGGCAAGTTCCGCGCGCTGGCGATCACCTCGCCCAAGCGCCATCCGCTGCTGCCGGAAGTGCCCACGATGGGCGAGGTCGGCTTCCCCGCGTTCACCACCAGCATCTGGCTGGGCCTGCTCGGCCCGGCGAAGATGCCGCGCGACGTGGTCGATCGGATCAACGCTGAAGTGAACCGCTACCTGGCCACCCCGGCCGCGAAGGAGCGCTTCACCCAGCTCGGCCTGGACATCTTCGGCGGCTCGCCCGAGGCACTGGGCACGCGGATGAAGACCGACCTCGCGGCGGCGCAGAAGACCGTGCAGCTGGCGGGCATCAAGCCGCAGTAACGCATCGCAAGGGACGGTTCCGGCCGGCGACCCGCCGCACCGTCCCTTCCATCATTGCCCCGTCGCCGCGTATTGCGGCGCATGTCCAACGGGGTGATGCATGTGGAAGTCCGTCCTGCGCGGGTGGCGCCGTCTTCGCCGATCGTCCGATGAGCTGCCGGCATCGGCGCCGCTGAATGCGTTCGAGCGTGCGCGGGTCGAGTGGTTCGAGCGGTATGGCAGTGCGGTGGTCGACCGCAACCGGCTGTTCGTCGGCTGGGTGCTGACCACGATCGCATTGCTGGCTGCCTGCATTGCGCTGGCGGTGCTGATGCCGCTCAAGACCGTCGAGCCGTATGTCGTGCGTGTCGCGGACAACGGGCTGGCGATCGCCGACCGGGCGGCTGCGCAGAACTACCGGCCGGGGCGCGCCGAGCGCACCTACTTCGTGTCGCGCTGGGTGCAGCAGCTGCTCACCGTCGATCCCTACCTCACCGAGCGGCAGCTGGCCGAGGCATACCGGATGACCTCCGGGCTGGCCACCCAGCAGATGCTCGACTGGATGAAGGCCGATCGTCCGGTCGAGCGGCTGCGCAAGGACCCGGGCCTGAGTCGGTCGGTGGCGATCGTCACGGTTGCGCCGCTGGACGACGCGGTGATGCAGGTGCGGGTACGCGCGGAAACCCGTTCGCTTGGCGCCGCGGTGCAGTCGCGGATGCTGCAGGTGACGGTGCACTACGCGATCGTGCCACCGAAGACCGAGGCAGAGATCATCCAGAACCCGATCGGGCTCTATGTGACGCGCTTCAATGTCGCGGAGGAGCTGTCGTGACCCTCGGGGAGGTACGCCGTGTGGCCTGCTCGGTTGCCATGGTCCTGGCCTGCGCTGGACCCGGGGTGGCATCGGTCGCCGCGCAGCAGGTGCCGCTGCCGATGCCGCAGGACACCCGGCTGGTCGTGTTCCGCTACGACCCGAACGACTCCTACCTGGTGTTGACCCGGCCGGGTGCCGTGACGCACCTCGCGCTCGAAGCGGATGAGTCGGTGGTGGCGCTGGCGCTCGGCGATACGGTGCAGTGGATCGTGCAGGACAAGGGGCCGCATGTGTTCGTCAAGCCGATCCGGCCGGACCTGTACACGAGCGGCACGCTGGTGACCAACCGTCGCACGTATCAGCTTGCGCTGCGAAGCTCTCCTGAAGGCGGGGCCTGGTACCAGCGAGTGAGCTGGATCATCCCCGACATGCTGGTGGTGGCGCGCGATTCGCGCGAAGCGAATCCCGGGCCGCGCTCGCGGCAGGGCGACCGCGGGCGCGAGGATCGTGATCAGGTCGATGGCATCCGGATCGAGCGATTGAATTTCGAGTACCGGATGCACGGCCAGGCCGCTTTCCGGCCGACCCAGGTGTTCGACGACGGACGATTCACCTACATCCAGATGCCGGCGGCACTGCAGGAGATGCCGGCCCTCTTCGTCGCCGGTGACTCGGGGGAGGGGGAACTCGTCAACTACACGCTGCGTGGCCGCTACCTGGTGGTGCACCGGCTTGCCGACCGGATCCTCCTGCGACTCGGCTCTGCCCGCATCGAGCTGGAGCGAAGGCAGCCACTGGATCCGTCCAGCCGCCGGCGGTCCATCGCCGCCGACGTGACGCACGAGGTCGCGCAATGACCCAGCCGGGCCGCACGGATGACGCGGGGCGGTTCAGCATCGACCAGCTGGTCGATCAGGATGCGCGCGCCCGGCAGTCAACGTCCGGGTACGGCCAGCGAACGACTGCCGGGCGGCCTGTGCGCAGGGACCTGCACTGGTGGGCTGGCGGCGCAATGCTGGCCATCGCGCTGCCGATGCTGCTCTGGCAGGCGAGGGCGCAGCAAGACGGCACCGAGGCGTCGAGGCTGGCTTCGGGGCCTGCAGGGCGCGCCGGGCCGCAGGTTCGCCCGCCTGAGACCATCGGCGCGCTCGAGCGGACGATCGAGGAACAGGCCCGCCTGGCGCAGTCGCCGGCAATGCCGCCCCTGCCGCCGCTGCCACCGGGCGCCGTAGGTCCCGCAGGGCTGCAAGGATCCTTGCCGCAGCGGTCCGGTGACGCCGTTCCCGCCGAGCGCCGTCGGCACGAACACCTCGCGGCTGCCCTGCCGGTCTCCGACCCTGCCCCGTCCCGGGCGGAGCGGCTCGCGGTGGAACAGGAACGTCGCGATGCTGATGCGCGATCCAGTCCGCTGCTGGCCATCGGCCAGGGGGGAGGCGTGTCGGTGCCCGCAGTGTCCCTTTCAGCTCCGTTCGCCGCGCCGCCCCCGGAGCGCAACCCGTCGACTGCAGTCCGCGCCCTTGGTGTGAGTGACTCGACAGTCGGATCGGCGCTGGAATCCGTCAGCGCGCCAGCGCCAGCGCCTGCGACCGGCGCCGCTCCTGCCTTGCGCCCGGCGCCCGGCGGCCCGGCCGTGCTCGAGGGCACCGTGATTCCCGCGGTGCTGCTGACCGAGATAAACAGCGAACTGCCCGGGACCCTCGTCGCCCTGGTCGCGCAGGACATCTGGGACTCGGTCGAAGGCAGGCATCTGCTGATCCCCAAGGGTTCCCGGCTGGTCGGCGACTACAACTCGGACGTACGTCCCGGGCAGGAGCGTGTACTTGCTGCGTTCCGGCGGCTTGTCTTTCCGAATGGTTCCAGCCTCGACCTGCTCGGTACCCAGGCCACCGATGCGCAGGGGCGAAGCGGGTTGCACGATCGGGTCGACCGCCATTTCTGGACCATGTTCGGCGCGAGTTTCATCGTGGCCGGACTCGCTTCGCTCGTGCAGCGCCAGGAGGCACAACCCTCGACCGTGATCGTCGTGCCGGGCAGTTCCCCCGGAGCGTCGTCGGCGCTCGCATCGGCGGCGGGATCCGTGCTGGTCGACACGTCGCGCGCCATTCTGGGTCGTACGCGGAATATTCCGCCAACCGTCCTGATCCGCCAGGGGCACCGCTTTTCTCTCACAGTTCAGCGTCATTTTTTGCTCAATCCTGCAGACACTGGCAGGATGGCGGACGTTTCTCGTTAAATGCGAAAACGCATGCATGCTCTGGTTGCCCTTCCGGACTGCTTTCCTGCCGCTGAGGTCCTGCAGGAAACGCACCTCCCGCTGCGCCGTGTGCTGTCAGCACGCTGGTTTCCGGTTCTGTTGGCTGCAATGCTCCTGGCAGCGGAGATCCCCTCCTCGAGCGGAGCCTCGCTTGCGCCATTGCCTGTTGCAGAGACGGCTGCGCCTCGCTCCGACGCGCGCAGCCAGCCGCTCGATTTCGCCTACCGTGTGCAGGGCAGCGGTCCGGCCATCGGCGTCGTCTTCGACGACGGCCGTGACGTCTTCGTGCAACCCGTGCAACCGCTCCAGGCTTCTTCGCTGCGGATCAGTGGTCTTCCCCACGCAGTGCAGGGGCCCTACCTCGTGATACGCGGGCTTGCCAACCGTTTCGAAGTCAGCGCCGGTACTCTGTCTGCATCCACCCTCGTCGAGTACCGGGGCGGCGCACGGGCGGAAACCGCCGCCCCCGATTGCGCTCCGGGCGCGGGCGAAACGCACCGCGCATCGATCCCCTTCGGCACCGGCACCCTGAGGGCAGAGCCTGGAGGGCTTGATCATCTGGCAAAGGTGATGGCCATCGTCCGGGGTGCAGACCACGTGACCCTCGTGTCCCAGGGTGATCGCCCACAGTCTCCGATCGCGATCCGGCGGGCGGCGCGTGTGCGGGAACTGTTGGTGGCAGCAGGCGTGCCTCCAGAGTCGATCGTCGAACAGGTGCGGCCACCCGCAGCCTCCACCGTGCATGTGCTTGCCGTTCACAAGGGACCCGGCTGCGCGCGCGCGCGTACGGTCGAGGCCGCTACCCCCGTGGAACCGGTCCCGGTCGTGACCGGGATGGCAGCCGACGCCACGCCGGACGATCTGCCCGGCACCCACCGTCCGGTCACCGTGGCCCCGGTGCATCCGATCGACGCGACGCACGGCGTGCAGCGGGCCGGCCCTGCGCACGTGGATGCCCAGGCAGCGGCAGCATCGATGGCCGTAGAGGCACTGAACGTCGAACCAGCCCCAGAGCTGCGACTGCTGTTCCAGCCGGGCAGCAGCGTGCAGGCGACCCTGCGCACCTACCTGCGCGCACACGGGATGGCGGTGGAATTCAAGGGCATGCCGGTGCTTATGGTCGAGGAGTTCGCGGAGGTCTCCGGTGCCGATTTGCGCGAAGTCCTGCGGCGGGCGCTGTCCCGCCTCGGGTTGCGAGGCGAGATCCAGGGCAACCGGTTGCTGGTGGTTGAACTGTCCCGATGAAAGTCCATTGAGAAACGGATTGCAGATGCCCGACCGAACGAACAGCACCGGCGTCCGCCTGGTGGTTGCCCTGACGATGTCGTCGCTGCTTGCCGGCTGCGCTACCTCTTTTTCGCAGCGACGGGCGGATGTCGCTGGTGAGTCCCGGCGTCTGGTGGCGGAGGCGATCGAACCCCGGATCGAGGCGAGGCCCGTGCTGACCGAGCGGGCCGAAGAACCGATCCGGGTGCGGGCGCTGGTGACCACGCCCGAGTCCGGCGACGTGTCGGTGGCCGGCTCCGGCGTGCCGTTCGGATCGCTGCTGGCAAACCTGGCCCGCGACCATCAGTACAGCGTTCTGTTCATGGAGGGTGTACAGGTGAACAGGCCGGTCACCGTCGACTTGCGCGACCTCACGCCCGAAGCTGCCATGCGCCGCCTTGCGCTCGCGGCCGGCTTCGCGCTGGTGGTCGACCGTACCGGCCGCACGGTGACGGTGACCGATATCGCGTCCTATACGTTCCGGCTACCCCTGCACGTGATGCAGCGGCTGGTCGCCCAGTACTCGGTCGGCGGGTCGCCCACGGTGCAGGGCGGTGGCACCGCGGCGTCGGTATCGGCACCCGGCGCTGGTTCGCCGGGCGGCTTCGGCGCCGGAGCGTCCACCGGTACGGGCCAGGGAACGCCTCCCGGTTCCACCGGCCTGCAGGCGCAGTTCACGGTCACCGGCCGCTTCCAGACCGATGCAGGCGGGCTCGGGCAGTTCCTGCGCGACCTGGCGGGGTCCAATGCCGAAGTCCAGGTGATGCCCGAGATGGGTTACATCACCGTGCGCTCCAATGGCGCAGCGCTGGCGCGTGTATCCCAGTTCCTCAACCGTTTCTCTGCAGTGGCGATGCGCCGGGTCGACATAGAGGCCTCGATCGTCGAGGTGACGCTGACCGATGAGTTCCGCTACGGCATCGACTGGACGCGTGTGCTGTCGGGATCCACCACAGGGTCGGTGTCGTTGCTCGGCGCAAGCGCGGTCGCCGCCCCGGGCCTGAACCCGGCGGCCAACGCCAACGTCACGCGTGGATCGATCTCGGTCGTCCTTCGCGCCTTGCAGCAGTACACCAACGTACGTGTGATCTCGCAGCCCAGGGTGCTCGCGATGAACAATACGCCGTCGGTGATCTTCGACGGACAGCAACTGCCCTACGTGCCCAACGTGGCGTCGACGATCGTGGCGGGTGCAGGCGGCGGGACCACCACGACCAGTGCCGCAGCCGCCTTCGCGGTGGATGGCGTCACGCTGTCGCTGCAACCGGATATCCTGTCCGACAGCGAGGTGCAGCTGACCATCGTGCCGGTGCTCAACCGTGTGCAGGAGTTCCAGACCTTCGATGTCGGGGTCGGTGCACGCGTCACGGCGCCGGTGCAGCGAACCAACCAGTCGTTGATGCAGGTGGTCGCCCAGTCCGGCAATACCTTGATCCTGGGTGGCATCCGCAGTTCGGTCGGCGACGAAACGCGGGCCGGCGTACCCGGGCTGGTCGATGTACCGGTAGCGGGCGACGCGCTCAGCCGGCGCAGCCAGCGCACGGTGGCGCGCGAGGTGGTGCTGCTGCTGCGGGCAACCGTGATCCCGGGCGGTGCCTATGACGCCCTGTTCTCCGAGGCGCTCTAGGCGATGACGGCTGTCCAACCGGTCTGCCTGGCCACTTACCTCACCAGTCGAACGCTTGCGCACTGGCAGGTCAGTGCTGCAGGCGCCACGCCGTTGCCCCGATCGGGGCCGGTCCGCGCGATCGCGTTTCATCCCGAGGAACGCCGCCTGGCCAGCGGTCCTCGTTCGATCGAGGCGGCGAAGTCGCACGTGGTTCGCGAGGGGCTTTCGCTGGAACGTGTGCGGGTGGTCAACCGCTCGAAGCAGGAAGGGGTGATCTACGCTGCGCCGGTCGGCTACCTCGAGGCCCTGGCGGGCGACGATGCAACGGATCGTTCCGGCCCTCCGGACGAGGGGCGTTCGCTCGCGCCCGCGATCAGTGCGGTGGCCCCTGGACTGATGCTGGTCGACCGCCTGCTCGACCGCGCTGGCCAGACGGCGGCCGCACGTGGCGGGCGACCATTCGCCGTTCTGATCGACCTGTGCACGCCGGCCGACGAGGCCTCGGTCACGCGGCTCCCTCGCGAGCGTCTGGTGATCGGCGTGGTGATGCCCGATCCGGCGCTGCAGCCGTCAGTGGTGTGCAGCGTGACCGACGAGCCGGTGCGCGACGTGGCACGACTCGTCCTGTACGAGCAGAAGCTGCCGGAGGACGCGCCCTGGGTGCTGTTCAACGCGGCCGATGTGGTTGCCGCTGCCGGCGAGGTTGCCTTCTATCCGTCCGAAGCGGAGTGGTCCGGCGTTGCCATCCGCCATATCCGCCACGCGATGCTCGCGGCCAGCGTGCTGCTTGCCATCGGGGGCGCGGCCAGCCTGCTGGAGACCGTCTATCGGATCCGCGATGCCGAAGCCCGCGCCGGCCAGGCCCGGCAGGACATCGACCGCATGCAGCGGGAACTCGGCGCCTTGATGCTAGGACGGCCGACGGCCCTGGCGCGCGAACTGGGCATGGATCCCCTGGCCATGCTCGACCGTGCTGGTGAACTCTGGCGCGCAGGCGCCCGGGTGGCCATCGACACCCGGGGGCGTGCGGCCGAATACACCATCACCGTCCCGTTCAGCCAGCCGCGCCTGACCTTCCAGAACCGCCCGAGCGTGCACTCGGTCACCGAACGGGCGCGCGTCGCGGCCGTACTTGCCCTCGATCCGCCGCCAGGCTGTGTGCGCAGCGGCCTGAATGCCACCGGAGCCCTCAATGAGATCACGCTCGTCGTACGTTGCGACCATCCTGATTCCGCTCTTGCTGGCATGCTGCCTCGCTAGCCTGCTGGTCGCCCGCGGCCAGAAGCCGCGCGCCGCGTCGGCCGAGGCGGATGCCCAGCGCACGCAGACCGAGGCGCTCGCGCTCGATGCGCTGTCGGCGCAGGTGCGCGTCGTGGCCGGGGCTCAGGTCGCGGATCCGCACGCGGGCAAGAGCATCGAGCGCGCCCTGGCCGAGGCGGTATCGGCCGCGATGGAGCGTCGGGTCAACGATGCCATCAGCATCGAGTCGCTCGCGGTCACCACCGGCGGCGGCGTGACGCGTCTCTCGCCCGTTGCCGAGATGGCCCGGCCGGTGCCGTTTTCGGGCGGCCAGTTGCGCGCGGTGTCGTTGCGCATCAAGGGCGCGTATGGCCACTACCAGGGACTGCGCGACTACTTGTCGAGCTTTCGCGCGCTGCCTGTTGCCGTGACCGGGTTCAGTGCAACCGAACGCAGCTTCGAGCTGACCCTCACCGTGTTCGGAGGTTGAGATGGACCTTCGCGGACGCTGGTTCGGCAGTGCAGAGATGCGCTCGGTGGCAGAGCCCGGAGGGGCGGGGCCGGCGAGCCCGGCCGGGGCGCCACCTCGCCCTCGTGCAGACGGTCGCCGGCTGCTCGGGCAGGTACTGGTTGCCGACGCCGCGATCACAAGGGCTGCGCTGCAGGCAGCGCTCGAGGAACAGGCACGGGCGCACGCCCCGCTGGGCGACCTGCTGGTCGCGCTCGGCTTCTGCACGCGTGACGATATCGATGCGGCGCTGGCTCGCCAGCGCGACGGATATCCGCTGAGCGAGTCCGAACGCCTCGTCACTGCCCAGGTCGGGATGGACCAGCGGCTGCGCAAGCTCGGTGTCAGGGAGTCGCATATCCGGGCGGCCCTGCAGTTCGCGGCCGCCACCGGTACTTCGCTTACCCGAGTGGTGCTCGATCTCGGCCTGATCAGCGCGGAAACCATGGCGCAGGCGCTCGCCGAGGAGAATGGTCGTCAGTATTTTCCGCACGACCGGGTCGAGCGGATCGATGCCTCCGAGCTCGACGCCGTCACCGTCGGCGAATTCCCCGGGTATGTGCCGGCCGGGCGCATGGACGGGCGGCTGCTGGTGGCGGTTGCCGAACCGGAGAAGATCCTCGAAGCACAGACCTGCTGGCAGGCGCACAGGGTCGAGGTGGTGATCGCATCACCGCGCACCATCGAAACCATCTTCCGCCGGCATTTCGCGCGCACCGAGCAGGCGTTCCGGCAGTCGGTGCGCCAGTGGGAAGAACGACAGTGGGAAGAGCGTCAGCGGGAAGAACGTCAGCGGCAGCAGCGCGGCGCCGATGCACCCGACGGCAACGAGGTGGAATGGATCTACGGCCGGCTGATCCGGCACGCCTGCTACCTGGGCGCGAACGACATCTTCCTGCACAAGACGCTGGCCGGCGTCGGCAAGATAAAGCTGCATGTCAACGGCGTCGGCCATCTGTTCGCCGCGGTCAAGGAAGACCTGTTCGACAAGATCCTCAACAAGCTGGTGTCCGAGAACTCGAATGCGGATGCCCTTGCCCGGGCGCCGCAGGAGGCCAACGTCGGCATCATCGGCGGCCTCAAGGATGAGTTCTCGGACATCACCGACCGTTACAGCTTCCGCCTGCAGTTGACCCAGGGCCGAAGTAATGCCGAGCGGGAAGCTGTCGTGCGGATCCTCGACCGGCAGGCTGACCAGGCAGACTTCCACTCGCTGGGGTTCGACGAGCAGGTCGAGCGCCAGTTGCTGGGTTACAGCCGGTCGAGCACGGGCCTGGTCGTGGTGTGCGGGCCGACCGGTTCCGGCAAGACGACTTCGCTCTACGCGATGATGAAGAAGATAGACCCGATCGAACGTTCGATCCGCACGATCGAGAAGCCGATCGAGTATCGGCACTCCATGTGGCATCAGATGGAGGTTCCGCCGGATGTCGCAGAAGGCGAGGGCGTGCGCATCATGCTCAATGCCGCATTGCGCATGGCGCCGCACGTGATCCTGATGGGCGAGATCCGCGAGGACCTCGATGTCGCCAATCGGGTGATTTCGGCGGCCTTCACCGGCCACCTGGTCTACACCACCCTGCACGTGACCGAGGCGGCGCTGGCGATCACCCGCCTCAGGCATATCGGCGTCAGCTCCGAGAACCTCGCCGCGGCGCTGCGCGGCGTGCTGGCCCAGCGGCTCGTGCAGGTGCTGTGCCCCGATTGCCGGGTGGCCGATCCACGCGAGGAAACCCAGGCCGAGCGACGCCGCTCGGCCTGGCTCGCGGACCTCGAATGGACGCCGATGCGCGAGGTCGGTTGCGCGCGCTGCGGATGGAGCGGCTTTCGCGGCCGGCGCATCATCTATGAACTGCTCGACATCGATCGTGACGTCCGCGACCTGATCGAGCGCGGTGCGACTGCGCGCGAGATCGCCCGTGCGGGCGTGCCGCCGGGCCGCTCCATCTGGGCCTGTGGGCTGCGGCTGGTCGGGCGCGGCATTACCTCGATCGACGAGTTGCGCCGGGTCGCCGACCCGCCGTCATAGCGCCCGATTGCAAGTCGTAAATCGCAGGTCGTAGGTCGCAGGTCGCAGGTCGCCGCAGCGCTGCTGCGAGTTTCGGTCCCGAACGCATCCCTTTCGAACTGGCCCCTGAACCGAACGTCGTCGAACATCCCGCCGATCATGGTCCTTGCCTTCCAGTACAGTGGTTATGACACCGCGAACGCGCCGGTACGTGGCGTCGTCTATGCGGAGAATCGCGACTTCGCCTATTCGCGGCTGAAGACCAACCGTGTCCGTGCGACCCGGCTGCGGCTGGATCCTGGCGCGACGTTGCGCAACTGGGTGTCGAGTGGCTTCGACCTGCGTGACCTCGAGCGCTTCTACCGGTCGTTCGGCCAGCGCCTGGGTAACGGCACGCCGGCACCGAAAGCGCTCGAAAGCTGCCGAAGCATCCTGCGCGACCCTAGGCTGCGCCAGGCGGCGCTCGCCATGCAGCAGCAATGCCTGGGCGGGGCGGAGCTGCACGCCGCGATGGCGTTCGCGGGATTTGCCCGGCGGGATGCCATGCTGGTACGTGCCGCGGAAGTCTCCGGCAACACGCCCGACACCCTGAAGCGGCTGGCTGATGACGTACGGGCGCAGCGCACCCTGAAGTCCTCGCTGTCCAGGGTGATGGCGATCCCGGTCGCGACGCTCGCTTTCCTGTACGTGTTCCTTTTCGTGGTGGTGACCGTCGCTGCACCCAAGACGCTCGAGTTCTTCGCCAAGACGGGGGCGAAGCTGCCGCCGTTCGCGGTGAACTACTTCGACTTCACCCGGGTGGTGAACGAGAACCTCACCCTCGCTACCGTCCTGTTCATTGCCGTGCCGTTGCTGCTTTTCCTGTTCACGCGTACGGCAGCCTGTCGAAGGCTCGTCGAATCCATTCCCCTGGTTCGGGATATCGCGGTCAAGGCGGAAATGGCGGCGCTGTGGAACGGCTTTGCCCAGTTGCTGCGCGCCCGGATTCCGCCCGCGACTGCAGCGGGCGTCGTGCGGGATGCCGCTCGCCGATCCGACACGCGTGGATGGTTCACCCGGTTCGGGCACCTGCTCGAGACGGGCGTGTTCATGCGCGAGGCCGTTGCGCGTGCCGGCTTTCCTGCGCTCGTCGCGGCCGATGTCGCTGCCGCGGACGAATCCGGACGCCTGCCAGACGAGCTCGAACGCATGGTGCGCGAGTTCGAAGAAGACGTGGTCGGGCTTTCGGCCCGCCTCGCCGATGTGCTGTTCTTTGCCTCGATGCTGGTGCTCGGCGCCGGCATCGTGGTCGCTTTCTTCCTTTCCTATGGACCGATCATGGCGATCGGGCTGCGCAACGTCTGATCCGCTTGCGGATCATTTTTCCGGGCGTCATCCGCGCCCATTTTCATGAACCAGCAATGCACAACGGGGGGGCACGTGGGCAGAAAAATCCGGTCGAAGCGGAAGCAAGGGGGATTCACCCTGGTCGAACTTGGCATCGTGGTGGCGGTGCTGCTGGTCCTTGCCGTCGGCGTGGGCTATTTCTTCGGTGTCGGGGGGCAGAGCCGGAACGCAGCGCTTCTGGCTTTCCAGCGCACGGTGGGCGATGCCGCGCTGAGGATGAACGCGAACACCAATTGCATTCCGCGCCAGGTGCGCGGTCTGTTCGACAACGGCGCGAACCAGGCGGCAAACACCTTCTGCGGCGTCGAGGTGCCGGCCGGCACATGGAAGCAGCCGTACATGCAGCCGACGGATTTCAACGCGAATGGCGATGCGGTGATCAACAACATCATGTCCGGCGTTGTCGTGTCCATCCAGCGCGAGGCAGGTGGCATAGGGCAGCGTTACTTCACGCGTTCGACCGGCGTGCCCAATGCGCAGATCCTGGAAATGCTGCAGGAGTGCAACGGCAGCAACGACACCACGGTCGGGTTCGACCGCTTCCGCTGCCGCGGCGCGCCGGGCGGTGGTGCGGCGACCACGGGGTCGTTCGACATGCTGTTCCACAGCGCACAGGGTTGAGGGACCATCCGATGCGGCATGCCGAGTCCGGCCATGCGGTGCTGGCGATGGTCGCAGTCGTGGTGACCATCGCCGGAGCGGTCGTCGCCGGCTGGGCGACGCTGGCCACGCGGACGCAGTCGGACACGCTGGCGCAGGTGCAGCAGGCCTATCTCGAAGAAGTGCGTGCGTCGCTGCTCGGCTGGTATCTGCGCGAGCTCGGTCGCATCGACCAATCGGTCGAGGCACCCGACGCCGCGCGCCTGCTGCGCGAAGCGGGCCTCGCGCAGCGCTGGGGCCTTCGTGTTTCGGCGAGCGATCGCCTGTCCCGCGACGGCACTGCCTATCGGGTGATCGCCGCCTGGCTGCCAGGCGAAGCCGACGCATCGACGCTCGATCCGGCGACGGGACGCTTCACGCCCTCGGCCGGTGTGCGCTGGATCGTCGTGTCCGGCTTCGAACTCCAGGCCGGCGCGGTCAGCGAGACGCGCGCACGGCTCGACCGGCTGGCGCGGCATCTCGAGTCCACTTATCGGGCGCGTTTGCTGTCGGATCCCTCCCGCGACGTGACGGTCAATCGCTTCCGGGCGCTGCGCTGCGCATCGCCCGAGGCGGGCGAGTTGCCGTGCATCGACGACTACGCGTCGGTGGATGCGTCCGGCCTGGGGTTGGCGGTCGGGCTCGACCCGCTGTTGCGGACCAACGCGTGGGGTGGCCCGATAGAGGCCAGCAACGGGGTGGATGCGTCCCAGGCGATGCCGTTCTCGATGGCGCTTCGTACGACGACGCCTTGGGGCGGCACGCTGGCGGTGTCCGCGGTCGCTGCGCCATGAACGGATCAAACGGATCACACCGATGAACACCGGGCTGGAACAGACCGTTATCCGGCTGCTGGCTGAACATGCCGACCTGACCGACCTGCATCTCGCCGCCGGCGAGCCGGTGCGAAGCCGACGCTGCGGCGCGCTGGCGGTGGCCGAGGCGACGCTCGTCGATGAATCCGCGCTGTTCGCGCTGCTGCGTTGCCTGGTCGTGTTCGAAGGCTCTGCCGGCACGCAGGTCGAGGCTCTTCGGCGCTGGCTGCGCACGCGTGACGGCGGCGCACTCGATTTCTCCGCGGAACTTGGCGGACATCGTCTGCGCGGCAACGTGCACCTGCGTGCGGCTGGCACCCTCGGCCTCGTGCTCCGGCGGCTGCGGGACACCATCCCCGATCTCGATACGCTGGGCCTGCCCGTGCTGCTGCGGCGGCTGGTCGACCGGTCGCGCGGACTTCTGCTGGTGACCGGGCCTACCGGCAGCGGCAAGAGCACGACGCTGGCGGCGCTCGTGCACCATCTCGTGTGCAGCCGCGCGCTGCATGTCCTGACCGTGGAAGACCCGATCGAATACCGGATCGATCGTGCGGTGTGTCCCGGCGGCAGCGCGATGCCGGGCCGGGTGAGTTCGCGCGAGGTTGGCACGGATTCACCTGACTTCGCGGGTGCCGTACGCGCTGCCATGCGCCAGGACCCAGATGTGATCGTGATCGGCGAGATCCGCGACCGTGCGACCATGCACGCCGCGCTGGCGGCTGGCGAGAGCGGGCATCTCGTGCTGGCGACGCTGCACACCCCGAACGCGTCCGAGGCGGTCGAGCGCGTGCTGTCCTTCTTCGCCCCGGACGAGATGTCCTGGGCGCGCAGCGTTTTCGCGAACGCGCTGATCGCCGTGCTGGCACAGGCACTGGTGCGACGCCGGGAGGATCCCGGCCAGGCGCTCGTCTGCGAGCTGATGGTGAGCACGCCAGCGGTGCGGCAGCAGATCCTCCAGGGTACGACCGGTCAGCTGCGCGGGATCATGGCGCAGGGGCGCCGTGACGGTCACCAGCAGATGACTGCGCAGCTGGCCGATCGCGTGCGCCGCGGCGAGATCGCCGAGGAGGATGCACGATACGTCGCGCATCCCGCCGAGGAGTTCGCCTGGCTGATGCAGTCCTCGGGCGCGGGATCGGCGCGATGAGCATACGCCGCCGGCGCAACTGCACACGAGGACGCGGGTTCACGCTGACCGAACTTGCCATCGTGCTGGCGGTGCTGGTGCCGCTTGTGCTGTTCGTGCTGGACGTGCTCGGCCCGATGCTCGCCTTCCAGGGCGGGCTGGACAACCGCCGCCAGCTGGCCGAACTGCGCCATGCGTTCCTTGCGGCCTACCGCGACAACCCGGTCACCGTCGATGGAGAAGCAGGTGCGCGGTTCGTCCTGCCCGGCGGCACGATAGAGGCCGTCGTCCCCGACCCGGCGAGCGGCCGTTGCGGCAGCGGCCCGGCGACGCTCGCACCGCTGGCGCGCTATCTGCCGCAGTCTGCCTCGACTGCGTTCCGCGACGGCTTCGCCGCGCCCATGTGCCTGCTGATGACCGGCCGCCTCGCGCGCAGCATCGGCGGCGTCGATACGTTCTACCGCGTGATCGCCATCGTCGCGCCGGGGCAGAACGGGCGGCTCGACACGATCGGCAACTGCACGACCGGCCTGTCAGCCGCGGGCGAGCTCACGCTGTGCGGAGACGACGAGGGCGTTCTGGTCGATGGCTTCACCGTCGCTGCCGACCTGCTGCGCCAGACGCTGGCGCGGATGCAACTGGTCGCCACTGCATACCAGGCCTATTTCCAGTCGCGGGCCCTGGCCGACCCGAGCCGGGATGCATCGATCAACTACTTCGCGAGCGGCGGCGCGCCTGCCGAACGCTGGGATGCCGGCGGACAGATGCCGCTTTCCGCCTGCGGCGCACCGTCGCCGATGCTCGTGCCGGCGGGCACGGGCCCGGCCGCGGTGCTCGGCCTGTCGAACGTGGACGTCACCGACCTCTACGGGCAGGTGATGCAGTACGACAACTGCAGCAATGAAGTGCGCAACCCGCAGAACACCGATGTCGCGCGGCAGTTGCCGCCATACACCGCATCGATCGTCACCACGCTGCCCGGCGGCAACCTGCTGCGGGTGAATGCGGTCGGTGCCTTGTGACCCCGAGCCCTCTACTGCCGATTCCGGAGATGCGAATGAATGCGTTCCTGCCTGGTCTTCTGTCGTTCGTGATCGTTGTCGTTGCGCCCGCACAGGCGGCCGCGCCGACGGTCCCGGCCGCGCGCACGCCTGCGTCCGCATCAAGCACCGCTACGGCTGCGGCTTCGCCGACATCCGCTGCGCCCGTGGTGAATCCATTGACCGGGCAACCGCTGGCGTTCGAAGCTGCGCAGAGAAGGCTCGAGCAGATGCGCCTGGAGACACAGTTGCTGGAAGAAGAGGCCAAGCAGGCTGCGATCCGGAACAACCTGTCGCTGGCGCCGATCCGGCGCGGCAACGAAGAGCGCAGGCTCCAGTCCGAGATGTTCGGGCCGATGGGTGCCGCGGGTGCTGCGGGTGCCGCGGGTGCCGTGCTGCCCGCGATCGGCGGGCCCGTGGGCGCGACCGGTGGTGTACCTGCTGCGCGGGCCATCCAGCGTCCTGCGCGCGCGGCGGCGCCGATACCCCCGACCGTTCCGGCGACAGTACCTGTGGCCCTGCCATCCGTGCCTTCCGCCGCGATCGCGCAGGGACCGCAGGTGCTCGCCATCCTGCGTAACGGCGACCAGCGGCGCGCGATCGTCCAGTCGGGCGGGGCAAGCGCTTCGGTGTCCGAGGGCGACGAGTGGATGGGCCGGCGCATCGGTGCGATCACCGACGGATCGGTGACCATCGACGGCGCGACCGTCGAGCTGCCGCGCAATCCGGCAGTGATCGTCGCCAGCGACCGGCGCCCGCCACCCGGCCAGTCGGCGTTCGTACAACAGCCCGGGGCTCAGCTGCCGACGGCGGGTCCGACGCGGATGCCGGCCACCAGTCCCCCCAGCGCGATGGCCGCGCAGCCGTTTCCGCCACTGCCGCCGCTGCCCTCCGTTCCGGTGATCGGCCCGGTCGACCCGCGCAACCCGTTGAGCGCACTCGGACCACAGCCAGTGGGCTTCCCACCGATGCCGCCGCGCCCCGTGTCGATGCCGACCGTGCCGGCGGGCGACCTGCCGCGCTGAGCC
>JBIITW010000006.1:0-53442 GCA_044340265.1 Burkholderiales bacterium | reverse complement strand
CAGTGACACCGAAATGCGTCTCTGACCCGATTTGCATCACCCGATTTGCATCGAAAATCGTCTCTGACCCGATTTATTCCTGAGGATGCGTCCTGTGGCTGCAGTCGTTCCCGATCCGTTCCCGCCCGGCAAGGCGTTCAGCAAGGGCTTCGAGATGGTCGGCTACACCGACCTGCAGGGCCGTCCGGGTTTCAAGATGGCGCTGCATCGTGTGCTGGGCAACGCGACTACGGGTGCGGGCGAGCGCTGGTACCTGTACACGGCGCAGTTCTGGTGCAGCGGCTTCAGCATCGTCGAGGTGACCGACCCGTCCGCACCGCGCTTCGTGCGCTACGTGGAAGGCACGCCGAACACCTGGACGCTGCAGGTGCAGATCGCCGACGGGAAGATGATCACGTCGATGGAACGCATCATGCCGGGCTGGGGCGACATCCCCGGCGCGCCGTATGGCGAAGGCTTCCTGATCTGGGACCTCGCCGACCCGGAAGATCCGAAGCAGCTCGGCCACTACAAGACCGGCGGCAAGGGCACGCATCGCAACTTCTACTCGGGCGGGCAGTATGTGCACGCCACTGCGCTGCCCGAGGGCTATGAAGGCCACATCTACCAGATCGTCGACATCAGCGATCCGGCCAACCCGCGCGAAGTGTCGCGCTGGTGGCGCAAGGGCCAGTGGACCGCCGGTGGCGAGACCGGCGCACCGGCCGACACTGCGCTGCATGGTGGCGCCTATGTGAAAGGCGACCGCGCCTACCTGCCGTACAGCGGCGGCGGCTTCGTGATCCTCGACATCTCGGACGTGACCAGGCCGACGATGATCAGCGACCTGCCGTTCTCGCCGCCGTTCGCCTCGCGCATCGCCGTGCATACCGCGCTGCCGCTGATGGGCCGCCCGCTGGTTGTGGTCAACTCCGAGGCGATCGCCGAGCGCTGCGACGAGCCGCTGCAGTTCGCCGCGATCATCGACGTGGCGGTCGAGACGCGCCCGCGGCTGATCTCGCTGTTCCCGCTGCCGATCCCGCCGGAAGACGCACCGTACAAGAGCTTCGCCCATCGCGCCGGCCGCTTCGGCCCGCACAACCAGCACCAGCCGCAGTACCAGGACATCCTGTACCAGGACGAGAACACGGTGTTCATCACCTGGTTCAACGCCGGGCTTCGCGTGTACGACATCTCGATCGAACGCCAGCCGCAGGAGATCGGCTACTTCATCCCGCCCGACCCGCAGGTGCAGCGCGGCCCGCTGCCCAAGACCGGGCTGGTCACGCAATCCGAAGACGTGCTGGTCGATGCGCGCGGCAACATCTTCGTTTCCGACAAGAACCACGGCATCTACGTGCTGCGGTTCAAGCGACCCTGATGGCTGAAACCATACCCACGTCAATGAAGGCCCTCGTGCTGGGCTCGTTCGGCGGCCGGCTCGAACTGAAGCAGGTGCCCGTCCCCGCGATCGGCCCGAACGACGTGCTGCTCAAGGTCGGTGCCTGCGGCGTCGGCCTGACCGTGGTCAACCTGCTCGCCACGCCGGGGCGCGTCGATAGCTATCCGCGCATCCCCGGCCACGAGATCGCCGGCACGGTCGTCGCAGTTGGCGAGGGCGTACGCACGATCAAGCCCGGCACCCGCGTGACGAACCATTTCTACATGACCTGCGGCAACTGCCGGAACTGCCGCAATGGCCGCGAGACGCTGTGCCTCGCGCCGAAGGGCAACATCGGACAGAACCGCGATGGCGGCTATGCCGAGTATGTGTCCCTGCCCGAGCGCAACGTGGTGGCGATCCCGGACGGCGTGTCGGACATCGATGCGGCGGTGGCCTCCGATGCGATCGCGACGCCGTTCCACGCCTGCGTGAAGGAAGCGAAGCTTCGCGCCGGCGACAGCGTGCTGGTGATCGGCGCGGCCGGTGGCGTCGGCATCCACATGATCCAGATGGCGCGGCTGTGCGGCGCGCGGGTGCTGGCGGCCGATGTCGGCGCGGCCAAGCTCGACTTCGTGCGCTCGATCGATTCGGCCGACGTGGTCATCGATGCATCGGCCGGCGACCTCGCCGCGCAGGTGATGGAACACACCGGCGGCGAGGGCGTCGATGCGGTGATCGATATCGTCGCCTCGCGCACGACGCTGGCCGCATCGCTCGGCGCGCTGGCCGTGGGCGGACGGCTGGTGATCATCGGCGCGCATCCGCCGAAGGTGTACGGCGAAGACCCGAGCTTCCTGGTCGATCCGATCCGTTTCCTGCATCGCGGGCTGGAGATCCACGCGTCGCGCTATGTGACGCTGGCGGAGATCGAACGCACGCTGGAGCTGGTGCGCGACGGGAAGGTGCGGTCGATCGTGACGAAGACGGTGGCGCTGGAGCAGGTGCCGGCGCTGCACGAGGCGATCCGGCGCGGGGAGACGGTGGGGCGGGTGGGGATGGTGTTCGGGTAGGCGAGGGTCAGGACGCCTTCAATTCTTCGCGCAGGACCCTTCGCAGCGTAGCCACCGTCAGCGGCTTCTCGCGCGGCTGGTCGATGGACTGCCGAAGGGTGGTATGGTGTTGGTCCGCTCGTGGTCGGGTCGAACTGTGTCCGGTTTTGTAATACGCATAAAATATGCATACATTCAACGCTGCGGCAGTCCTCGTCACGAGACTGGCGGATCAATCAGCGGGCGGGCCGTGCATATTGAACTCTAGAGAAGGCGGGCGCTCTACGGGAGTCGGCCCAGCAACTGATCGTACTCACCGTGTGTCCCTATCCAGAACCAGTGCACGCCGGATTCGGTCGGGATGCCTATTGCCCGGTATCGAATCCCGATTCGCGCGGTGAAGAAACGACCTCCGAGCACTGCCTTGAAGCGGAGGGAAGGATGCGTCCGATCAACCTTCAGCTGTTCAAAGCTTTTCCGTGCGACTGACCTGATCTCACTCGGGAGCGCTTCGAATTGCTCCCAGAAACGGCTTGAAGCCGTGTGCTTCAAAGTTCACGCGGCTTTGACAACCGGTAGTCTGCGAGCGCTTCTGCTGCAAGGCTGTCGAGCGTGCCCGTCGCCGCGTCGTGTTCAATCTGCGTGTCCCATGCGGCTGCATCGAGATCGGAGAACCACTTCCGCAGTTCTTCCTGTTCGGCAAGGGAAAGTGCCTGTATTGCTTGCTGGATCATTTGCAGATTGCTCATATCCAAGTGTCCTCGTACGAATGGAACATGAGTGTGGATGGCAAGTGCTGGATGCAGAAGTCGGGAAAGGGCTGCTTGGAGGGCGAAACAAAGGCCGGCCCGCTAAACGACCACATCCCCCACCGACGCCGACTTCGTCCCCGTCAACGGCAGGTTGTCCGCCGACCGATACGTAGCGACCATCGAGAACTTCGTCTCCTGCGTCCGGTTGCGCCCGGCCGCATGGAACAGCCGGCAGTGGAACAGCACCAGGTCGCCCGCGGCGAGCTCCGGCGTGACCACGGTCCGCAGCAGCGCCGCGTTGTCTTCACGATCGACACGCAGGAACAGCTGATCGTCCAGCCGGTCGCGACCGAAGTTCATGCGATGCGTGCCCGGGATGAACGACAGGCAACCGTTCTCTTCGGTCTCGGCACCGAGCGCGAACCAGGCCGAGATCAGCTCGGGACGCTGGTACGACCAGTAGCGCACGTCCTGGTGCCAGTTGGTCAGGCTCGAGAAGCTCGGCATCTTGGTCATCACGCAGTTGTGATGCGACTGCGCGAGCAGCACAGGCTCGGTACTGCCCGGTGGCAGCATCAACTCGCGCAGCACCTGCCCGAGCGCCGGCGAGGCGGCGAGCGCACGGAACGCATCGCCCCGGTCATACGCACGCAGCAGCCGGCGCACGGTTTCGCCGCCAGGCTTCGTGGTCGATGCCGGCGCGCCGGGATACCCGACCTCGGCTTCCAGCTCAAGCGGACCCTGGCGCGCGGCGAGCTGGCGTATCGAGGCGTCACGCACCGCCTCGACCTGTTCGGGCGACGACCAACCGCGCAGCACCAGCAGGCCGTCACGCTCGAAGGCAGTACGCTGGCCAACGGTCAGTGCGGGGGATGCGTTCATTCCGGCACGATCCCGGCACTCTTCACGATGCGCGCCCACTTGGCGGTTTCGCTGGCCACGAAGCGCCCGAGTTCATCCGGCGTGCTCGACTGGGCGGCACCGCCGAAGTTCACGAAGAACTCCTGCATCTTCGGCGTCTTCGCGGCCCCGTTGACCAGGTCGGCCATCCGCCGGATGGGTTCGGCCGGCGTGCCCGAAGGCACGAAGCCGGCGAACCACACCGTCAGTTCGTAACCCTTCACGCCTGCCTCGCTCATCGTCGGCAGGTCGGGGAGGATGGCCAGACGCTTCGGCGTGGATACCGCCAACGCACGCAGCTTGCCCGCCTTCACCTGCGGCAGCAGGGTCACCATGTCGGCGATCATCAGCACCACCTGGCCCGAGACGAGGTCGGTCACCGCCTGCGGATTGCTCTTGTAGGGCACGCGCAGGAAGTCGATGCCCGCCATCTCCTTGTACATCTCGACCGAGGCGCGCGAGGACGCACTGCCTTCGCCGAAGTTGAGCTTGCCCGGGTTCTTCTTCGCCAGCGCGGTCAGCTCGGCGATGGACTTCACCGGCAGGGACGGGTGCACGGCCGCGATCAGGCCGGCGGTACCGATCAGCGAGACCGGCGCGAAATCCTTCTGCTGGTTGTAGGGCAGCGACTTGAACAGGCTGGCATTGGCCGCGTTGGTGGTGTTGGTGCCGATCAGCAGGGTGTAGCCGTCCGCGGGTGCACGCGCTGCAGCCTCGGCACCGATCATGCCGCTGGCGCCGGCGCGATTCTCGACCAGCACTGCCTGGCCGGTGCTCTCGGTGACGAACGCGCCGACCAGCCGGGCGACCGAATCGGTGGCGCTGCCGGCGGCGAACGGCACGATGAAGCGCACCGGCTTGGCGGGGAAGGCCTGGGCTTGCGCGGTGCCGGCCGGGAGGAACAGCCCGGCCTGGACCAGGACGATGGCCGTGGCAATGGCTACCGCACGGGAAGCGGCGGCAAACGGTCGGGCGGGCAGGCGGATCATCAGGTCTTCATCCTTGGCAGACGCGTCGGCTCTGGGCGGCCGCTCGCGGACAATCTGGATTATTGCCGGGATGTGCCGGTTCTGCGAGCGAACTACAGCACCAGCGCCCCGATGAATATCCCGACCATCATGAACCCGATCACCACCTTGGCGATCGTCCCGACCAGGATGCCCAGCCAGGTGGCCAGGCTCACCCGTCCGGCGCCAACCGCATTGCCTCGCGTGTAGAACTCTCCGGCGAAGGCGCCGATCAGCGGAAACACCAGCAGGCCCCAGAACCCGCTCACCACCCCGAACACGGTACCGATGGCCGCGCCGACCAGTGCGGCACGACTGGCGCCGGCGGCCTTCGCCCCGAGCAGGCCGGCGACATATTCGAGAATCCAGGCCAGGATCGTCAGGAATGCCAGCACGCCGACGGTCAGACCGGAAATCCGGGTGAAATCCTCTGCCCAGGCGGCGAATGCGACGCCCGCGAAGATCAGCAGGGTGCCGGGCAGCAGGGGTGCAACCAGGCCGACCAGACCTGTCAATATCATGACAGTCGCGATCACCCAAACCCAGGTCATATCCATTTCGAAGTGCCTTTCACGTGCAGGGATGTCATCACCATTGGGCGTAGCCGCGCCGCAAACAAGTGTTCCCGCTTAATGAGGGCGAAAAGTTCACGTACAACAATAACTTGAGGCAGGTAGAATGATTTCGCATCCTTGAGAAAACGCAAGGTGCAGTTCTGAGCGGGCCTGACTATCGCGAGTCCCCTCGTTTTTTCTAGTTCCCCGCCGATATGACTCGACCGTTGGTGACCACTCACATTGTTGTTCGTGTTCGATGTTTCGTAATGCGCCTCCGGAGGCAAGTGTGATTTTCCTGACAGCCCTTCCCCTGTTTCAGCCCGCCCGTGCTGCGATCCGGCGTGTGCGCAACACCCTGTTTTCCCTGCTTGCCGTCCTCGTCTTCGCATCGAGCGGTGCGCCGTCGATCGCCGTCGCCGCCGATGCACCTGCCGCGGCCGCAGAAGCGCCTGCAGCGTCCGCAGCGCCAGCCGCACCGGCCAAGCCGATCGGCGACTTCGTTCCCGACCGTGACTACCGCGTCGGCCCGGAAGACCTGCTCGACATCACCGTATGGCGCGAGGACGCGCTCAAGCAGCAGTCGCTGGTGCGGCCCGACGGCGGCATCTCGTTCCCGCTGATCGGCGAGGTGCTGGCTGCCGGCAAGACCATCGAGGAGATCCGCGACGAGATCGCCAAGCGCCTCGAGAAGTTCCTGCCCTCGCCGGTGGTCAACGTGTCGATCGTGCGGGTGGCGAGCAATCGGATCTACATCATCGGCAAGGTGAACAAGCCGGGTGACATGCCGGCCGGGCGGTTCGTGGACGTGCTGCAGGCGCTGAGCATGGCGGGCGGGTTGACGCCGTTCGCCGCGGAAAACCGCATCCAGATCCTGCGGCGCGACGGCGGCAGGCAGATCAGCATTCCGTTCAATTTCGGCGAGGTCCGGAGGGGCGTGAGGATGGAGCAGAACATATTGCTGCGGGCGGGCGATACGGTGTTGGTGCCGTGAGGGTGGGGGTCTGCAGATACAAGCTGGGTCAGCCCGTTACACGGCTGCTCTGTGTTGCGGCCGTCTCGTTGGCTGCAGTGCCGGCCACAGTCGCCCATGCACAGACGGCTGGCGAAGGAGGGGGGGCCGCGAAAGGCTTCTTCGATGCTCCCCTGACTGTCGACTACTCGATCAACGCGCGGCAGGAGTACGTCGACAACATCGGCTTCAGCGGGCGGTCCACGTTCGTTTCCAGCTTCGGTCCGGCCGCAACATTCCGGATGGACAGTGAAACGGTGAAACTGGCTGGGGGCGTTGCGCTGTCAAGTGTGCACTATTCGAACAGTCAGGCTGGTCGCTCCCGTACCACGCAGCCAAGATTCAACTTCAATGGTTCTCTGATCGGTGAACGAGGCGTTTTCAACCTGCAGAGCAGTTTTTACAAGGACAGCAGCTTCAATTCCACGACGCCGCAAGGTACCGCAGGCTTCCAGCTCTCGGATGCTCAACGTACTTTCTTTTCGTTTGCGCCGTCCTATAGTCGTTCGCTGACCGAAAGGCTCTCGCTCAACGCCGGATATACGCATACCAACGCGTTTTTCGACCGGTCGGCGCCTGGACTCATCGATAACGATAGCAACACGTTAAGCACCGGGCTGCAGTACAGGCTGACCGAACTCGACACTGTCGGGGTGTCCGTATCGGCCTCGAAGTTCAATACGTCCCCGGAAACCACCGCGTCGGATTCCAAAACCATTCAGGTTTCGTGGAACCGTAGATGGTCCGAGGTGACTACGATCTCGGCGTTCCTCGGGGTCACTGACTCGGAAGTGCGCGGTAGAAGCAACCAGCTTATCTGTCTCGACGCGCTGATCCTGTGTCAGCTCGGCTTTGTTCAGTTCACGCAGATCGCAGTAGGCACGACCTCGTCTTCCACCTCACCGACTTACGGCTTTACCTTGGCGACGCAGCTGACTCCAAGGACCTCCGTGGGTGCTCAGGGCAATCGAGGTATTCAGGCGGGTGGTGCGGGTTCGCTCATCGAGCGTGAATTGCTGAGCGCCGACCTCGCCCATCGGTTTACCGAACGAATGTCTGCCAGTCTTGATTTGTCGCATCAGACCACGCGATTCGTCGGGGCGAACGTAAGTCGGGCCCTTGAGGTAACCACGCTCTCAGGCG
The DNA here is from genome assembly GCA_044340265.1 of Burkholderiales bacterium. GTDB lineage: Bacteria > Pseudomonadota > Gammaproteobacteria > Burkholderiales > CAIKXV01 > CAIKXV01. The sequence continues at coordinate 45,662 of JBIITW010000006.1, read as the reverse complement.
CGTTGAGTTACAGCCTTCCGGACGAGTGGGCTCTGTCTGCAGGTGCTCGCTTTGCACAAGCGGATTTCGGCGACAGGAAGCCACATTCGTCATCAGTCTTCGTCAACCTGTCGAAGGGCTGGAGAAACAATCGAGTGTGGCGTTGATAGAGATCGCTTCCATCGTGAGATTTGGCCTTGCGGCACAGCCGGGTTCAATCTTAGCCTTGTGACACAGCTGTAATGCTTGCTGAGAGCCACCTAAAGCCATGAATCAATTGACCACTACGATGCAGCCAGCTGATCTCGCCTACGGCGGCGAGCCACCAGCGATGGGTATCGGCGACTACATCGAGATCCTCAAACGGCGTGCCGGGACCATGCTGATTGCCGGTATCGTGATCTTCGTGATCACGGCCGTGGTTGCGCTCGTACTCCCAGCCGTCTATCGGTCGACGGCGGTCATCCTGGTCGAAGAGCAGTCGATCCCCGAAGAGTTCATCAAGTCGACGATCACGACCTTTGCCGATGAGCGTATCCAGGTCATCAGCCAGCGGGTGCTGACTCGGACTACCCTGCTGCAGCTTGTCGAAAAATACGACCTGTATCCTTCCGAGCGCCGCCGCGAAACGAATGATGAGATTCTCGAGCGGATGCGGACCGACATCCGCTTCACCCCGATCAGCGCCGATCGTGGCCGCTCGGGCGGTCGCGTAACGATCGCGTTCAACATCGCCTATGTGTCTGCGTCGCCGCAGAAGGCCCAGCGGGTCGTCAATGAGCTTGTCTCGCTATTCCTCAACGAGAACGTGCGCGTGCGACAGCAACGCACAGCGGAGACCTCTGCCTTTCTGGGTGAAGAGGCCAAGCGGCTGGCGACGCAGCTGCAGGAGATGGAAGGCAGGCTGGCCGCTTTCCGAGCGCGCAATGCCAATGCCTTGCCGGAATCGTCGCAGGTCAACAACCAGCTAGCTGAACGCAACGACAGCGAACTGATGCGGGTCGATCGTGAACTCCGGATGCTGGACGATCGCCGTAACTTCCTCCAGACGCAGTTGTCCATCATTCCGCCGAACCTTCCGGGGCGCGAGATCACTACGGCTTCGGGTGAACGCGTCCCTGGCGCTGCAGATCCCGCCGAGCGCCTGAGACTCTTGAAGGTCCAGCAGACTACGCTCTCTGGCAGCTATTCCGATGCCCACCCGGACATGCGTCGTATCGCGCGCGAGATCGCAGCGCTTGAAAAGGAAGTCAAGGACTCGGGAGACGCCGCTCCCAGCACGCCTGGCTTGGGCGGCGTCGAAGAGCCGAACAAGGAACTGCTGGCGCTCAGGACGAAGCTGCGCGAAGCGCGGGAGCGGTATTCCGAAACGCATCCCGATGTGCTCAAGTTGCAGAAGAGCATCACGGCGCTGGAGCGTACGGGCCCTGTTGTGCGCACGGGTGCCAGCGCGACGCCGGCTGCCGCGCCAACTGCTGGGGGCAGTGCCCGCAGGCCGGACAACCCGGCTTACCTGCAACTCCTTGCTGCTATAGAGCAGACCACATCAGAAGCTCGCGCCATGGCCAGCAGCCGCGAGGAAATGCGCCAGCGCCAGCGTGTGTTTGCCGCTCGACTCGAAGCGGCGCCGAACGTCCAGCGTGAGTACCTTGACCTCGTACGCGACTACGACAACTCGCTTACCAAGTACCGCGACATCAAGGGCAAGGAACTCGAAGCGCAGGTTGCTGAGGAGCTCGAGAAGGATCGCAAGGGTGAGCGCTTCTCGCTGCTTGAGCCTGCGCAGCTTCCCGAGCGGCCGTTCAAGCCTGATCGCACCCTCATCATGCTTCTCGGTGTCGTGCTTGCGATCGCTGGTGGCATCGGCATAGGCGCGATGCGTGAAGCGCTCGACTTTTCGATCAAGGGTCCAAGGGACCTCGCGCGAAAGATCGCGCTGCCCATTCTGGCGCAGGTTCCATATTTGCCGAGTGCAGAGGATGGAGATCGAAAGAAAAACCGTTTGTGGGCTTTCGTCATCAGCGCGCTGGTCCTGTTGATCGCACTGTTGATCGTCATCCACGTGTTCGTGACGCCGCTCGATACCCTGTTTTACTCGTGGCTTTGAATCACGCCTGTACAAACCCGTAGCCCTCGTTTACTGGAACTTTATATGGATCGAATCGGCGAAGCACTGGAGCGCGCCCGACGGGAGCGTGATGCGCGCGGCCCGGCAGGTGTCGAACCACAGGCGAACCCGCCGGTCGGGACCCCAGTGATGCCGATCGGTCTCCCGGCGATAACGCCGGTGGCGTCTTCGCTATCCGCGGTGGCCGCAGCCTCTGCGACGGCGACAGCGGTACCGGCAGAAGCTCAAGCTTCGACAATCCCGGCATCCGCGACACCCGCAGTCGCACGGAAACGACCCGTCGATATCGTGTACACGAAGACCCGGAAAGTCACCGTTGCCGAAGCAAAGCTGCGCGAAAATCGAGTCATCACGGGTGATCACCACGAGGAATTCACCCAAGCGTTCAAGATACTTCGTACGCAGATCGTGCATGCGCTGCGTGACAACAACTGGAATGCAATTGCGATCACGAGTCCGGGCGATTCGGATGGCAAGACGGTCACTGCGATCAACCTTGCGATCCATCTGGCAGCGGAAGTGGATCGCACGGTGCTGCTGGTCGATGCCAATCTTCGCCAGCCAGAACTGCATTCCTACTTCGGGCTGACCGCAGACCAAGGCCTTTCAGATTTCCTCGTCGATCAGGTGCCGCTCCAGAACCTGATGATCAACCCTGGCATCGAACGACTTGTTCTCCTGCCTGGAGGCAAGCCGCTACCCAATTCGGCCGAGATGCTAGGGTCGCCGATGATGCAGGACCTCGTTTCGGAATTGAAGAAACGCTATCCGCAGCGGATCGTGCTGTTCGATCTTCCGCCGGTGTTGACGGCTTCGGATGCGCTCGCCTTCGCACCTTACGTGGATGCCACGATTCTGGTCGTCGCCCAAGGCCACACTCGTCATCAGGAGATCGAGAGGGCAGCTGAACTCCTCGGGTCGACGACCAACCTGCTGGGTATCGTGTTGAACAAGACAAAGCCCGAGGTAAAGCGGGATGAAGCGAAGCCGTCGTTGTGGCGTCGCTGGTTTGGCCAATCGGTCGGCTGATAGAAATCCTGGGAACCCGACGTGTACGAATCATTCTACGGACTGAAGGCCAAACCCTTCTCCATCGTCCCTCAGGCGGAGTTCCTGTTTCCTAGCCGTCGGCACAGCGCGGCATTGCACCTGCTCGAGTATGGGCTGATGAGCCACGCGATGCTCACCCTCATCACCGGCGATATCGGGACCGGCAAGACGACCTTGATCCGTTGCCTGCTCCGCAAGGTCGGACAAGACGTTACGCTTGGGCTCGTTTCGTTCACGCACAGTGCCTATGGCGATTTCCTACGCTGGATCCTCACTGCTTTCGGCATCGAGACCAAGCGGCGCACCCAGGCTGAGATGTACGAGGCATTCGTCAAGTTCCTGGTGGAGCAGTACTCGCTAGGCAAGCGTGTGGTGCTCGTCGTGGACGAGACGCAGAACCTGTCACCGGCCGGGCTGGAGCAGTTACGCCTGCTTTCGAACGTCAATGTCGAGGGCCACGAGCTTTTGCAGATCATCATGGCAGGACAGACCAATCTTCGAGAAAAACTCCTTCAGCCGGGGCTGGAACAACTGGTCCAGCGTATTGCTTTCAGTTACCACCTTGAGCCGCTCGATCGACGAGAGACGGAGCAGTATGTGCGATACCGTTTGTCCACGGCCGGGTGCAGCGACTCCGCAACGGTATTCACAGCAGACGCATTCGATATCGTCTTCGAGAAAAGCGGCGGTGTTCCGCGTGTCGTGAACACGATCTGTGATTCGGCCATGGTTTATGGCTACGCCCAGCAGAAGCCCGTAATCGACGGCGCGATCGTCACGGAAGTGATCGAAGATCGCGAGCGGACTGGAATTCCCTTCCTGCCGAGATTTCTGCCACCGGAGCCAATGGTCGTGGAGCGCAAGACAGGCGCCGGACATGTGACCGTTCAGACTGAAGTCAGCGAATAGCGTTGTCAGATCGCTCTGGTTGCTATTTGCGCGCCACTTCGCCGATGCACTCACCGAGCGACGCTTTCCAGTCGGGAAGTTCGATACCAAAGGCATCGCGCAGTTTCGTACAGTCAAGCCTCGAGTTCATCGGCCGCTTGGCCGGAAGCGGATACTCGCTCGTGGGAATAGGCGTCAGATCGACAGAGAGCCCACTCATGGCAAAGATCTCGCGAGCGAAGCCATGCCAGGATGTCGATCCTGCGGCAGTCATGTGAAACACTCCGCTGGTGCCGGTACCCTGAGTCAGCTTCTCGGCGGCGAGCATCGATCCCATGGCGATCTCACGCGCCCAGGTAGGCGCGCCGATCTGGTCTGAGACGACGCGCAAGGCTTTACCCTCCTTGCCGAGTCGAAGCATTGTGAGAAGGAAGTTTTTGCCTCGACTTGCGTAAACCCAGCTGGTGCGGAATACAAGCGCCTTACATCCGGCGTCAAGGACGGCATGCTCGCCCTCGAGCTTGCTTCGAGCATAGACGCCGGCAGGATCCGTGGCGTCTTCTTCGGTGTACGCGCGATCCAGATCACCGCTGAAGACATAGTCCGTAGAGAAGTGGACCAGCATTGCGCCTACGGAGCGGGCTGCGTGCGCGAGCGCCGCCGGTGCTGCGGCATTGACCGCGAACGCCAGGCTGCTGTCTGTCTCGGCCCGATCGACAGCGGTATATGCAGCAGCATTGAAGATGATGCCAGGGCGGACGGTCGCGACGGTATCGCGGATCGCCGTGGTGTCGGTAAGGTCGAGTTGTCCACGTCCGAGACACACCTTCTCCCAGGACGGGTCCATCGTCCTTTCGAGCTCCCAGCCGACCTGGCCGTCACGGCCCAATACGAGCACCTTCAATCGAAGGTCTCCGCCTTGTCGAGTGTCGTGCCTGCGAGGTCCTTGGCCGAGAGAATCGGCGCCTGAGTGCCGAGCGGCCAGTCGATTGCGAGCTGTGGATCGTTCCACGCCAAAGTTCGTTCGTGCTGAGGCGAATAGATGTCGGTGACCTTGTAGGACACTTCTGCGACTTCTGATGTCACGATGAATCCATGGGCGAATCCCGCTGGCACCCAGATCATCCGCTTGTTGTCCGCCGACAGTTCGACGCCGTCCCATTTTCCGAAGTGCGGTGAGCCGCGACGCATATCGACGATCACATCGAAAACGCTCCCCTGAAGCACCCTCAGAAGCTTTCCCTGAGGATGCTGGATCTGATAGTGAAGCCCACGCAACACGCCCTGCCGAGAGCGAGAGTGGTTATCCTGAACGAATCGCTCGTGGATTCCGATGCCAGCGAAAGTGGCTTCGTTCCAGCTCTCGAGGAAGAATCCACGCTCGTCGCCGAACACTTTCGGTTCAAGAATCAGCGCGCCTGGCAGATTCGTCGGCACCGCCTTCATCTCAATGAACCTCCGATTTCAGGATTTCGAGCAGATACTCGCCGTATCCGCTGGCTCGCATCGGCTTGGCCAGCCGCTCGAGTTGAGCGGCATCGATAAAGCCCATCCGGAAGGCCACTTCTTCCGGGCAACAGACCCGCAGCCCTTGGCGTCGCTCGATAGTTTGAATGAACATGCTCGCCTCGAGCAGCGAGTCGTGCGTGCCGGTGTCGAGCCAGGCGTAGCCCCGGCTCATGATCTGGACATCGAGTTGGCCACGGGCGAGGTACTCCTCATTCAGCGATGTGATCTCAAGCTCTCCGCGTGCCGAGGGCTTCAGCGTGCGCGCAATCTCCACGACATCGTTGTCATAGAAGTAGAGTCCGGTCACGGCGTATCGCGAACGCGGTTTCGAGGGTTTCTCTTCAAGACTGATTGCCTTGCCAGTCTTGTCGAACTCGACAACACCGTAACGTTCCGGATCTTTGACCGCATACGCGAATACCGTTGCGCCACTGCTTTTCGCACCCGCCCGGCGCAGCAGTTCGATCAGATCGTGCCCGTAGAAAATGTTGTCGCCCAGGACCAGTGCGCAGGAATCCCCGCCAATGAACTCCCGGCCAATGAGGAAGGCTTGCGCTATGCCTTCGGGCGAAGGCTGAACAGCGTAGGAGAGCGTCAGCCCAAGATCGCTGCCGTCCCCGAGCAACTGCTGAAATCGCGGCGTATCCGCAGGTGTAGAGATGATCAGTATTTCTCGAATTCCCGCCATCATCAGCGTAGACAACGGGTAGTAGATCATCGGCTTGTCGTAGACCGGCAACAACTGCTTCGACACGGCCTTGGTCGCAGGAAAAAGCCGCGACCCTGTCCCACCCGCGAGGATGATTCCCTTCATTTCAGGCGCTCTCCGTACTGTTTGTCGATCCACGTTAGGTATTCGCCGGACCGGATTGCCGCAGTCCACGCCTCGTTTTCAAGATACCAATCCACCGTGGACCTGATGGCGCTCGAAAATTCGTAAGCCGGAGCCCAACCGAGTTCTCTTTGGATCTTTGTCGAGTCGATCGCATAGCGCTGATCATGCCCGGGGCGATCGGCGACAAATTTGATGAGCGAACTGTGCGCGTTGCCAGTTGGCAGCGGCCTAAGTTCATCGAGAATCCCGCAGATTTCGGTGACGACCTCGATGTTCGACTTCTCGCAGGCTCCCCCGATGTTGTATACCTCTCCCGGTACGCCCGCTTCGAGTACCCGCCGGATGGCAGCGCAGTGGTCCCGAACAAAGAGCCAATCGCGCACGTTTCGCCCGGTGCCGTAAACGGGAAGAGGTTTTCCCTCCGAAGCATTTAGCGTCACGAGGGGGATCAACTTCTCAGGAAACTGCAGCGGTCCGTAGTTGTTGGAGCAGTTCGTGGTCACCACCGGCATGCCGTAAGTATGGAAGTACGCGCGCGCAAAGTGATCCGATGCCGCCTTTGATGCAGCGTACGGGCTGTTCGGTGCGTAGGGTGTTGTTTCGGCGAATGCAGGGTCACCCGTCTCTAGAGAGCCGTAGACTTCGTCCGTGGACACATGAAGAAAGCGGAATTCGCTCGCCGCGGCGTCCCCCAGCGTGGTCCAGTAAGCCCGTGCTTCTTCGAGAAGGTTGAACGTACCGACGACGTTTGTCTGTACGAAGTCCCCGGGGCTTGCGATCGATCGATCTACATGGCTCTCGGCGGCGAAATGAACAATGGCGCGTGGCCGCGTCTCGGTCAAGGCGCGTCGAATTGCGGATCGGTCGCAGATGTCTACCTGCCTGAAGTTGTAGCGAGAGTCACTGGCTACCTCCACCAGATTTGCAGCGTTTGCCGCGTAGGTCAGCTTATCCAGATTCATCAAGGCTTCGTCATGACTGTGTAGCCAATCCAAGATGAAATTTGCGCCAATGAAGCCGCAACCGCCCGTTACAAGAATCATGTTGCGTTTCTCCCTGAAAACGATCGCCGACCTCGCATGCCGGGTGGGGAAGCTTAAGCCATGAGACGCGGATCTGCCGTCAACTGAATCACGGTTCTCTCGCGCAATCGGGCGGTCAGAATCCTGGCGTCGCTGGATGTTTTTCTGTTCGGTCGTGCTTTCCGCGCCCGATTGGCGCTTGCCCGGACGGCGACGCGCTGTATGCTGAACGAATAGTTGCTAGTCAAATAGTTCCGCGCAAGTCTTGCCCGGTCAGAGTACGTTTCCCCCGAATGGCGGCTGGTGACGACATGAATTTCTGGTAACGCGTGAATGGCCAATTTATTACGAGCTTTACGAGGGCGCGGTCGGCATCTCCTCTCCTTCGGGTGGAGTGCTGGACAATACGTTGTTCAGCCCATCGCCATGCTCATCGCGACGCCTCTGCTGCTCGCCGCGCTTGGCAAGGAACAGTTCGGGCTGTGGGTTCTGGTCATGGCTTTCGTTGGTCTGGATACCGCCGCAGGCTTGGGTATGGGTGCCGCCACGATCAAGTACGTTTCAGACTACCGCGGAAGAGGCGACTTACTTGGGGCGGCGCGCTGTGCTCGTCAGACCGCCTCAATTTCGCTTGTCGGCGGTGCGATCATCGGTTCGGTCATCGCGCTGTCGGCGCCATGGCTTGCATCGACCGCGTTCGCGCGAATGGGTGACCCGACTTTGGTGGCGAGGGGGATCGCAGCGGGCGGCGTGCTGCTCCTTTTGCAGCAGTTGGAGGGCGTCTACGGCGCCGTCCTAAAGGGTTGCGAGCGATTCGATCTGGCAGCAATGTCGGACGGCATTGTCCGGCTTGTTGTCTTGAGCGTCGCGTGCGTGTGTGCATGGATCACAGGGGATGCCGTTCTCGGCCTGGTTGCCTGGGGAGCTTGCTCGCTGATTGGCTTGACCGTGCGAATACGAATTGCCACGCTGCAACTTGGCCACAACATTTCTACGCCGATCTGGGACCCGTATACCGTTCGTGAGGTCTTCTCCTTTGGAGGCTGGAACTGGCTACAAGGGATTGCCACCACAATGTTCCAGCAGGCGGATCGCTTCATCATCGGAGCGGTTCTTGGTGCACAGTCGCTAGCCGTGTACGGCATTTGCATGCAGGTGGCGTCGCAGATCCACTCCATTCCGTCTGCAGGTTTGTCATTCATTTTCCCGGTAGTAAGCCGTAAAATCGCTGCCGACCCGAAGGTTGACATCGTGCGCATGATTGTGCCGGTGGCCGCATTGAATCTGACGTTTTCGGCCCTGCTGGCATTGCCTATTTTTATTTTCGGCGACTGGTTGCTTCAGATCTGGGTCGGTCCCCAGATGCAGTTGGCGGTGGGCTCGCTCCTATTCTGGATGACCCTTGTTTACTTTCTGACTTCACTCGGCATCGCGCCTTACTACTTATTGTTGGGCCGGGGAGATGCCCGTTTCACGTCGATGGCCAACATCATTGGTGGCGCGGGTAGTGCGTGTGCAGCCGTGGTCTTCATTCCTCTGATCGGGTTGTGGGGAGGAGTTTTCGGCCGCGCCGTGACGATTTTCATTGTCATTGCAGCCTATAGTCGGCTTTACTGGCTCGCGGTTCGAAGGCCGCCCCTTGTGACCTGACATCAGCCGTTGCAGACTGTCCCTTGCACGAGCGCGAATTTATTCTTCCCACCCTATGCCCTACGCAACCGCATCTTCACACATGCTTTCAACCATTCCGTTGGGCAAGATCCGGGTAACACCTCTTGCCCTTCTGAGTCTGCTTGCGGGATTGGTTGCGCCGATAAAGGTGTCGATCGTTGGGGAGCTTTACCTCAGCGAACTGGTCTTGCCACTTGCTGGGCTAGTGGCCCTCGGGAATGCAAAGGCGAGGACTCTTTTCAGGCAGAAGTGGTTCTGGCTGATTATTCTTTCAATACTAGTCACCCTTGCCGGATACGTAATCAGCGATTACATCAGGGGTTCTGCGCCTGCCCAGTACATGCGGGGTTGGGCTCGCCCAGTCGTATTGGCCAGCAACCTCGTGAGTTTTGCCCTGATTGCGTACGCTGACCGAAGAAACCTCTGGTGGTTTGCTGCGGGATTCGGGGCCGGAGGAGTCCTATACGCGCGTCTCGTCCATAACCTCCCGATCAGTCTCTGGAAGCACGGCGGTTATGCGGAGTACTTCACCGTTGGGTTTGCCGCATTCAGTTACTTTCTCCCAGCTCGAGTTGCAAGCGCTGGTTTTGCGGTCCTCGCTGCACTATCTGTCTATTGGGACTTCCGAATCCACGCGGGCGTGTGCCTCGTGATTTCCGCAGTTATGTGGCTTCGTGGGGGAACTTCGAACAGGCCGATCGCACTCTGGAAAGCGGGACTCGCCCTCACGATTGCATTGGGCGTGGCATGGTTAGCCGTGCAATACAATGCGACCGATGCCGACCGGGTTCGACATCAAGGCTCCGATGTTGGACGAAGCTTTGGTATTCAGTTTGGAATCCAAGCTGGACTGAACTCTCCAATCATTGGTTATGGCTCTTGGAGCTCGAGTCCAGAGTTGCAGGCAGCCGCTCAGCAGGTGAGGGATAGGCTTCGGGGAACGGCGACTGATGGGTTGGTCGAGTATCGATCGACATCGGGCGTTCATTCGCAATTGCTTCAGGCATGGGTCGAAGGCGGGATCCTGGGTACCGCTTTCTTTTTGACGTTGCTGTTTCTGCTCCTTCGATTCGGGCGAGAGCTTTTTTCCTTCCGGCCACTAGACGCCCTGACGCCAATTTTCGTCTTTTATTTTACATATACCGCGTGGCATGTATTCATGAGTCCATTTGCCCTCGGGGCGCGGACCTACGACGCGATGGCTTGCGCGGTAGTTCTGGTGCTTATTCTCGAGCGACAAATGAGAAAGCGTGGGGGGTACGGTGCAGGCCCGGTCCGGGCGCGGTCGCGCATTGCGGGTTCAGGACGATGGACTCGGCCTGTTCGGGCCGGCGTATCCGGCGTCGCATACCGTTATCCATCGCAAACATTGCCTAACCGATAGCGAGTTTTCATGACCGTTGAATCAACCGTCTCCGTACCTGGTTCATCGACCGATGCGTATTTCTCCCATGAACGGCAGGATATGCATGGCTTTTTGCCTGAACGTTTTTCTACAGCTCTTGATATAGGCTGTGCTGAAGGGCGCTTTCTGGGTGCTTTTGCCGATGAATGTGAGACATGGGGCATCGAGCCCAATGCTGACGCAGCTTCACGTGCAGCGGGACGAATTGGCCGGGTCTTGACTGGCTACTTTGAAGAAGCAGAATCCCAGCTTCCGGACGAGCACTTCGATCTGGTGGTCTGCAATGACGTGATCGAGCACATGCCAGACCCAACGCGTTTCTTGACGGCGCTCAAGCGAAAAATGAAGCCAGGCGGCACACTGGTGGCGTCTGTCCCGAATGTCCGTTTCGCGCCCGTGATGTTCGAACTGATCGTCCGGAAAGATTGGAGATACCGCGATGCAGGTGTTCTTGATCGGACGCATCTTCGATTCTTCACAGAGCGCAGCTTCCGGCGACTGCTGGAAGAGAGCGGATTTAAGTGTGAAGTGGTTTCTCCAATAAATATGAACATGGGCTTCAAGGGGCGACTTGCAGCGAAGTTTCTGTCCGTCATTTCCGGCGGACACTTCTCGGACGTCCGATTTCAGCAGATCGGCGCTCGCGTTCGTCTGAAGTGATGCGTTCGAGAGCGGCGCGCGGAAACGAAAAGAGCTTGTGGTCATGAGCGCGCAGAACGTCGTTGTTCTACTTACCGCTGCGATTAATGTTCAAGGAAGCTCGAGTACCGCGAGACCGGATCCAGTACATCGCGCGAACGAGTACCTTGCCGCGCTCGAATTGTGGGCCAGGAATCCCGCTGTAAAGAACCTCGTTTTTTGTGAGAACACTGGCGTGGACCTCACGCCATTCGGTGAGCTCTGGGAGAAGTTTGCGGGTGGAACACCTAGAAGAATTGAATTACTGAGTTTTGAAGCAGCTGGCATTGACCCGTTGAAGGCTAAAGGCTTGGGCGAGATGTCTATCGTTGATCACGCCGTAGCGCGCTCCCGGCTCATTTCGGGTGCGGGTCATATTCTTAAGGTTACTGGACGCTATAAATTGCACAATCCGGAGGCGCTGTTCAAGCAGGTGGCAGACGCGCCAAACCTGGATATCATTTGCGGCTTTCGCCATAAGCTAAATTGGGCAGATTCCCGCGTTTTTGTAGTTCGTCCGCGATTCATACCCGACTTCTTGGCGCCATTGACATCGCTTATCGACGATCAAGACGTTTGGTTTGAGCACGTCTTCGCGAAAGCGGTTCACTCTGCGATTGCAGCGGGCTGGCAGTGGGACTTGCCTGCAGACTGGCTTGATCTGGAAGGCGTGGCTGGGACAAAAGGAACGCGAATGCGTCAACCTTTCTTTCGTCGCCTTTGTAGCTTAGCAATGCACAAAGTCCGCCACTTCGCGTATGAGCGTTGATAAACGCCAACCGTGGACGCGGTTGCTGACCGCACTCTTGCTTTGCGTCTGCGGACTCTCTCACTCGGCGGCTAGCGACAATGTCGCGGGCTTATCGATAGTGATCAATGTGGCCGACTTTGTGAGCCATGGACTGACCGACCCGGAGAATGCAAGCCGGATACGCAAGACTGGTTCACTTCGTGGGGGCGAGGGTGTCCCGATAAATGGTTGGGTCGAGTATTCCTTTACTGCGCTGCGCGCTGGTTGGCATACGCTGGCAGTCGATGGCGACGGGGCAGGCGCCACCTTTACCGTTGAGCCGATTGGGGTTGGCGCCGGTGAAACCTACAAGTTCCACGGCGCCTTGGGCACGCCAGTGCCTGGCGAGCAGCGAATCGGAAACGTGTGGCTTCGACCTGGCACATACCGGCTTCGCGTGGAGCGCTTCTACTGGACGGGTTTTTTGCATGCGGCGCGCTTCTTTATTAGGCCGTCCAACGCCGCACCTCAACAGACATTTCACATGGCGCTTCCGCCTGGACGGCGTGTCTTTCGTGCAGGCGAGTGTCCAGACCTCTCGATCCAGTACGGACCACGCAACATGGATTCGGCGGTCGAGTTGATGGTCCGATCTGCGTGGGGCAAGGCTATACAGCAGCGTGTACCAGTTCAGCTTCCGGCCGCTGATGTCGTGACACGAGTGAATGTGAAGATTCCTTGTGAGCGTTCCGGCGAGCATTTCCTCACGCTTTTCCAGCAGGGTGAGCTGCCCTGGAACGAAGCGGTGCACGTGCGTTATGACATTGTCGGGAAGAGAGTCGGATACACCGATCTATACGCGTCAAAGCGCACCCTCGTAGCCTCCGTAGACCCGGTGGCGCAGCCGCCGGATTACTTTGGTGGAGGAACGCCGCGCATCACTTCCTCTCTTGCAGGTCGATACCGCGAGAGCGGGTCCACTGGCTGGATCAACTATCAGCGGCTGCCGGAGGCTATCCGTAGCGCAGCGCCTGAACCGAGCTGGTTCGCGTACCGAATCGACGGGCTTGTACCCCAGACACCGTATCTGCTTGAGATAGAGTACCCGGACGACGCCGAGCGTACGTTTGGCGTGGCAATGCGTGAGCGTGAGCCGCTTGACTATCCCGTTTCGGTCGCGGTCGACACGGGCGGCGACTATCCGGTATCACAGCAGCTCAACAGTCGGCAGTTCATCTATTGGCCAAGGACTAGTGATCCTCGGTTGGTCGTTGTGAACGCGCATGATGGTCGAAGGGCAGCCCTCGCTCGCGTACGGATTTATCGGATCGAGGTGGATGCTGAGACAAAGCCTCGCCTCCCCGCCGGCAATCGCGTCTTTGCCCACTGGTACGAGGAGGGGGGAAGTTTTGCTAGTCTTTTTGGGGCTCCCGATAAGTCGCCAGCGGGAATAACGATCGCAATCGATCGCTGGTTTGACATGCTCGCCGGCGGCGGAACCAGCGTCGTGGTGCCATCCGTGCAGATCTATACGTTCTCCTTGTATCCCTCGAAATTCAATCTGCAGTTCTCTGGTGGTCCGGAATCCGATCACTTGCGCCGAATGCTCTTGATGGCAGAGCAGCGCGGCATGAAGGTGCTCCCTGAACTTCATCCACGTGGCGACGAATTGACCTGGCCGCTGTCAGCTGACCCATCTAATTCACCGCAGCTCGCGCGGTCGAAAGATGGGACTACAGGCTGGTTCATTCCTGGGACAAACAGGCGCAAGTCTCCACCCCCGCTTCACAACCCGCTGGACCGGAAAGTTCGAGACTGGTACATCGGTTCCATAGGGGAGTTATCCGATGAGTACGCCGATTCACCTGCCCTTGAAGGCGTCGCCTTGCGGGTGATGTTCTGGGCGAATCCTGGGCTGAACAACTTTGGTTCGCTGGATTGGGGTTACGACGCCACGACGATTCGCCTGTTCGAGGCAGAAACTGGCCTGCGGGTTGGCGTAAGCGAGGCGACAACGGAACCGGCTGCGGCGCAGGCTCGGCACGCGGTTCTCACTGGCCGTTTACGTGAAGAATGGATTGCGTGGCGTGCCCGAAAGATTACCCAATTGATCGTTGAAGCGAGAGACCGCATTCGACGATCCCGCAAAGATCTTCGACTCTACATAAACGTCTTCGAAGCAGCTCCGCCTCCCACTGTAACGAATCGTCGGACCCTTCTCGAGATGGGGTTGGATGTGGGAGAACTGGAGAAGATTGAAGGGGTCGTGCTGGTTAATGGCACGCCCAGATACGGCCGAAGCGAGGTCGAACGGGCCGGCAATGTGCGGTTTCGAGATCGAACGTTAGATATCTCTAAACTTGGTTTCCTCGCGACAAAGGGTGCGGGCGCGCGGTTCATTCCACATTCTGCCTATCTGGAAGCGACGGGGGTCGTTGCGCCGCCAGTCTCGCTTGGTTTCCCGAAAACAACCCGGTCGACCTGGATGAGCTTCGCCGCCGCCCCAACGGGACGCCACGCGTTGGAGCGATACGTCATCCCCCTGGCTGAGTTCGATGCACTATGGCTTGGTGATGGCGGCAACAATTATGTTTTCGGCGCAGAGCCGGTAAGGCAGTTCGCCAACGAGTTCCGTCTTTTGCCGGCGGTCAGCTTCGAACCTCGGGCCGACGCGCGTGACCCGGTCGCAGTATGGTCTGCGATTCGGAAGGACGCTTACTGGTTCTATGCAGTCAATCGTGAGCGCTATCCAGTTCAGGTGACGATACGGCTGGCCGGCGCGAACGCAGTCGAGCGCGTCGCTCAACGGAAGTCGAAACCCGTCACCGGCAACACGCTTCGTCTAGATATGGAGCCGTACGGAATTGCTGTTTTTCGCGCTAAACCCTCGGCGCGTATCGAGCGGGTCGATGTGGCAGTGCCCGACGAAGCGGCGGCGCATGTGCGCTCGCTGATCAACTGGGCCGAAGAACGTCTCAAGCGCAGCAAGCAGCCAAAGTTTACTGGCCAGCTTTCGGTTGACCAGCGGGAAATTCTGGAGCGAGCCACCGTGGAGGCCAGGAGTGCACTTTCCATGGGTGCATATTGGCGTGCCCGGACCCAGTTCGATCGCAGTGATTTACACGCCGTCTACCAGAGGATTGGCGAAGCTCCGCCAGGCCATCCCGCACCGTGACGTTAACGGGCTACTTGCCGATTGAGCGCGTTGCATCTTCCGTAAGGAAGAAAATGTTCGTGACGCGGTTTCGGTCCTCTGGGCGAAAAGCACGCACACCCTCGCCGGTGGCGGCAACGAACGGGTGATAACTGAAGGCGCGCATCCGCTCGATGATTTCCGTCACATTTGTGCCGTAGGTGGAGAGATTAATGTCCAGCAGTTCGAGCATGATAGCGCGAGGCCGGCGTTCGCTCGAACTGAACAAGTCACTTGCGCCCTGCAACACAAGAGGCTCGGCGCCTTCTACATCGACCTTCATCACATCGACCTTGGGAAGCCCCGACGAGGTCATGTAACTGTCCAGCGAACGGACCTGAACTGTGAGGGTGCTCCGCTCAGACTTTCTGCCTACAGGAACGAGTGAGGAATAAGCGCCGTCGACTGCCTCAGAGAAGCTCATCTCGCCATCTTCTGCACCGACGGCACACTCGTTGATGATGATGTGCTTGAAGCCGTTCAGCAGAGCGCCTGAAGCAAGCAGATGGCGATTCAACGGAACGGGCTCGAAGGCATGCACGACGCCAGCTGTCGCGCGTTTGGCCATCAGCATAGCGTAGAGACCCGTGTTCCCCCCGATATCGAAGCATGTGTCATCAGGGCGCACAAGGCTCGTAAGGAAGTCTGTATCGTCTGGTTCGTACTGGCGCAGGAATACCAATCGCCGCCCGACATCTTCGTTCCCGAAAACCAGCAGCTTGACGCCCCTGACGGTGGTCTGAACGACATGCGGCTCGTTTGCCGGATACCAGTACGCGCCAAAACCAAGCAGCGCTTTCCTTACCCCTAATCTGGAAAGTGCTTTTCGAGCGGTTCTTGCGATCATGTGTAATTTCCAGGTTTAGGTCGGATGGTCTCGATTCTAAGGTACGGGCACTCGATGATCATGGAGATATGTCTCGATTGCGGTGTGCGAACTACATCTGCGGTGTGCGACTGCGTGCAATTTCCAGGGCAACGAGGCGTGCGATCGTCCTATTACCCTTTTCGTTCGGGTGCATAGGATCCCTGAAAAGCCTTTCCCCGCCGTCTTCTTCCATCGCCCGCGCAGTCTCGATCACTGGGACATTGCTTTGAGCAGCCCACATCCGCAGTCGAGCCTTCGCTTCCAGCGTCAGTTCATCGACGGGTTCAAACCGTCGAGGTTGCTCTATCGGTATGACGAGGAGCGTGCCCCCCGCATCTCCGACCAGTTTTCTGATCTGATCGAGGGCGCGGAGGCTGCGTTCGACGTCAAGCTCCGTGTAGACCCCGGGTGCGTACCCTGGGTCGCGCGTGTCCGGCCCTATTCCAAGGCGCGGGAGGACAATCTTTCGAACCAGCGTTTCGATCGCCAAGCGGGGCGCCCTGGAGGGGAACGAAGGATTCAGGTCGACCAATTCGCTCTTGGCTTGGCGCTGGAATAGATCGTGCGTGGCGACTTGAAGTACTACGAAGTTCGAATTGAATATCCCGTGGGCCTTTAGCCATCCAGCTTCATTTTCCAGCGCCCAGCCGTTGGCCGACCCATTCAATGTCTCTGCTTCGATCCCCGTCTCTTTGAGCAGTTCACCGAGAACGTATGGATACGTAAAAGCTTGATCTGTGACCGTTCCGCCGTTCGTGATCGAGTCTCCGACGCACAGAATTCGAACCGTACCGCCGGTTGCCACGAGATTGATCTCTGGAGCGCGCAGCCCCTGCTGGTTGTAATAGACGGATTTCCCGAGGATGCGAAGATCCTGACTTGGCTCTACGCGGTAGCCATAATCGGTCCGAAGGTACAGCAGTGGCTTATGCAGTCCTGCAAGCCGGCCGGCGATTTCAAGAGCGACAAGGCTCAAAAATAAAAAAATCGCGAGGCCAGCGAGAAAATTCATCTGTATTGGTTCCATGAACACCTACGTGCCTCCCGATGGACCGGGAAATACTAAATATTTCCCGAATCATGGCTTTTTTCGTCCGGGTGGCTCTTTGGTAAAATCCTAGCCTTCGGCCACTTACTTCAGAGAAATTCTGACCGAATTTTGCTTTGAAAAAACGCTACATGAGTTCTTTAAAATCGAGAACCTATTTTTTAAGATGAGCGTCTCGTTGACATCACAACCGTGGGGGCGTGCTTCGCCAAATCTCGTAGTTCTGAGTGACTTCCGCATCTATCCGTAATCGATAGCTGGGGCGAGAATATCTGTTGGCAGAAAATCCACACCGAACGGTAGCGGGTCGTCCAACGGATTCAGGCAATCAGTGTGCCAGTAGCGACTGCGTTTCGCTTGGGGTGACGCGCCAGCTGTACATGTTGAACTTAGCGCGTCACGTGCGCTATTTGCTTGCGCGGTAATACAGAGCTTCTCCAAATTTCAGACCACGAGATTTACGCTTTCACCAAATTCTGCTCGTCTAGGCAGTACAGACGCGAGATCATTGCTGTCGGCCCCGAACCATCGCAAAGGTTCGTCCCAGTATTGCTCCAGACTCAGGCCCGGAGCCAATGAACCCCCGCCTGCCTGGCCACCGACCAGGTCGAACGTGCCTGTCCCAGTAGCAGACAGTATCGATGGGTATATGCCATTGAGTCCAGGACTGACCCCAGGGCGGTAGCCTCGCACAGCGCCGCCAAATGCGAACGCGTCGCGAGCATAGGCATGGTCTGTGCCAGTAGACCCGTTTTCCTGCAGCGTGCGCGAGAACTCGCTGTGATCAAGGACTAGCACACTATTCCACAGGCCGAGTCGCATCATTGCCATTCGGAAGCCAACGACTGACGCTGCCCACTCTGCATGGATGATTGGAAGACTGCCTGTGAGTTTTCCCTGGAGGTGGTGAGTGTCATACATTGTGCGTGCAGCGACAAAAACCGTTCGCTTTAGCAAAGTGGGCTGTCGCAGGTCTGCTTCGATCGTTCGCGCAACAGTCCGCATGGCGCCGATCCAGCCTGACGTCGCACTTCCAGGAAAGCAATCATCCACTGCGTATTGGTCCGGACCAGCTTCAACTATCGGTTGAAAGAATGCAATGGTTGAATTCGCGATCAGGTTTGCCTGCCTGAAGGCTTCGGTTCGGGGCTCTCCTCGAGCCTCCGACATTATTGCATCTAGTCGCGCGAGCGCGCGATTCTGGGTGGGCGCGCCTGTCCAGTTTCGTCTGTAGCGTTGGCCGACGCTTGGTACATGCACAGGCTTGCTGGACGAATCGGTTGCAATGCGATTCGTGACTGAGCCGGGATGCCCCGTCGTAATCACTGCCGGAAACGCTGAAGAGCCGTTTGCGGAGAAAAATCGGGTTGCGAGCCGCCCGATGAAGCCCGTTTCGGCGAACTGCCGAACAACGCCCTGAGTGTCAAGATAATCGCGCGTGATCATCGAGGTGGTGGCCAAGCCCTGCCGGTCGTGTGCGCCAATACCGAATGGATAGAGGATAGGACCGATGTAAGACGAGTTCGTTGCTGCTCGTAGCGTGGAGATCGGAGTCGTCGCGACGTTCGTGAACATGGATCCGACCCTATGGCTTATCGCCATTTCTCCAGCATTCCAGATCGCCGTGAGAGGTTGAAGCGCAGGATGCAAGGAAAAAGTGGTTCCATTCAGCCTAGATGAAGCATAAGTTGAATCCAGCTCAGCCTGTGTAAACGCGAGACTGGGTCGAGCAGTCATGCAAGCGGCTACGTGCGCTGGCTGCCGAGAGATGAGGGTGTGATAGCTGTCCTCGCCACCATCCTTGAGCATGATGATGAGGTACTTCTTGTCGCTGAATGCTGCTGATGGCATATGAATGCTCCACTAGATGACGACGGCACTTTCGGGGATGCAGCGAATGAAGTTGATCATCCACCCCAGCTTTTCACGTGTTGAAAGTGCTGCGCAATCGATGTCAATGAAGGCGATGACCCCGCCGCGCGTTGCGTTGGTCATGCTTCGGCCCTGGTTGAGATCGGCAAAGACGAGATCTGCGCAAGTGGTGACTGCTGCAGTCTGCTTCTGCTGAGCCGAGCCGTTGGTCGATCTGAAAACGGAGTCGTACCTCGCGATCAACCATGAGAGTGCCCAGCGACCGAAGGGGTCGTTTCGTGTGCTTGCCAGGGGGTCTGTTAGGTTTGGCGTGTACGACATGGCGCGCGAGACGTTGGCAAGAATTTGAGGAGCTCGCCACATCGATGCGGCAGGGGCCTCGACGCCATTTATCTGATACTCGAACGGATAATCATTGAAGACGTTCGTGGGGGTCATTGGCGCTTGTCCTAAGCTACCAACGATGTCGGGTATTGGGTTTCCATAATCAGTCGACCATACCCAGGCAAACGCTTGGGTGGACGGGCCCGGGTCCAGTAACGTTTCCATCTCGCCATATCGCATTGCCTTCGTTAGAGACAGGATCCATTCTTGAGCCCGCCCAAAGGTCGCAGGTTTGGAATTTCCGCGAGCGTCAGAATCGAGGAGGACAGCAGAAACAACAGCTTTTAGGTCGCCGCGTACGCCTCCGCCATTGTTCTCGAAAGCAGAAACTACGCGCGCGATGTATTCGGGCGTAGGTGAGTCCGTCACCAGCTTCTGGATGAATTGCTTGCTGATGTACACGGCAGTGGTCTGCTGAGCCATTATCAGGTCCAAGCAGGCGTTCACCCGCGAAAGGACAGTGGCTGCAGTTGGCGTCGCGACTTGCGGAAAAACTGTTCCGAGAAATGTGACTGCGGGCCCGTCATAGGCCATCGTTGGCACGATGCTCATTGACCCATCTAGAGCGGTTCCATCCCTGCCGGCAATGTTGGTGCCGGCGGGAACGCTCCAGCCTACGAGTAGCTTGGCCAGAGCCGACACATCGCCTGCATCGTAAGACTGAACGGGATTACCCCTTGAGTCACGTACGACTGAGCCGTTCCTGTTCAGCTTGACGACGCCCATCGAAAAAAGCTGAAGGAGCTCACGCGAAAAATTGACGGATGGCGAACGACCGCCTGCCCCGTCATTGCTTCGGTTGTTCAGGTACCACCCCATATGGCGATGGGTAACCGCCAACATAAGGATATCTCGATAAGTCGAAAACGCTCGCTGCATCAGGGCGTTCCACCACAATCCAGAATCGAGTTGCCCGCTCCATGCATGGGGCCCGCAGACGACGATCTGTTGCAGTACGTGCGCAACCCTGAACCGGAGCTGCGCGTCTTCATTTACCCAGCGGGCAAAGGTGCACACCCGGCCGACGATGTTTCGGCCATCGGCATTGTTCACGAATCCCCGCTGCACCATCAACTCGTGGTCGATCGGCGTGTATGGCTTGCTGAACTGTGCCTGAATCCAGTCCTCGAAGTAGCCGGTGAGCGCGGCTGCTTCGCCAGGTCTCGCTCCCATTGTGGCTTGGTCGAGAAAGCGCCGACTGTCGTTCAGTCCTTCAGATTGCTTGCGAGTGGGCCTCGTACCTCGACGCGTGGAAGCACCAGTATTTCGTGAAGCTAATGCGGGAGGCGCCGCGGTCAGCGACGCTGCGGAGGCGCTCGTTTTTAGAAAATCTCTTCGAGTAACCATAGGTCCTTTCAATTTCGAACGGACGCTCGCCCGCGCTGCAGGCGCGCGAAGTTGAAAAGTCTTGAGCCGGACAGTGCGTGGAAAGGATCTGGCACTGCACGGGGAGGAGGTGCAGTGGCGGAGGCTTCGCACCACTCGGCCCACTCAACCCAGATTATCGGCAGTCCTCATCGCGAGCTTGAGGCCTGCGAGGTACTTCTGTGCAGCCGTTCAAGCTCAACAAACCTGGCTTCGGAAAAGTACACGATGGCACGTGGAACGCGTGCGGGCAGAAGGAAGAAGCCTCACGCGATTCGCAAAAATGTCACGGACGGATCTGCTATGTTGGTGTACCGCTTATCAAACCGGACGGGGATTGAGTCCAGCATGGTGGATTCGAACCTAACAGATGGACCTGGGTTCGACGCGACGGCCGTATGCGATAAACATCATTCCCGTGCCCATGCGATCGATACGGCATGGCTACCCACGACACGCAGGTGTCTATGTCAGCGTCGATGCTGACGCGGAGGTTCGGGGATCGCCTGGGGTGACAAAGCCCAAGAAATTCTGGCCCATGGGGACGCGGAGGCGCTCTCGATTGGGTGAATCAGTAGACTTCATCGAGTGAGCATTGAACAGCCCACGAAAACAAGGGTGGCGCCGACGCAGGCGCGCCTTTATGGCTGGATCAACGAGTTTCGCGCGCTCGGCTGATGGGCCGCCCAAAGGTACCGGAGATGACGAGCAGCGTTGAGCTTGTATGCGATCCGCATCAATTTCAGGGCGAATCCGGTTGCGACTGGAACGCCCTGGTTTCGCAGCTTATCCCGAATCCGGTCATGCTCCTTTTCGAGCTTTTCCAAGTATCCACGCGATCCGGTAATGTTC
The DNA here is from genome assembly GCA_044340265.1 of Burkholderiales bacterium. Classification (GTDB taxonomy): domain Bacteria; phylum Pseudomonadota; class Gammaproteobacteria; order Burkholderiales; family CAIKXV01; genus CAIKXV01. The sequence goes on along the minus strand of JBIITW010000006.1, from coordinate 24,185 downwards.
GCCCCATAGAGACGAAAATCAGCCAAGGTTCGATTAGTCCGGGCGAACTTCATGCCATGTAGCGCCATGTCGACCAGAAGTTCGCCATCCCAGCAGACCCTGTTCAAGACATTGAAACCTCCCGCAGCTTCGTAGGCGCGCCTTCGGAAGAAGGTCGCTTGTTGCGTTACTGTGCAGATGCCAGCTGCATAGGCGCGGAGGCTGAACTGATCCGCTGCGCGTCCACGCAGGGATGGGCGATCCTTCGCGTCGATGATGCGTATGCCGCCAGCAACAACATCGACGTCTGCATTTTGGCTGAAAAAATCTGCGACATAACTCAAGCTGCCAGGCAGCAGTGCATCGTCTGCATTCACGTAGCCAAGGATGTCACCAGAGCTGAGGGAAAAACCCTTGTTCAGCCCGTCTGAAGGGCCTTTGTCTGGATCCAGGCAGCATGCACTGATAGCAGCACGATGTCGTTCGATCAGCTCTCGACTTCCATCGGAGGACCCTGGATCTACAACGATGTATTCTAGATTTGGATATCCCTGCTTCGTAACGGAATTGATTGCCCGTTCAAGAAATTCTGCCTGATTAAACGAAATGGTGACGATCGATATTTTCGGGGGCATTTGCCTAACTTTGTGTCAACAATAAACCGCCGGTTCGGTGTGGCGAGTCGCGTGCGCAGGCTGATCGAGAAAGGCTTTCAGCGACTACTTTCGGCACCCGGATACGTTAACACCAATCTCGCGCCGATCGGATCCATCATTCCTATCAATGCTTTTCCTCGACCGCGAACGAAGACTTGAGAGCTTTGGGTGCGCTCGGAAGGCGCTTGGCGATCGCTCTCGGACGGATGCGGGAAGCCCAGCGAGCGTCAACCGAGTCTGCGTCATTACGGCTGGCGCCTGGCCTGAATCTGTCAAGAGAAAAGGTTCAAGTGAGCCGGGGGGGCAGGGGGCGTTTTCAATCATGACCCATGTATGCGCATTACTGAGGTTCGGAAGTGCCGCGAACAAGATGCTTCCTCTGCGTAGGCCCAGTGACACTTTTCCAGACAGCGAGTTATGTTTTGTGTGTTCGAGAATGTGGCTCGAAAGATAACTTCATGATCTTTGTGCTGATGCTCCTTTGAATGAGCATGGGTCGAGCAATAGGTTCAGGAAATAGAGGGGGGTGTGGCTTCAAAAAACGAAGCCGCATGCATCACATCGATCAACGCCGTAAGTCCTGCCATCGACAGTCATCGTCCGAAAAATTGACGGTACGCCTTTGAGTGCATGACTGTATTGCAGATGTTTGAAGCCTGTATCGCTGGTTCTGTCGATGATCTTTATGACTCCATGGCGAGGAAAAGCCCCCTCGGGCAGGACAATTGCGCTACCGAGGAAAGCACAGTCAGGGATGCGTCACTCCACTACAAGATGGCTCGCCATCCTTTCCGCTAAGCCCAAAAGCGTGTGGGTTGGGTTCACCACGCTCGCGCGCGCCATCACTGCGGTTGAGATGACGCTTGCGTTGCTCGCGAGCGGAAACGCATGGGACTGTGCGAGTACGGCACGAGAGCTTTCTCTCGCGGGTGCTAAGCCACCACCCAGGTGAAGGATATCCTTGCCGAAGAGATTCAAGTGGGCTTCCAGGGAGGCCGGAGTTCGCTTGTACTTTTCGATGGCTTCAAAACCATGCGTGCTTGCAAGCGTACCCATCAGCCTGTCCGCTAACGGCACCAATCGCGCGAATGCATCGAAGTCTTCCTTGCGCAGGTTCCAGTGCATCCCCGCGCGCGCTGGCCCGCTCGCTTGCTCGAGCACGATCCTGTTGTCCACGTGCGGGAAGGTCTCGAAGTCGAGCACCGCAGTGACCGGGACATCGGGCGGGACATGCAGGCGCTTACCTAGGAACCGGTTCGCGCCGATCTGCATCAGCCCAGGGCCGTGGCGCAGCAGCGACAGGCCCGCGCCGATCATCGCGCTTGCGCCCGCGCGCGCCTGGCGCAGTGCGAGCACGCGCTTCAGGTCTGCATAAAGTGGCACGTTGTCGAAGTCGAACACGAAATGTACAAAGGCACGCGGATTCCATCCGTCGGGTCCGGGGCCTGCATCGAACTCGAAGCGGCGCACGCCGAGGAAGCCGCCGATGAACGACGGTGGAAAGGTGCGCAGGAAATCGCCACCGCGCTTAGCGGTGACCTGAAACAGCGGCACCGATACATGGTCGTGAAGGTAGCGCCCCAGGGCTGGGGGCGGCGCCCCGAACAGTTCGCGCGAGAAGCGCTGCGCAAAGAGGTTCGAGTCGACGACGCCCATGCAAACCACCCACTGCTTCGCACGTAGGGTCTCTGTGCTGCCGTCGGCTGCGCGCAGGCCGATCGCGTGCAGGGTGCCATCGCTGCAGTCGAGCGAATCGATGTGCGCGTCGAATCGACTGGTGATCTGGTCGAGCCGTGGCGCGAGCCGGGCGGCGAACATGTGCTTGGTCGATGACGGCAGCACGAGCGCCTGTGTCGCGCTGATGCCTTCGTTGCCACTCCAGGGTTCGCGCTGCGGCTCGTGCGGGAAGCCGAGTGCGCGCTCCACCTTCTCGTAGCTATGGGCCATGGTCGCTGCCGACAGCGTTGGCGTATTGAACACCGGGCCGGTGTCGGCCTCCGGCACGCGCAGCATCGCGCCGCCCCAGTAGGCGGAGTTGCCTCCAAGTTCATGGTGACGGGCATCGAGGATTCCGGCATGGGGGCGATCGCGTGCAATGATTTCCGGCGCTGCGGCTGCAGGCGGCTGCCCCGGGCCGCGCGCGATATCGACCACCACGACCCTCCGTCCTGCATCGGCAAGGCGTGCGGCGAGGTAAGAGCCCACGATACCGCAGCCGAGGATCGCCACGTCTGCGTCGAGCGCACTCATCGCGTGATCAGCCTCGCGAACTGTTCCAGGCGCTCGAACGAACGGGTCGCGAACAGCATGTCGATGTCGGGACGCGCGTTCCACACATCGTTCACGTGCTCGTCGAACGATCGTTCGCGGTTCGGGCAGGCGGCGATATAGTGGCGGTAGACGAAGAAGGCGCGGTGCCGTCCGTTGAAGGCGGTCGGGACGCGCGGTGCGATGGCGTCGAGGGGCGCCTGGATGATGTCGATACCCGGTGCCGTTGGCCACGGGTCGGATGCAGCTCGCTCACCTGCAACGCCAAAGGTACCGATCTTGCCGTCGGCGCGCAGCTTCGCGGCCCTGTCCGCCAGTGCCATCATGTCGATGCCCTCCGCGCGTGCCGGCGGTTCGTGCAGCAGCAGGACGTCGACATGGTCGGTCTGCAGGCGGCGCAGCGAGGCCTCGACGCTCGCCTGAAGGGCGCCGGGACTGTAGTCACGCGCAGCCTGCCGTGCGTGGTAGCCGGGCAACAGGCGATCGCCCATACGCAGCGGCAGGAACAGCAGGCGCGACCACTCACCGTAGGGACGGAAGGGGATGCCGAACTTCGTGGCGATCGTCACCGCGCTGCGCTGTCCGCGCAACGCGATGCCCAGTTCTCGCTCATCCAGCCCGTTGCCATACATCGGCGCGACGTCGAAGTGGCGTACGCCGAGGTCGAGGGCACGCTGCAGGAAGCGCTGCCGCTGCGACGGAAGGTTCAGGTGGTGAAGACTAGCCAGCCCCAGCACGAACCGTCCGCCGATCGAGGGCGTGCCCATGTCAGGCGCCTTCCGCGCGAGCGGGGCTTGGGCGCACGCCGACCTGCTTTGCTGGCACGCCGGCATGCACCGTCCATGGTGCAAGGTCACGCGTGGCGACCGCACCCAGCGCCAGCACCGCCCCTTCACCGACCGTCACGCCCATCTGTACCGTGCTGCGTGCGCAGACCCACGCATAGGCCTCGATGCGGATCGGCTTCCATATCATGGGGAAGCCCGGGTCGCGGATGTCGTGGCTCGCGCCGCACAGATACGCTTCCTGCGAGACGACGCAATGCGAGCCGAGGAAGACCGGCGCCGGGTTGTAGATGATCGCCCCATCGGCGACTGCAACCAGGTCTTCGCCGATCAGGTTCCAGGGCGCCCAGATCTCCACCTTCGGATAGATGCGCGGGTTGGGGCCGAGCTTTGCACCGAACAGGCGCAGCAGCATGCCGCGCCATGCGTGCATCGGGCGCAGTGAAGGGCGGAACAGCAACCGATAGGCGACCATCCAGACCAGCCGCTGCAGCTTGCTGGACCGGCTGGTGTTCGGTCGGAGGTAAGGGTCGGACGGACTCACGGCAGCATTATCGACCATCGGCCAGCGCGTCGGTTTCGAACCGGCCGATCACCGCGCTCTGCAGCAGGTTCGCCTCAGCATAGCGCCGGCCATTCTCCGCGAGTGTGGACGCGCGCGCCCGGTCCGCGGCCAGCGTGCGGATGCCTTCGGCCATCTGCCTGCCGTCCTCGGGTTCGACCAGGATGCCGCAGTTGCCGTCGCGCAGGATCATCGCCAGGTCGCTGGTCGGCGGCGCCGCTGCCACCACCGGCCGTGCGCTGGCCAGGATGTTGCAGAGCTTCGACGGCAACACGATGTCGGTCACGGCCCGCTTCTGCGGGATCACCGACACGTCGGCGGTGGCCAGCAGTTCCGACAGCCGCTCTATCGGCTGCAGCGGGTGGAACATCACGTTCGACAGCGACATCGTCCGCGCCTTCTCCACGAGCTCGGGCTGCTCCGCGCCGTTGCCGACGATCACGATCTTCACGTCGGGCCGGTCGCGCAGCAGTGCGGCCGCATCGAGCAGGGAATCCAGCCCCTGCTTGCGCCCGAGGTTGCCCGAATAGAGCACCACGAAATCGGTCTCTGCCAGGCCCCATTCGGCGCGCAGCGGCGTCATCCGGTCGCCCGGCCGCACAGTGTCGTCGTTCGCCCAGTTGCGGAACAGGATCGTCTTTTCCAGCGGCACGCCCTTGCCCAGGATCTTCCGGCGCATGCCCTCGCTGATCGTCGAGACCTTGTCGACCAGCCGGTAGTTGAGCCGCTCCAGGGCGTAGAGCACCCGGGTCAGCAGGCCGGGCTTCAGCATGCCCAGTTCGACTGCGGCATCGGGTTGCAGGTCCTGCACATGCAGGATGGTCGGGCTGCCCTTGAGCTTCGCGATCAGCGCGATTGCGCTGCCCAGCGCGAGCGGCGGCAGGATGATCACCGTGCGGTCGGCCCGGGGTGCCAGCAGGTAGGCGATCGATGCAGTCGCGACGAAACTGAACTCGTGGATGATCCGTTTCAGCGCGGTCGGGCGCTTCGGCACGTAGAGGTAGCTGCGCCGCAGGTCGACGCCCTTGATCTGCTCGCGCCGGTACAGCCGGCCGCGATCGCCCGGCGGCTTCTCCCACTCCGGGTAATAGGTGAAGCCGGAATGCACGACCACCTCATGGCCGCGGGCCGCCAGGAACTCTGCCATGCCGGCGGTGTACACGCCGATGCCGGTGCGCTCTGGCGCATAGTTGATGGAAACGATGGACAGGCGCATGGGTCGCTACCTTCTGCCGCTACCTTCTGCCGCTACTCTCAGAGTCGCGAACCAGGGAACTGGCGCCGGGGTTCAGGCGGCGAGCGCCGGTGAGCCGTGACGCGCGATGCCTTCCGAGACGATCGTGCGCAGTCGTGCGGCCGATGCCCGGATATGGAAATGCTTCTGGAAGCAGTCTACCGCCCGTTCGGCCATCGCGACGCGGGCGTTTTCATCGCTGCCGGTCCACCCGCGAATCAGCTCGATCGTGCCTTCGAGCGTGTCCCTGGCGACTCGTCCGGCGTCGCAGGCCTGTATCTCACGGTGGATGTTGACCTGGTCCGAGATCAGCACCGGCAGTTTCAGCGCCAGTGCTTCGGCGACAACGATGCCGAAGTTCTCCTGGTGCGAAGGCAGGATGAAGGCCTCCGCGGCATGGTAGGCGCCCCACTTGACTGCGCCGGTGATCATGCCGGTCCAGGTGATGCGGTGGGCGACACCGAGCCCGGCGGCCAGTTCACGCAGCGCAGGCCCCCATTCCGTATCGTCCGGCCCGGCCATCACCAGATGCAGGTCGTGCTCGCTTGCGGTGGCCGCGAACGCGCGCACCAGCAGGTCGCAGCCCTTCTTCGGGTGGATGCGGCTCAGGTAGAGCAGCAGTCGTTCGCCCTGCAGGTCAGGAAACGCCTCGAGGAAGGCCTGTCGGTCGGCGGTTTCGTCGGTGGTCGGTGGCTCGATGCCGAACCCCGCCACCGCTTCGTTGGCACGGTAGAGCCAGAACGAGTCGCGGGCGAGCAGGCGCTCCTGTTCGCAGGTGAACAGCACGTTGGTCGCGTCGCGCAGCACCCGGTATTCCGCCCACGGCCAGTACAGCCACTTCTTCGCGTGTTTCAGCGGATAGGTGCGCCGGAACCAGGGGTCTAGCATGCCGTGCGGGAATACGAAGTAGGGCACGGGTAGCGCGGCGAGTGCCTTCCAGGTCGCGAGGCCGTGGTATTGCCAGAGCCCGTGGACGATGACCGCGTCGAACCGCGCCGCATTGTCGCGGATCCATCCGGATGCCCGGGGCGCGTAGCCGTAGCCCCCGCGCCCTGGGCCCAGGCCGATTGCCGGGGCCGGGAAGCCGATCTTCGAAAGCGTCGCCGGGTCGTCCAGCGATGCAACCTCGGACGGCCAGCCCGCCCGGCCCATCTCGAGCACGATCTGCTTGAGGCCTTCCTGCGGACCGCCCCCGCGAGGATCCAGCGAGCGGATCACATGCAGCAGTTTCAAGCGGCCTCCGCAGGCTGCGGCAGGGGCGAGTTCGGGTACTGGGAGGCTCTGACGGTCATCGGCACAGATGCAGCGCCTGCAAGATTGCAGCTTTTGAGAAGTAGCCCAGAAATGTAGCACCTCCGTCATGACTGCCGAGTGAAGAAAACACGGCGGGCGCCTCGATTGTGTCAATCGAGCGTGTGCGATTTATCGCCATCCCGCAGGAAAAAGGAATGGGCCGGGCTGCGTGCCGGACGGTTTGCCGCCTGCTGGTTGCCCTAACGGGCGTATGGCGCGGGCGTTGACCTGCCCGCACAGATTCGCAGCAAAGGCTGGAAAGTGTGGAAAAATACCGTGTCACACTGTGTGATACTGCACGAGCAGTGCTGAGCATGAGCGCTGCGTATACAGGCATCCACCACGCACCTGACTAAGTTTCCATCCGAAGCGGTCGTTATTCACATGAGCGTTCGCGGCTGATTAGTAGGCTTGCGGACGTCTCTCAGATCGTCGCCCTCAACGTCGGCGCATCCGGCTCAATCTCCACGGCTTTCCGATTATGCGCATCCTCCATGTCATCAGTTCCGTGAATCCGGCCAACGGGGGGCCTATCGAGGGCATCAAGCAGTTTGCGCGCGCGCATCTGCGCAACGGTAACCAGGTGGAAATCTGCTCGCTGGACGATCCGGCGGCAGACTGGGTGAAGGCCAACGAACTGCCGGTGCACGCCGTGGGCCCGGCCTACACGCACTATCGCTATGCGCCGGGGCTGCTCGCCTGGCTGCGCGGCAATGTGCACCGTTTCGATGCGGTGATCGTCAACGGCATCTGGCAGTACCACGCCCATGCGGTGTGGCGGGCGTCGCGCGAACTGCGGTTTCCGTATTTCGTGTTCACCCACGGCATGCTCGACCCGTATTTCAAGCGCCAGTACCCGGCCAAGCACCTGAAGAAGTGGCTGTTCTGGCCCTGGGCCGAATATCGGGTGCTGCGCGATGCCGAAGCGGTCCTGTTCACCAGCGAGACGGAACGTCAATTGGCCCGCGAATCGTTCTGGCTGTATCGCGCCCGCGAACAGGTGGTGGGCTACGGCATCATTCCGCCGCAGCTGCATCCCGGCCAGGTGGATGCCTTCCACGACGCGTTTCCGGCGCTCAAGGGCAAGCGGTTCCTGTTGTTTCTGAGCCGTATCCATCCGAAGAAGGGTTGCGACCTGCTGATCGAAGGGTTCGCGCGCGCCTTGAAGCAGGATTCCGGGCTGGAACTGGTGATGGCCGGCCCCGACGCGACGCAATGGCGGCAGGCCCTCGAGGCGCGCGCCGTCGAACTCGGCGTCGCCTCGCGTATCCACTGGATCGGCATGGTGGCCGGCGACATCAAGTGGGGCGTGCTGTCGGCCTGCGAGGCGTTCGTGCTGCCCTCGCACCAGGAGAACTTCGGCATCGCAGTCGTCGAGGCGATGGCCTGTCGCAAGGCGGTGCTCATTTCCACCGAGGTCAACATCTGGCGCGAGATCGAGGCTGATGGCGGCGGTCTGGTCGCACCCGACACGGCCGAGGGCGCCACCTCGCTGATCGAGCGCTGGGCGGCTCTGTCCACCGCGGAGCGGCGTTTCCTGGGTGAACGGGCGCGTGCCTGCTTCGAGCGGCGGTTCACGATCGATGGAGCGGCTGCACGGCTACGTTCGCTGCTGTCGGGTTCTCCCGAACCGGAAGGGCAACATGTGATGCCGATCTCCGCCGAGTGAAGTGCGGGCGGCGCTCGCCGTTCAGGTTCTGGCGGGGGCTGCGCGTGCGCGCTCGGCTGCTTCCAGCCGGAGTTCGGTGACCTTTACCGAGATCATGTATTCGTAGATGGAAGCCATGGTCGCATAGCTGAAGCCGGCCATGCCGTCGAGGAATCCGCGGCGCAGGCCATAGAGGTACAGGAACTTGACCAGCGGGCGGAACGGCATCCGGTAGAACAGTTCCTTCTGGTGGAAGCGCCGTTCATTGAAATCGCGGCCGAACAGGGCCGTCTTCAGCGACAGCGGATACTCGCCGCTGCGCGTCTTCATCAGTTCCCGCGCTTCCATCGAGGAATACACGTTGTGCTTGGCGAACCAGTGCTCCAGGCCCTTCGAGAACGGGAAATGGTCGAAATGGCCCGGCAGGTCCACTACCTGCCCGTCTACCTTCAATACTTCGTTGATCTCGCGCTCGTAGTGCACCTGACCCAGCCGGACCAGGCGGATGTAGAACGGCGACATCTGGCAGTGCTTCAGCCATCGCCCGAAAAGGAAGTCGCGGCGTCGGATGCGCGCGGCTGATACCCCCTGTTGCGCGCTGCGCACGAATGCCTGCAGGGCCGGGGCCATTTCTTCAGGGACGCGCTCATCGGCATCGAGGATGAACAGCCACGGGTAGCGATAGGTCAGCGTGGTCAGTGCCGCGTTGCGCTGGCTGGCATAGTTGTCGAACGGCCGCTCGGCCACGTTCGCCCCGCGACTACGCGCGATCGCCACGGTGCGGTCCGTCGACAGCGAGTCGAACACATGGATGTCATCACACCATGAAACGCTGTCCAGGCAGCCGGGCAGGTCGCGTTCCTCGTTCCTGGTCAGGATCAGTACCGAAATCATCGTCCGTTGGCGTCCATTCGCGAAGTGCCGCGACAATTCGAGGGGAATGGACGAAAACGTCCGTAACCCCCCGTGGATTACTGCATTTCAGCTGGTGATACTGCTGCGTACACTGCCGGAGGTTGTTGTAACCTCGAATTCGCATGGCAACAAGCGCCGGCGCCGTGCTGTCGTCGTTTTCTTACTCCAGGCTTCATCCTGGATCGGCACACTGCCCACGCGGCAGCGCCCCGGCAAGGCCGGCTTGCGCGGCGCCCGGCGACTCTCAAAGGCCTTAAATGAGTGCAACGCTTCCTCCCAACCCCCTGCCGATGACCGGCACCGCCATCGATACGCCGGCTGCGCCTTCCGGTGCCATTGTCGTCTGGCGGCAACCGTTGCTCATCTGGATCGCGCTGGCGGTGGGCGCCGGCCTGCTCTACGCCGCGTATCACGTCGGCCTGCACGCGATGGTGCGCGTCTGGGGCGACCTGGAAGAGTACAGCTTCGGCTACATGGTCCCGGCGATCACCGCCTTCCTGATCTGGCAGCGCAAGGACAAGCTCGAGCGCCTGCCGTTCGAAGGCTCATGGTGGGGGCCGGCGGCCGTGGTCGCAGGCACGTTCATGCTGCTGCTGGCCAACCTGTCGACCATCACTGTGGTCGAACAGTACGCGTTCCTGCTGACGCTGTTCGGCATCGTGCTCGCGCTGACCGGCTGGACGGCGTTCAAGATCATCCTGGTGCCGCTGTGCATCCTGGTGTTCATGATTCCGCTGCCGTTCTTCATGATCAACCAGTTGTCCGAGGTCCTGCAGCTGATCTCATCGGAACTGGGCGTGATGGTGATCCGCGCTTGCGACATCAGCGTGTTCCTCGACGGCAACGTGATCGACCTCGGCGTCTACAAGCTGCAGGTCGCCGATGCCTGCAGCGGCCTGCGCTACCTGTTCCCGCTGATGACGCTCGGCTTCATCGCCGCCTACCTGTTCAACGCGCCACTGTGGCAGCGCGCGATCATCTTCCTGTCGACGATCCCGCTCACTGTCGGCATGAACAGCCTGCGCATCGGCATCATCGGCGTCACCGTGAACATCTGGGGCATCCAGATGGCGGAAGGCTTCCTGCACTTCTTCGAGGGCTGGATCATCTTCATGGCCTGCATGACGATGCTGCTGGCCGAGATGTGGCTGCTTCTGCGATTCGCCAAGCCGCGCCGCACGCTGCGCGATGCCTTCGTGCTCGAGCCGCCGGAGCCGCCGCCCCCGGGCGCGGTGATGCGCGACCGTGCCGTGCCGAAGACTCTCTGGGTGGCGCTGGCACTGGTCGCTGTGGCTGCGCTGGCCACCCAGTTCACCCCCGAGCGCCAGCTGATCAAGCCCGAGCGCAAGGAGTTCCTCGACTTTCCGCTGACGGTCGAAGGCTATCGCGGGCAGCGCGAGCGGTTGTCCAGCGTCGAGCTCGACGTGCTGAAGCTCGATGACTACATCTATGCGAACTACCGCGACGAGGGCAATCGTTCGATCAACTTCTATGTCGCCTGGCACGATATCCAGGGTCGCGGCACGGTGTCCACCCACTCCCCGCGCTCGTGCATGCCGGGTGGCGGCTGGAACATCACCGAGTTCGACGAGAAGATCCTCGAGGGCATGGGTCCGAACGGCGGCCCGCTGCCGATCAACCGGGCGGTCATCAAGAAGGGCGAGCAGGCGCAGGTCGTGTACTACTGGTTTCATCAGCGCGGCCGCACGCTGACCAACGAATTCGCGATCAAGTGGTTCATCTTCTACGACGGGATGACCCGGCAGCGGACCGACGGCGGGCTGGTGCGCTTCGTGGCGCCGATGCAGCCGGGCGAGGCGATCGAGGACGTCGATCGCCGGCTGGCCCAGTTCGTGGCCACCATGACCCCGCGGCTCCAGGGTTACCTGCCGAACTGATGCTTCCACTGCAGTTTTCTCCGCGCCGGCCGATACGTCCATGATGATTCGCAAATGACCGCCCTTCTAGCCATGATGACGGCCCTCGTCATCAGCATAGCCCTGACACCTCTGATGATCCGGCTCGCACCGCGGCTGGGGATGGTCGACCTCCCCGACCCGCGCAAGGTCCATCTCGCACCGATTCCGCGTGTCGGCGGGCTGGGCATTGCCGTGGGCACGCTGGTGGCCCTGCTGATGTTCGTGCCGATCGACGGGCTGGTGGCCTGGTACCTGTTCGGCGCTGCAGTGCTGCTGGCGTTCGGTGCAGCAGACGATTCGATGGAGCTCGGCCACTGGGTCAAGTTCGTCGGCCAGTTCATCGCGGTGATCCCGATCGTGCATTTCGGCGACCTCTGGGTCACCACGCTGCCGGTGTTCGACATCGCGCTGTCGCCCTGGATTGGCAAGCCGTTCACCGTCATTGCGATCGTCGGCGTGATCAACGCGATCAACCATTCCGACGGCCTCGACGGGCTGGCCAGTGGCGAGGCGCTGATGAGCTTTGCGGCGATCGCCTACCTGGGTTTCCTGGCCGGCGGGGGGCAGTGCCTGGCATTCGCCGCCGCCGCCGCAGGCGGCATCCTGGGCTTCCTGCGCTTCAACACCCATCCGGCACGGGTGTTCATGGGCGACGCGGGCAGTCAGTTCATCGGCTACACCCTGGGCGTGATGGTGGTGCTGCTCACCCAGAAGGTGAACCCGGCGCTGAGCATGGCGATCCCGGCGCTGCTGCTCGGCCTGCCGATCATCGACATCATCGCGGTGTTCGCGCAGCGCATCCACGGCGGCATGAACTGGTTCAAGGCCAGCAAGAACCATATCCACCATCGCCTGCTGGCGATGGGCTTCCAGCACTACCAGGCGGTGCTGATCATCTACACCATCCAGGCCGTGATGGTGGTCAATGCGGTCAACCTTGCTTACGAGTCAGACCTGGTGATCATCGGGCTCTATCTCGGACTGACCGCGCTGCTGTTCCTCACGCTGATCGCTGCCGAACGGACCGGCTGGCGGGCCGACGTGGCGGGCCGGAAGTGGCTGATCCTGGGTATCCTCGATTCGATCCGGGACAGCGATGCCGTGGCTGTCCTGCCGCGATGGTTCGTGTTCCTCGCGGTGCCCGCCTTCTTGGTGGTGGCCTCGTTCTCGGTCACCGAGCTCACGCTCGACTCGAAGGTGGCGCTGGCCCTGATCGCGCTGCTGCTGCTCGCCTACATTCCATTGCGAAGCAGGGCGCAGGGCGAATACCTGTCTCGCCTCGCCGTCTATGCACTGATCCCGATGCTGGTCTGGTCTGGGCAGGCGGGCGGGATGGCGGGGAATGGCGGAGCCTTCCCCTACGTCGGCGCGTTCTTCACGGTACTTGGCATCTGCGTGCTGCTGGCTGCCAAGTTCGCGGCCGACCGCGACCAGTTCGCGCCGAACACGATGGATTTCCTGCTGCTGCTGTTCGTCGTGATTGCCGGCTTCGTGCTAGGTTCCGGCGCCGACGAGACGGCCCGGCTCGGCAACCTGCTGGTGCAGGTGGTGATCCTTTTCTACGGCTGCGAGTTGATGATGCGCATGAATCGCAATGGCGCACACGTGCTGGCTGCGGCTGCGGCGTTCAGCGTTGCGCTGATCGCGCTGCGCACGTTGGCCTGAAGACGCCTCATATACAGATCTGCAAAGGAAAAAAATGGCACCGTCGAAACCGAATGGCAAGGTTGCATTGATCACGGGCGTGACCGGGCAGGATGGCGCTTATCTCGCCGAGTTTCTGCTCAACAAGGGTTACACGGTCCATGGCATCAAGCGCCGCTCTTCGCTGTTCAATACCAATCGGATCGATCATCTGTATGAAGACCCGCACGTTTCCAACCGGCGGTTCATCCTTCACTACGGAGATCTGACCGATTCCACCAGCCTGATCCGGATCGTGCAGCAGGTCCAGCCGGACGAGATCTACAATCTGGCTGCGCAAAGCCACGTCGCTGTCTCTTTCGAAGAGCCTGAATACACGGCGAACTCCGACGCGCTGGGTGCCTTGAGGTTGCTGGAGGCCATCCGGATTCTCGGGCTGGAAAAGAAGACCCGCTTCTACCAGGCATCGACCTCGGAGCTTTACGGGCTCGTGCAGGAAATTCCCCAGAAGGAAACGACGCCCTTCTACCCGAGGTCACCTTATGCAGTCGCGAAGCTGTACGCGTACTGGATCACGGTGAACTACCGGGAGTCCTATGGCATGTATGCATGCAACGGGATTCTTTTCAACCATGAATCGCCGATCCGGGGAGAAACCTTTGTTACCCGGAAGATCACCCGTGCGCTCTCGCGGATCAAGCTCGGGCTTCAGGACTGTCTCTACCTGGGCAACATGGATTCCAAGCGGGACTGGGGGCACGCCCGTGACTATGTAGAGATGCAATGGCTGATGTTGCAGCAGCCCACCGCGGAAGATTTCGTGATCGCGACAGGGGTGCAGTTCAGCGTGCGCCAGTTCGTCGAGATCGCCGCCGCCGAGCTGGGTATGTCCATCAGCTGGAAGGGCGAGGGTGTGTCCGAGGTCGGGCTCGATGGCGCCGGACGTACGATCGTCGCTGTCGATCCGCGGTATTTCCGGCCGGCGGAAGTGGAAACGCTGCTGGGGGACGCGACCAAGGCGCGTGAGAAGCTTGGCTGGACGCCGCGTACCACCTTTGCCGAACTGGTCAAGGAGATGGTCATGGAGGACCTTCGCTCCGCAGAGCGGGACGAACTCATCAAGAAGCACGGGTACAAGGCATTCACCTTCAATGAGTAAGTTTCTTTCCTCCGGGCACCGGATTTACGTCGCCGGCCATCGGGGACTTGTCGGCTCCGCGATCCTGCGTCGACTCCAGACGGCCGGTTACGGGAACTTGCTCACGCGCACGCACGCCGAACTCGATCTGCTGGATCAGGCGGCGGTGAAGGCGTTTTTCGAGTCCGAAAAGCCCGATGCGGTGGTGCTCGCGGCTGCAAAGGTCGGCGGCATCGTGGCGAACAATACCTATCGTGCCCAGTTCATCTACGAAAACCTGGTCATTCAGAACAACGTCATCCACAGCGCGTACCTGAGCGGGGTTCGGCGGCTGCTGTTTCTGGGTTCAAGCTGCATCTATCCGAAACTCGCGCCACAGCCAATGAAGGAGGAGCATCTCCTGACCGGCCTGCTTGAGCCCACCAACGAGCCCTACGCGATCGCAAAGATTGCGGGAATCAAGCTTTGTTCAGCCTACAACAGCCAGTATGGAACCGATTACATCGCTGCCATGCCGACGAACATGTATGGCCCCGGAGACAACTACGATCTGCAGAATTCCCACGTGCTGCCCGCCTTGATTCGCAAGATGCATGAGGCGAAGAGCGCCGGCAGCCAGGCGGTCGAGATATGGGGATCGGGCGAACCGCGGCGGGAGTTTCTCTACAGCGATGACCTGGCGGATGCCTGTGTGTTTCTGCTCGAAAACGCCACGGCATCCGAGCTCGGCGAGTTCGTGAACGTCGGCTGCGGTGAGGACGTTTCGATCAGCGAGCTTGCCCAGCTCACGGCCAGGGTTGTCGGCTTTACGGGTCAACTTGTGTATGACCGCTCGAAGCCGGATGGAACGCCCAGGAAACTCATGGACGTATCCCGTATCCGTGCAGCCGGATGGGCGCCCAGGATCGCGTTGGCCGAGGGTATTGATCTTGCGTATCGCGACTTCCTCGCACGGTTCGGAGCGCGCGTCAGCTGAGGCCTTCAAGCTTTCCGGCGAGCGACGCTTGGCCGGCCATGTTCAGACATTGCACCGCATTACGGAGTCAATAATGTACGGACGATCAAAAATCGGGATCGCGGCAGGTACGGTCGCATTCTTGCTTCTGGCGGGCGGTTGCGGTGGCAAGGAAGAACGCCTTCAGTCGCACCTCGAAAAGGGGCGCGGCCTGCTGGAGCAGGGCAAGCTGGATACCGCTGGCGTGGAAGTACGTAACGCCATGCAGATCGACCCGAAGAATTCCGAGGCCACGTTCGTGGCCGGTCTGATCATCGAAAAGGGTGGCGAGGACTTCCGCCGGGCGTTCCAGCACTTCGTGCGCGCTGCAGAGCTCGACGAAAACAACGTCGCCGCCCGCGCCCGTGTCGGCCGCTACTACCTCCTGGGCGGCGACATCCCCAAGGCCGAAGAAACGCTGGCCGAGATCACCAAGCTCGCGCCCGACGCCCTCGAGACACGCAACCTGAAGGCGGCGGTGCTCGCGGCGAAGAAGGACATCCCGGGTGCGATCGCCGAGGCGACCGCGATCCTGAACAAGGACCCGGGCCAGGTCGAGACGGCCAACTTCCTCGCCGGCCTGTACATGGCGACGCAGAGTCCCGAGCAGGCCGTCGGCGTGCTCGAGAAGGCGATCGCTGCCACGCCGAAGAACACGGCGCTGCGCATCGTGCGTGCGGCGATCGCCACCCGCGCGAACGACCGCGAGTCGGCCGAGAAGCAGTTGCGCGAGGTGATCGTGCTCGAGCCGGCGCGCACCGAACATCGGAACAACCTCGCGGCGTTCCATGCGCGCGGCAAGGAGCTCGACAAGGCCGAGGCCGTGCTGCGCGACTCGATCGCAGCGGACAAGAAGGACGTGAAGCGCCGCCTGGCGCTGCTCGAGTTCAACTCCACCTTCCGTTCGATGGAGCTGGCCGAGAAAGAGGCACGCATCCAGGTGGCCGAGGATGGCCGCGCCTATGAGCTGCAGTTCCAGCTGGCGCGATTCCTTCGTGCCAACGGCAAGGCGGACGAGGCGATCAAGGTCTACCGTGGCGTGATCGAGCGCGACAAGCTGCAGCCCAACGGCATCCGGGCGCGGGTCGAGCTCGCCGGCATGCAGCTTGCGGCGGGCCAGCGCGACGAGGCGCAGAAGCTGGTCGAGGAAGTGCTGAAGGAGAATTCGCGCGACAACCAGGCGCTGCTGATGCGCGCCCAGTTCGCGGTCGACCGCGGCGACCCGGTGTCGGCGATCACCGACCTGCGCGCGGTGCTGCGTGACCAGCCGGACTCGCCGGCGATCGTCGGTGCCCTGGCGCGCGTGCACATGATCAACAAGGAGCCCGAACTCGCGCGCGACACCATCGGCCGCGCGGTCGAGATGTTCCCGAACCGTCCGCAGCTGCGCTTCGTCTTCGCGGAATACCTCGCTTCATCCGGCGATTTCACCGCCGCCACGCGCCAGGTCGACGAGGTGATCAAGGCCAACGCGAACAGCCTCGAGGCACGTGACCTGAAGGCGCGCATCCAGATCGCCCAGAAGAACGACGCGGGCGCGGAAGAGACGTTCCGGCAGATGAAGCAGCTGGCGCCGAAGCAGCCGCAGGTGATGGTCCGCCTCGGCCAGTTCTATGTCGCGCGCAAGCAGTTCGACCGTGCGATCGTCGAGTTCGAGGAGGCGGGCAAGCTCGCGCCGAACGCACCGGAGCCGCCGCTGCTGGTGGTGAACACGCTGCTGGCGCAGGGCAACGCGGCTGCCGCCGTCGCCCGGCTGGATGCTGCGGTGAAGGCGCGTCCCGATTCGGTGCCGCTGCTGGTGGCCCAGGGTGAGCTGCAGATCCAGCGCAAGGCGCTCACTGAGGCCGAGGCAACGTTCCGTCGCGTCAACACGCTCGACCCGCGTGCGCCTGCGGCCTACCTGAACCTGGCGCGGCTGGCGGCGGTGCAGAACCAGCGGCCGGCGGCCATCAAGTGGCTGCAGGACGGCATGTCGGCACTGCCGGACAACGTCGGCATGCGGCTCGCGCTGGCCGAGTTCCACATGGCGTTTGCCGAGTGGGACGCGGCGGTGAAGGTCTACGAGGAGGTGCTGCGCCGCAGCCCGGACAACCTGATCGCGGCGAACAACCTGGCGGCGATCCTGGTCGACCATCGCAACGATCCGGAGAGCTTCAAGCGTGCGCTGAGCCTGGCCAACCGCTTCGAGAACTCCGAGAACGCGGCCTTCCTCGATACGCTCGGCTGGGTACATTTCAAGAACGGCCAGATCGAGCAGGCGATCCGCGTGCTGCGGCGGGCGGTGGAACGCGACCCGAATGCCGCGCTTCACAAGTACCACCTGGGCGTCGCGCTGATGAAGAAGGGCGACGAGCGCGAGGGCCGCGAGATGCTGCAGCGCGCGGTCGATTCGAAGGTGCCGTTCCCGGGGATCGAGGAGGCGAAGAAGCTGCTCGGGGCGGGCTGAACGGCGGGGTTGAAGGTCGGGGTTGAAGGTCAGGGCTGAACGTCAAGGTTGAACGTCCGGGCTGAGGCCCGGGCCTGGGCCGTCGAGCGCATCGCGCAGCAGCGGCTCGATCATGGCGGCGATCCGGTCTGTTGAAGGGGCGTCCGCCGGGGCTGCCGGGGCTGCCCGCTCTGCCTTGTCTGCCTCAGCGAACAGCAGTTCGAAGCGCGAGGGTCCGTCGAAGGAAAGCGGGCTGCTGCGGATCTGGCCGGAGGACCACTCGACCAGCCGGGTGCCGTGGTCGGTGCGCAGCGCGCCCTTCGCGCGCAGCAGCCGCACGCCGCAGTCGTTGATCAGCGGGGCCAGTTGCAGGAGCAGGCGGTCGACGCGGTCGGCGTCGAACACCTTTCCGGCGCGTGCTGGATCGTCGAACAGCCAGCCGAGGCTGGCGGCATCGGCCGAGCCGCCGCCGTGGCGGGTGCCGAGTCCCGGCACCGCGACGGGCGCTGCGATGTCTGCAGGGGTGGCGGGGTCGTGCATGCCATGCCCGCCGACCAGTGCCGGCCGCCAGCGGGCGCGCGGTGCATCGAGCAGGTCGGCGGCGATACGGCCCTCGACCGCCGGTACGATCGCCTGCTTGGGCGGATACAGGTTGCCGGCATAGGCCAGGAAGGCTGCGTAGCCCGCATCGTCGACCCGATCACGCTTGTTGGCGACCACCACGTCGGCCATCGCCAGCTGGTCATGCCAGGTGTCGTCCAGTGGATCGCCCGGCCCGGTGCCGGGCAGGGGGCGCGCGGGGTCGGCCACGCAGATCACCGCGCCGATCACCAGCGCCTTCGCCAGGCCCGGGGCGGCGAGCGTGGCCAGGATCGCCGCCGGATGGCCCAGGCCCGAGGGTTCGACCAGCAGCCGGTCGGGACGCACCCGGCGCAGCACCTCGGTGATCGCCACCCGCAGCGGCACATTGGCCGCGCAGCAGATGCAGCCGCCGGCGACCTCGCGGATCTCGACATGCACCTGAGGGGTGGATGGGTCGGCATCGGCGTTGCCTGCCGCCAGTGTGGTGCCGTCGATGCCGACCACGCCGAACTCGTTGACGATCACCGCCCAGCGTTCGCCGGCCGGGCGCTGCGAGAGCAGGTGCCGGATCACGGTGGTCTTGCCGGCGCCGAGGAAGCCGGTGATCAGGTTGCAACGGGTGGACATGCGCGGACTGTAGCCGTGAACGCCCTCTCGGTGTTCGCGGTCGACCGGACCGGCGGGCGTTCGACTAAACTCGCCCTGTCATGCATATCCACATCCTCGGCGTCTGCGGTACCTTCATGGGTGGGGTTGCCGTCCTCGCCCGCCAGGCCGGCCATCGGGTCACCGGCTGCGATGCCAACGTCTACCCGCCGATGAGCACCCAGCTCATCGAGCAGGGCATCGAGCTGATCGAGGGCTTCGAGCCCTCGCAGATCCGGCTCAAGCCCGACGTGTTCGTGATCGGCAACGTGGTCTCGCGCGGCAACCCGCTGATGGAGGAGATCCTCAACCGCGGGCTGCCGTACGCGTCCGGGCCGCAGTGGCTGTCCGAACAGGTGCTGCGCGGCAAATGGGTGCAGGCGATCGCCGGCACCCACGGCAAGACGACCACCACCGCGATGCTGGCGTTCATCCTCGAGCAGGCCGGGTTGAACCCCGGATTCCTGGTCGGCGGCGTCGCGCAGGACTTCCCGGTGTCGGCGCGGCTCGCCAACTCTCAGTTTTTCGTGATCGAAGCCGATGAATACGACACCGCGTTTTTCGACAAGCGGTCCAAGTTCGTCCACTACCGGCCGCGTACCGTCGTGCTGAACAACCTCGAATTCGATCACGGGGACATCTTCCCGAACCTGGCTGCGATCGAGCAGCAGTTCCACCACCTCGTGCGCATCGTGCCGGGGGCGGGACGCATCGTCTGGAACGCGCGTGCCGAGGCGCTCGAGCGGGTGCTCGAGCGCGGTTGCTGGACGCCGAACGAGGCCTTCAACAGCGCGGGCGGCTGGCATGCGGGCGAGCCTGCGGCCGATGGGGCAGTCGAGGTCGGGTTCCGCGACGAGTCGTTCGGTCACCTGCGCTGGTCGCTGGCCGGGGAGCACAACGTGCAGAACGCGCTGGCGGCGATCGCCGCGGCGCGGCATGCGGGCATCTCGCCGGGTATCAGCCTGTCGGCGCTGGCGAAGTTCCAGGGCGTGAAGCGTCGGCTGGAGACGCGCGGCGTGGTGGGCGGCATCACGGTGTACGACGATTTCGCGCATCACCCTACCGCGATCGAGGCGACGCTGAAGGCACTGCGCGCGCGGGTCGGTGGTGGCATGGGCGGCGGTGGCGGCCGGCTGCTGGCCGTGCTCGAACCGCGGTCGAACACGATGCGCATGGGGATGCTCAAGGATGCGCTGCCGGCGAGCCTGGGCGAGGCTGATCGCGTGTTCTGCTACACCGCGAACCTGGGCTGGGATGCCGATGCTGCGCTCGCATCGCTCGGGGCGAAGCTCGCCACCCATGACCACCTGCCGTCGCTGATCGAGGCGATCGTGGCCGAGGCACGTAGCGGGGACCATGTGCTGGTGATGAGCAACGGCGGCTTCGGCGGCATCCACGAGAAGCTTCTCGGGCGGCTGGAAGATGTCGCCGGGTCTGCGCAGGTGGTCGCGCCATGAACGACGCGAAGGATCTGTCCATTATCCTCGAGTCACGGTTTCCGCTGGTGACGATCGAGACCACCGAGGAAGCGCGCATGCTCGGGGTGATCGAGAAGAGCGCGAACCTGCTGGGCTGGGCCTCGTTCTCGTGGTCGGTGGTCGACGGGCTGCGCCGCACGATGCGCACCGACCGCATCACCGGCACGCAGAACCTGGTCGACGCGCTGCGCCATATCGACAAGACGCCGCAGAACGGCGTGTACACGCTGCTCGACGCGCATCCCTACCTGGAAGACCCGGGCAATGTGCGGCTGATCCGGGAGATCGCGCAGGGCTATGCCCGCTGCGCGCGCACGCTGGTGTTCGTCAGCCCGAAGCTGGAGCTGCCGCCGGAGCTGCACCATCTGACGGCGCGCTTCGAGATCGCGCTGCCCGATGCGACGCGCGTCCGGCAGATCATCCGCGAGGAGGCGCAGCTCTGGGAGTCGCGTAACCGGGCGAAGCCGAAGGGTGATCCGGAGGCGATCGCGCTGGTCACCCAGCACCTGACCGGCATCCCGGTCGAGGACGTGCGGCGGCTGATCCGGCAGGGGCTGGACAACGACGGTTCGCTGAACATGACCGACGTCGACCGCATCGTGCAGTTCAAGCGCGAGAACCTGGCGGCCGGCGGCGTGCTCGATGTCGAGCTCGACACCGGCAACTTCGCCAATGTCGGCGGACTGGCGAACATGAAGCGCTGGTTGAACCTGCGCCGCGCGGTGTTCGCCGGCGAGCAGGGCACCGAAGGGCTGCCACCGCCGAAGGGCATCCTGCTGCTCGGCGTGCAGGGCAGCGGCAAGAGCCTGGCGGCGAAGGCGGTGGCGGGCGCCTGGAAGTTGCCGCTGCTGCGGCTGGACTTCGCATCGCTGTACAACAAGTTCACCGGCGAGACCGAACGCAACCTGCGCGAGTCGCTGAAGGGCGCGGCGCGGATGGCACCCTGCGTGCTGTGGATCGACGAGATCGAGAAGGGTCTGGCGTCGGACGAGTCCGGCGGTGATGGCGGTGTGTCCAAGCGCATCCTCGGCACGCTGCTGACCTGGATGTCCGAGCGCAAGGAGGCGGTGTTCCTGGTCGCCACCGCGAACGACATCTCGCGCCTGCCGCCCGAGCTGCTGCGCAAGGGGCGCTTCGACGAGATCTTCTTCGTCGACCTGCCCGATGCCGCGACCCGAAGCGACATCTTCAGCATCCACCTGAAGCGGCGCAAGCTCGATCCGACCGACTTCGACCTGTCGTCGCTGTCGCAGGCGGCCGACGGATTCTCGGGCGCCGAGATCGAACAGGCGATCGTCGCCTCGATGTACGAGGCGCATGCATACAAGGTGCCGCTGTCCACCAGGCACCTGCTCGACGAGATCGGCCGCACCCGACCCCTGTCGGTGATGATGAGCGAGAAGATCGAGGAACTGCGCGCCTGGGCACAAGAGCGCTGCGTCCCCGCGAACTGATAAATGGGACAAATGGGGTTGGGGCAAATGGGGTCAGAGACGATTTATCGAAGATAAATCGTCTCTGACCCCATTTGTCCCCCCCCATTTGTCCCGTTTGCCCCATTTGCCGACCCCGGCTACCGCTTCGGCTATATTCGTGGGGCTGCAAAAACCCCCAGGAGGAAAAGACCGATGATCCGCAAGCTGCGCACTCAGCGCGATGACCAACAGTGGATGCTCGACCTTGCGCTGAACATGCGCGGCCGGGTGCAGAACTTCGAGCGTGACGACATCGAGGTGCCGGCCGGCACGCGCGCGCGCAACTACCGGATGCTGCCGAAGGTCTGGCGCAAGTCGGCCGAACGCCATGAGCGGCTCGCGAAGAAGGCTCAGGCGATGGGCGCGAATGCGACCGCCACGCACCACTACGACCATGCGGTCGAGGGCTACCGGATGGCCCAGCACCCGATCTTCTTCGACAACCACCCGGTGAAGAAGGCGCTCTACAAGAAGCTGAACGAGATGGTCGACCGGCGCATCGAGACGGCGTCTTATCCGATCGAGCGCGTCGAGGTGCCGTTCGACGACGGCAAGACCATCTCCTGCCTGTACCACATGCTGCCCGGCAAGCCGAAGGCGCCGGTGGTGATCTACGTGCCGGGCATGGACCAGAGCAAGGAAGTGTTCCCGAAGGTCTCGCACAACATCGCGCTGGCGCGCGGCTTCCATGTGATCGCGATCGACGGCCCGGGACAGGGCAACTCGAACATGCAGAAGATCCGCGCAGTCGGCGACAACTACGAGCGCGCCGGCGCCGCGGTGATCAGCTGGCTGATGAAGCGGCCGGAAGTCGACAAGAAGAAGATCGCGATCTACGGCATCAGCATGGGCAGCTACTGGTGCCTGCGCCTGTCGAGCTACGACCATCGCGCCGCCGCGGTGGTGAGCTCGGTCGCCTGCTTCAACCCGAACAACACGATCTTCACGCAGTCCTCGCCGCGCTTCAAGCAGATGTTCATGTACATGGCCGGCTACGACGACGAGGCAAAGTTCGACGTCGAAGTGGCGCAGCCGATGACCGTGCGCGGCTACCTCGACAAGGTGAAGTGCCCGACGCTGCTGGTCACCGGCGAGTTCGATCCGCTCTGTCCGCTCGAGGAAGCGATCGAGGCCTACGGCGACCTGAAGGTGCCGAAGGAGATGTGGATCATGGAGAACCAGTACCACCCGCTGTGGGGCATCCCCAACCTGGGCGGCATGGACTGCCATGACTACGTGATGGACTGGCTGCAGGGCCTGTTCAGCGGCAAGCGCGTGCCGAAGAAGGCCGGCCGTATCGCCTATGTCGGCGAGCAGGGCGACGGACCGTGGTCGGCCTGCGACTGGGAGCCGACGGTGAAGGCGGGCCAGGCGTATTTCTGACGCGTAATCCGGTTAATCCGGGTCAGAGACGATTTTCCGGGGGCACCCTGTCAGGTCGCCCCCGGTGAGCGTCCAGCCAGACCAGACAATCAGGCAGGTACGTATTCTGCGTCGAATGGAAATCCGTGCCTGACTCTGCTTTCTGCTTCATTTCGTGAAGGAACACCTGATGGCGATGGACCCCGCCTTGCGTCCCCGGATGGGGATCTGGTTCCATCTCGCCCACTTCGCGCGAATGGTGTTCTGGCTGCTGCTGATCGGGCTGATCCTGGTGGCGGTGGCCGGCCGATTCGACACGTCGCAGGAGCAGGCGCGCGCGGCGCTGGTCGAGCAGTTCCAGGCCGAGCGCAAGTCGCGGGTGATCGCGCTGATCCACCGGCAGGAGCGCGACAGCGTGCTCGGCGTGCAGGTGTCCACGTCGATCGGCATCGAGGATTCAGAGGCGATCCTGCGCGCGATCCGGCTTACGCCCGACGACCAGCCGATCGACCTGATCCTCCATACGCCGGGTGGGCTGGTGCTGGCCGCGGAGCAGATCGCGATGGCGCTGGCTGACCACAAGGGCAAGGTCACGGTGTTCGTGCCGCACTACGCGATGAGTGGCGGCACGCTGATCGCGATGGCGGCGCAGGAGATCGTGATGGACCGCAATGCGGTGCTCGGCCCGGTCGATCCGCAGATCGGCGGCGTTGCCGCGTCTTCGATCCTGCAGGTGGTTCAGATCAAGAAGGACCGTGCCAGCGACGAGACGCTGATCATGGCCGACATGGCGGCCAAGGCGCGGGTGCAGGTGGCGAGTTTCGTCGCCGATCTGCTGTCGCGGCGGATGGAGCGCAAGCAGGCCGAGGCGCTCGCGGTGGCGATGAGCGAGGGAC
This sequence comes from Burkholderiales bacterium, assembly GCA_044340265.1. Taxonomy (GTDB): domain Bacteria; phylum Pseudomonadota; class Gammaproteobacteria; order Burkholderiales; family CAIKXV01; genus CAIKXV01. The sequence goes on along the minus strand of JBIITW010000006.1, from coordinate 287 downwards.
GCTGGACGCACGACTTCCCGATCACCGTCGCCTCTGCGAAGCAACTCGGCTTTCCGGTGACCACCGACATGCCGCGCGTGGTCTACGACCTCATGGACCTGTATCCGCAGCCCACGGGGACGCGGCCGACGGTGCTCTATGTGCCGGTGCGCAATCCGGGGACTCGGCCGGCGTCGGATGAACTGGGTACTTCGCAGCCGACGGCGCCGAAGGGGCTGCGGCAGTAGGGGTGGGGCGGGGGGGGGGGGGGGGTTTTTTGGGTTTGTTGGGCAAAAAACAACCCCCCC
>JBIITW010000191.1:0-9216 GCA_044340265.1 Burkholderiales bacterium | reverse complement strand
ACTCAAGACCTGACCCCCGCCCCACCCCTCACCAGCCGATGGCCGCTCCGTCGCTGCGCGGATCGCTCGCGCCTTCGATCACCCCGCCCGGATGGGCGACGATCGCCCCCGCATGGCCCATGGTCTCGTCGAACGCGCCGTAGACCTCGACCTCGTGGCCCATCGCGCGCAGTGACGCGATCAACGACGGATCGAAGCGTGACTCGACCTTCAGCGATTGCGTCGCCTGTCCCCAGGTGCGACCGAGCAGCCAGCGCGGTGCGCTGACCGCGGCCTGCAGGTCCTGCCCGTAGACGACATGGCGGGTGAATACCGCAGCCTGTGTCTGCGGCTGGCCTTCGCCGCCCATCGTGCCGTAGACCATCACCCGGCCGTCGGACAGGTGGGCCATCGCAGGGTTCAGCGTATGGAACGGCTTGCGGCCGGGTTCGAGGGTGTTCAGTGCCGATGGGTCGAGCGAGAACGATGCGCCGCGGTTCTGCCAGTTGATGCCGGTGCCGTCGAGCACGATGCCGCTGCCATACTCATGATAGATGCTCTGGATGAAGCTGACCGCGCGCCCTTCACCATCGACCACGCCCATCCACACCGTGTCGGCGGGCGGCTGCGGCGCAGGCCAGGCAAGCGCGCGTCCGAGGTCGATGCGCGCCGCGCGGCGATCCATCTCCGCCGGCGCCAGCAGCGACTGCGGATCGACCGTCATGTACTTCGGGTCGGTGACATGGCGGTCGCGCATGAAGAACGCCTGCTTGGTCGCCTCGACCATCCTGTGCACATAGGCGGCACTGTCCGCGGGGACGCCTTCGAGGCCGAGCCGGTCGGCGATGCCGAGGATCGCGAGCGACACCATTCCCTGGGTCGGCGGGGCCATGTTGTACAGCGTGCCGCGCGAATGGGTGAGGTGGACCGGCGGGCGCTCGATGGCCTGGTACGCAGCGAGGTCGGCCGCGGAGACCGGGCTGCCGAGTGACTCCAGGTCGGCGGCGATGCTCGCCGCGAGTTCGCCGCGATAGAAATCGTCGGTGCCGGCGCTGGCGATGCGCGACAGCGTCGCGGCGACCTTCGACTGCACCAGCAGTGAGCCCGGCTTCGGTACATCGCCCGTGGGCATGAAGCGCGCCGCGAAGCCGGGCTGATCGCGGATCTCTGCGAGCTTGGTCGACGTGGTGTTCGTGTAGCTGTGGGTCACGGCGTGGCCGTGCGCCGCGTAGTGGATCGCATCGGCGAGCAGGCGCGACAGGGGCAGCTGGCCGCCGAACCGCGTGCCTGAGATCTGGTGCGCGAGCCCCCACCCGGCGACGGTGCCTGCCACGGTGTTCGCTGCCAGTGGCCCGCGCGTGGGAATCGCGCTGACCGCGCGCCCGGCATACCACTCCCGGCTTGCAGCCATCGCCGCCGGACCGCAGGCGTCGATCGTGGTCACCGGCTTGCCCGGTTCATGCACCAGCCAGAACGCGTCGCCGCCGATGCCGTTCATGTGCGGATAGACCACCGAGATGGTCGCCGCGGCAGCGATCATCGCCTCGAGCGCATTGCCGCCCTCGCGTAGAACCGCGACGGCCGATTCACTGGCCAGGGCGTGCGGCGCAGTCGCCATGCCGCGCGTCGCGCGGGAAGTCTGTATTGCCACGATGCAGGTCCTCGAACGATGTCCGCCGAAGCTTACCGGAAGCGCCGAATAAATCGGGTCAGAGACGATTTACCATCTGGCAATTCGTCTCTGACCCGATTTATCCCGGATTTCAGCCTCAAGGAGTGGATGCGATGGATACCCTGTTGCGCAATGCGCGCATTCTCGGCCGCGATTACGCGGCGACGTTCGATGTCGGCATCGAGGCCGGGCGGATCTCGGCGATCGAGCCGGCGGGGGTCATGCCCGCGCGCGGAGCAGCCCGGCCGATCGACCTCGACGGGCGCCTGCTCGCGCCCAGTTTCGTCGAGACGCACATCCACCTCGACAAGAGCTGCATCCTGGACCGCTGCACCTCCGAGAAGGGCACGCTCGACGAGGCGATCTCGCAGGTGGCGCTGCAGAAGCAGTCGTTCACGGCCGAGGATGTCGCCGGCCGCGCACGGCGCACGCTGGAGAAGGCGATCGCCCAGGGCACCGGCGTGATGCGCACCCATGTCGAGGTCGATCCGGTGGTCGGGCTGCGCGGGCTGGATGGCGTCATGTCGCTGGTCGATGAATACCGCTGGGCGATCGACATCGAGGTCTGCGTGTTCCCGCAGGAAGGGCTGCTCAACAACCCGGGCACCGACGAACTGCTGGTCGCGGGGATGAAGCAGGGTGCGCGCGTGATCGGTGCCGCGCCCTACTGCGACAGCGACCCGCATGCGCAGATCGACCGCATCTTCGACATCGCGCGCGAGTTCGATGCCGACATCGACATGCACCTCGACTTCGGCATGGCCACCGACCACATGGACATCGAGTATGTGTGCGCGATGACCGACAAGCATGGCTACGGCGGACGCGTCGCGATCGGCCATGTCACCAAGCTCGCGCTGGTCGAGCCGGAGCGCTTCACCCGCATCGCGAAGACGCTGGCCGAGGCCGGCGTGGCGGTGACCGTGCTGCCGGCGACCGACCTCTACCTGATGGGGCGCGACCGCGCACATGCGAAGCTGCGCAGCGTGCTGCCGGTGCACGAGCTGCTCGCGCATGGCGTGAACGGCAACCTGTCGAGCAACAACATCCTCAATCCGTTCACGCCCTTCGGCGACTGCTCGCTGCTGCGCATGGCCAACCTGTACGCGAACATCTGCCATGTCGGCCGGCGCGACGAGATCCGCGAATGCTTCGAGATGGTGACCCGCCGCTCGGCGAAGCTGCTGCGCCGGGACGACTACGGCGTGGACATCGGCCGCGCCGCCGACCTGGTGGTGATCGACACCACCGCGCCGGAACATGCCGTGGCCGAACTGCCGCCAGTGCTGATGGGCTTCAAGAACGGCCGGATGACCTTTTCGCGCCAGCCGGTTACCCTCTTCCGTCCCTGACTCCCATCCAATCCTTCCGGCCTGCCATGTCCTCCATCCTCGACCGCGATACCTTCAACTCGTTTGTCCGCGAGACCCATGCCGAGCTCGCGGGCGCGGCCACCGGCCCGCTCGCCGGGCTGACCTTCGGCGCGAAGGACATCTACGATGTCGAAGGGCATCGATGCACGTTCGGCAATCCGAAGTGGCTGCAGACGCATGCTCCCGCGACACAGACCGCGGTGGCCGTGCGGCAACTGGTCGCCGCCGGCGCGACGCTCGCCGGCAAGACGCAGACCGCCGAACTGACCTACAGCCTGAACGGCGAGAACATCCACTACGGTTCGGTGCTCAACCCGAATGCACCGGGACGCGATACCGGCGGCTCGTCCAGCGGTTCGGCCGCCGCGACGGCCGCCCGGCTGGTCGACTTCGCGCTGGGCAGCGACACTGGCGGCTCTGTGCGGCTGCCGGCGAGCTTCTGCGGCCTTTACGGGATGCGTCCGTCGCATGGCCGCGTGTCGCTCGAGGGTGCCTGCCCGCTCGGCCCGTCGTTCGACACCGCCGGCTGGTTCGCGCGCGATGCCGCACTGTTCGAGAAGGTGGGACGCGTGCTGCTCGGCGACGACGCACCGGCGGCAGTGCCGGGCCGCCTGCTGCTGGCGACCGATGCGTTCGAGCGCGCAGGACGGACGGTCGGCGATACGCTGCAAGGCGCCGTCGCGAAGGTCGAATCGGTGCTGGGCAAGGCCGAGCCGGTGACCGTCGCCAGCGAAGGCCTCGACGACTGGGGCATGAACCTGTTTCGCGTGATCCAGGCGCACGAGGCCTGGCAGTCGCTCGGCGCATGGATCACCGAACAACAGCCGCAGCTCGGGCCGGGCGTGAAGGAACGTTTCGCCTTCGCATCGACCGTCGACCGCGGCATGCTGCTCGCCGCCGCGTCGAAACGCGAAGAGATCACGCGCCGGATGGAACGCCTGCTCGCCGGCAATGCCGTTCTCGTGCTGCCGACGTCCCCCGGCATCGCCCCGAAGATCGGCGCCCCGTCGGCCGAGATCGACGACTTCCGCGCCCGCGCACTGGCGATCCTGTGCATCGCCGGTCTGGCGCGGCTGCCGCAGGTCACCCTGCCGATGGCCAGCCTCGACGGCTGCCCGCTCGGCCTTTCGCTGGTCGCTGCGCGTGGCAACGACACGATGCTGCTCGCCCTCGCGCGGAAACTCGCACCGTAAGGGTAATCCGGGTCAGAGACGATTTAGCCGCTTGATTCGTCTCTGACCCGGATCTCCGAGGGGCTAAATCGTCTCTGACCCGGATTTCAGCGGCAGTTCTTCGAGCCCGGACTGAGCGGCCGCCGGTTAGACCCGGCACGCGTCTCGGTCAGCGTATCCAGGAACGCCACCAGGTCGGAGATCTCGCGCGCGTCCAGGTTCAGCGTGCGCAGCAGGCTGCCGGTCGGCCGCTCAGGCAGTTCCTCGCCCGGCTCTGCATGCGGATGCGGCGCGGCCAGGATCAGCTTCTCGTCGGTGATCGTCGAGTAGTGGCGCACCACGTCGGCGAGCGTGGCGATCGATCCATCGTGCATGTACGGCGCGGTCCGCGCGGCATTGCGCAGCCCCGGCACCTTGAACTGGCCGTAGGCCTCCACGGTCAGCGCGACCCGGCGCGTGCTCTCCCCGGTCGCTCCCTTGCGATCGTCGTTGAAGCGGCCCAGCAGCGAGAACCGGCTCGCCTGCACCGCCTTGATGCCGTCGTAGCGGCCCCAGTCGAAGCGTCCGTCGGCGCGTCGCACCGGGATGCCGACCTGGTCGAACTCGCCGTTGCTGAACTGCGGCCCGAGGTGGCACAGGTTGCACTGTGCGCGGCCCACGAACAGTCGCAACCCGCGCTTCGCAGCCTCGGGATAGCGGGCCTGGGCCGCCCTGTCGCCGCGCGCCAGCGCATCGCGGAAATCGTCGAACGCCGTGCGGCCGGTGACCAGCGTCGCCTGGAACGCCGCCAGCGCCTTGCCGATGTCGGCGAGTACCTTGTCGTCCTCGGTTGCCGACGGCGGTTGGCCGAACACCTGCCGGTAACCGCATTCGAGGTCCGGCTGGCTGCGTACGAGCGCGGCCACATGGCGTTCGGAACTGCCCATCTCGCGCGTGTCGGCGAACGGGCGCAGGCTGGCCGCCCACAGGCTGTCGGTGGCACCGGCCCAGCCGAACCAGCGATTGAAGCGCGTGTTCACCACGCTCGGCGTATTGCGATCGGTATCGCCCAGGCCGGTGGCGGTCGGGCGCCGATCGGTCCAGTGCCATTCGGGGACATGGCAACTCGCGCAGGAGATCGTGCCGCTGTTCGACAGGCGTGTGTCGAAGAACAGCCGTTGCCCGAACGCTGCAGCCCGGGCGGAGGCCGCGACCCGGTTGCTGGCATCGGGCATCTGCCGCGGTGGCCAGGGACCGTGCTGCAGGATCGACGCGACTTCGTCCGGGCTGAAGAAAGTCCGGGCAGCGGGGGCGGCAGCCACCGCAGCGGCAGGGGCAGGGGCAGGGGCAGGGGCAGCGGCAGCGGCAACAGAAGCGATCGCGACAAGGATCGCAGCGAGGAAAGCGGCGAACGGCCCTCCGCTCACCGCACCATCACCGCCAGCGTCGCGCGCTCGGCCTTGTCGCCGTCGCCGCGCACGTCGAACACCAGCTCCCAGCTGCCCGGCATGTGGAACAGCAGGCCTTCCGCGCGATAGCGGCCTTCGCCGATCACCTTGATGCCGGCCTTGTAGTTCATGCCGTGCCCATGGGACGGCATGCGCGCATCGACCGCGATGCCCGATGCAGCCGGTGCCCCGGGCTTCGCGCACGCGACGATGTCGATCGCGAAATGCCGTCCGACCGGGATCTTCTGCGGATCGGCGCGCCATGCGATCACATGGCGCGCGGTCTCGACGCGCCGCGCACCGGCGAGGTCGGCGCCGCAGCTGGCGCTGCCGCTGGTTGTCGCCGCGCGCGAAGGCGTCGCCGGCGCATCCGCCGCGAGGAGGGCACCTGCGCCCAGCGCCAGCCCTGCCGCGCAGGCGAACCGCACCCACCGCGCCAAAGATGCCAGACATGCCAGCCCTGCCGGCGCTGCCAGCCGCGGCAGACAGGCCGCCTGCGCGACCGCCCTCATCATCAGTTGCCGCCGATCGTCAGCACGTCATGCCGATCCGTGTTGGCCACCAGCCCGGGCGCGTTCGTGCCCGACTGAACCTGACCACTGACCACATGCAACCGGTTGCCGATGAAGTCCGCTGCGAGGCCATGGCGCGGCATCGGCATCGGCGGCAGCCGCGTCCAGCTGTTCGACTTCGGGTCGAATGCGTCGACTGCCGCATAGGTCGCCCAGTAATCGCGATGCCGGATCTCGCCTCCGACGACATAGATGCGCCCCCCATGCACGCCCCAGGCCACCGCGCTGCGGGGATTCGGCATCGGCGCCCGCAGCCGTCCCCAGCTGTCGGTCGCCGGGTCGTACTCTTCGACGATATCGGTGTTGGAGGCGGTGGTGATGAACACCGAACCGATGCGCCCGCCGATCACGAAGATGCGGCCATCGACGAAGCCGGCTGCGGCATGGTTGCGCGGCGTGGGCATGTCGGCGCGGGTCGACCACGCATTGGTGGCTGGATCGAACACTTCGTGCGTCCCCAGCGCGCGGTGCGGACGGGCCGGATGCAGCGCGGTTTCCCTGGAGCCGGGATGCAGGCCCGCACCGCCGATCACGTGGACGCGGTTGTCCACGACCACTGCGTTGTGCGCGCCGCGTGCCATCGGTGCCGGTGCCATCGCCCGCCAGCTGTCGGCTGCCGGGTCGTATTCTCATGTGGTGCTGACCGGCGCCCACGCGGCTGGCCCCTTGCCGGGCAGCTCGAAGCCACCGAACAGGTAGATCTTGCCGTTGACCGTCGCCAGCGCTACGTGGTGCAGGAACGCCGGCATGTCGCGCTTGCGCGTCCAACGGTCGACGGCGGGGTCGTACTCGAACACCATGCCCATCGGCTTCCAGCCGGGTGCGAGGCCGCCGAATACATAGAGCTTGCCACCCGCCGCGATGCCGTAGATCTCCTCGGCACCGACCGGGATCGGCGCGGCCGTCGACCACTTCTGCGCGGCGGCGAGCGGCGCGTGGAAAACGCCAAGGGTGACGGCAAAAGCAAAGGCTGCGGCGAACGACAGTCGCGACAGGTATGCGACGGCGTTGATCACTCGACGGACGATGTTCGGCATGCGGCACTCCTCCATGGGGAACGGTGCGGGTCTGGTCGCCCGCTACGCCGCCATTCTGAACGCCGGATGGCCTGCTGAACAGCCATCCGATGCGGGGAACGGCGGGATGCTCCGGCTTTGCGCTGCCGATGTCGTCAGTTGGCCTTGATGCCGCTGTCGCGGACCACCCGGGCGAACATCGGTTCCTCGCGCCGGACCTGATCGTTGAACTGCGCCGGTGTGCCCGCGGCCGGGTCGAAGCCGAGCGACTCGAGCCGCGTCAGCGTTGCCGGGGACTTGAGCGCGGCATTCAACTGCTGGTTGATGCGCGCAACCAGTGCCGACGGGGTCGATGCCGGCGCGAACATGCCGAACCACAGGACGAGGTCGACCCCCTTGATGCCGGATTCCGCGGGCGTCGGCACGTCGGGCACCAGCCGCGATCGTGCGGCACCCATGTTGGCGATGGCGACCAGCTTGCCGCCCTGCAGGTGGGGCAGTGCATTGGAAACGCCGGCGACCGTGAGTGGAATGCGTCCCGAGATGGTCTCGATCATGGCCTGCTGGGGACTCTTGAAAGGCACATGGACGAGCTCGATGCCTGCTGCGCGAGCCAGCAGCTCCACGGTCAGGTGCGCAGCCGAACCCACGGCCGGCGAGCCGTACGCGAGGCCGCCGCTGGTACGCCGGGTCAGTGCGATCAGCTCGGCGAGGGTCTTCACCTTCAGCTCCGGACTGGCCACGAGCAGGTTCGGTGCCGAGGCGATCGAGCCGATGGCCGTGAAATCGCGCTGCACGTCGTAGCTGACCTTGTACAGGCTGGGCGCGATGATCAGCGTGTTCGACGAAACCATCAGGGTGTAGCCATCGCCGGGCGCACGGGCGACGATCTCGCTGCCGATGACGCCGCCCGCACCCGGCCGGTTGTCGACGATGAACGAGGTGGAGAAGGCGGCGCCCATCGGTTCGGCCAGCATCCGGGCGAGGATGTCGGCTGCCCCACCGGCCCCTGCGGGAACGACGACCCGCACCGGCTTCACCGGCCAGGCCTGCGCCTGGGCACGCAGCACCGGTGCGAGCATCGGCAATGCCGCGATGGACAGGGAAAGGAAACGCACGGCAGGGGATTTCAATCTTTGCTCCGGTGGGTATCGCTGACGATCAGGTCTTCGCCGGCCACGGGCGGGCCGGGCGGGAAGATACGTATCTCGTCGCCGACCAGGACCTCCATCCGGTCGTGGGCCAGCTCGACCTCGCCGTCGTAGCCGTGGCGCACCTTGGCCAGGATGTCGTACTGCGTGACGCGCCAGACGCTGATGTGGTTGAGCAGCGTCAGCCGGGGGCGGGTGCGCCGGCAGATCTCGTTCATCTGCTGCGGATCGGTGTGGATGGAAATGATGCGGCGGGTGATCTCGTTGGCGGCGAGCTGCGCCGAGGAGGCCGCCGCGATCTCGTGCACCAGCAGGTCGCAGCCTTTCGCCTGCTCGAGCACGCCATCGCAGAGCGTGGTGTCGCCCGAGAGCACGATCGAGCGGCCGTTGCATTCGATCCGGAACCCGAACGCCGGGCGCACGTCCGGGCCGTGGTCGACCGGGAACGCCGTCACCTTCACGCCGTCTTCCTCGAAAACGATGCCGCCGGTGAACTCGTGCACGTCGATCGCGCGCCCGGCGGGCTCGGCCGTCTCGTACTTCGACCGCACGCTGATGTCGAAGTGATGCAGTTCGCGCAGGCCGTCCACCGCGCGTGCCGTGCCTTGCGGCCCGGACACCCGCAGCGGCCGGCGGCGATGCAGGACGAACCAGCCGGTCATCCACAGATCGGGCAACCCGCAGACATGGTCGGAATGCAGGTGCGTGTAGAAGATGTCGGTCACTTCCGGAACCGGGATGCCGCACTCGTACATCCGCTGCAGCGTCGCGCGACCGGTATCGAACAGCAGCCAGCGGCCGTTCGCCTTCACCAGCGTGGAGATGCCGTGGCGTGCCACGGACAGCGAAGGGCT